>JBOGFC010000127.1:0-18701 GCA_050742155.1 Acidimicrobiia bacterium
TGTGGTCGTCAGGCCTCCGGAGCACCCCTCGGGGGAAGCCGTCTCATTTCAGTCCTCGAGGGACAAGCGAGGGGAGCTTTCCCCCAAGGGCGCGTCCACGGAGAAGGAGGTTAAATCATCAGCGAGGGCGTTCCCATGGAGCTCGTGGGGGTCCGGATCGAGCTTCCCAGCAACCAGCCCATCGTCCTGCTGCGGGAGGTCGGCGGGACCCGCTTCCTCCCCATCTGGATCGGGGCGATGGAGGCGACCGCCATCGCCTACGCCCTGGAAGGGGTCAAGCCGCAGCGGCCCCTGACCCATGACCTGCTCAAGGCGGTCACCGAGTCGCTGGGGGCCGAGGTGGCACGGGTGGTGGTCACCGAGCTGCGGAGCGGGATCTACTTCGCCGACCTGGTCTTCTCCGTCGACGGCAAGGAGGTGCACGTCTCTTCTCGACCCTCGGATGCCATCGCTCTGGCCGCCCGCTCCTCAGCTCCGCTGTTCGCCTCGGCCGACGTGCTCGAGGAAGCCGGGGTGGAGATCCGCGATGACGATGAAGAGGCGGAGGTCGAGCGCTTTCGAGAGTTCCTCGAGCAGGTCACCCCCGAGGACTTCCACGAGGGCAGCTGATCGAGTGCCGGAGATCGAGGAGATCACCCTTCCCGGCGTGGGCCTCCGCTACGAGTTCACCAGCAAGGATGGCGAGCGGCTCGGGGTCGTCCACTACCGCAGCGGCCGCCGGGAGCTGTTCATCGCCGAGACCGGCGACCCGGACACCAGCCGGGAGACCTTGAGCCTCGACGAGGAGGAGAGCCACATCCTGGCCGAGCTGCTGGGAGGCTCCCGCATCACCGCCCACCTGGCCGACCTCCAGCAGAGGGTGGAGGGCTTGGCGATCGATTGGCTGGCGCTGGGCGAGGACTCCCCGTATGCCGGTGGCACGATCGCCGACGCCCGGGTGCGGACCCGCACCGGCGTCTCGGTGGTGGCGGTGCTACGGGGTGAGCAGGCCTTTCCCGCCCCCGGGCCCGGCTTCGGCCTGGATGGTGGGGACACGCTGGTGGTGGTGGGAACCCCCGAGGGGATCGAGGCGCTCACCGAGATCCTGCGCACCGGCTGATCGGTGCCGGCCGCCCTCTTCCTGGAGCTGGGCGGCGTCATCGTGGCTCTGGCGGTGCTGGCCCGGTTGGGAGGCCGACTGGGGTTCTCGCCCATCCCCCTCTACCTGGTGGCCGGCCTGGCGGTGGGGGAGGGAGGGCTCCTTCCGCTGGTGATCGCCGAGGAGTTCGTGCGGGTGGGGAGCGAGATCGGGGTCGTTCTGCTCCTCCTCATGCTGGGCTTGGAGTACTCGGCCCAGGAGCTGATCGAAACCATGAAGGGTTCGGCGCCGGTCGGCCTCCTCGACCTGGGGCTCAACTTCCTCCCCGGGCTGGCGGTCGGCCTCCTGCTGGGGTGGGGGACGATCGGCGCCCTCTTCTTGGGGGGCGTCACGTATATCTCCTCATCGGGGGTGGTGGCCAAGCTCCTGGGCGACCTGGGCTGGACCGCCAACCGGGAGACGCCCACCGTGCTCTCCGTCCTGGTGGTCGAAGACCTGGTCATGGCGGTGTACCTGCCTCTGTTGGCGGCGCTCCTGGTAGGTGGGAGCCTGGCCGGGGCGGCCATCTCGGTGGGGGTGGCGGTGGTGGCGGTGGCGGTGGTGCTGGTGGTGGCGCTTCGCTACGGGAGGGCGCTCAGCCGGCTCACCTTCAGTCACTCCGACGAGGTCCTGCTGCTCACCATCCTCGGGGTGACCATGGTGGTGGCCGGGGCGGCCGAGCGACTGCACATCTCGGCGGCCGTCGGCGCCTTCCTGGTGGGGATCGCTCTCTCCGGCCCGGCGGCCGATCGCGCCCGGCCCCTGCTGATGCCACTTCGAGACCTCTTCGCGGCGGTGTTCTTCTTCTTCTTCGGGCTGCGGGTGGACCCGGGCACCATCGTCCAGGTGAGCGGGATCGCCCTCCTGTTGGGGCTGGGCACCGCGCTGACCAAGCTCTTCACCGGATGGTGGGGCGCCCGGCGACGGGGCGTCGGGCTGCGCGGAGGACTGAGGGCCGGAAGCCTGCTGATGGCGCGGGGGGAGTTCTCCCTGATCATCGCCGGCTTGGGGGTGGCCGCCGGCCTGCATGCCGAGCTGGGGCCGGTGGCGGCCGCCTACGTGCTCCTCATGGCGGTGGCGGCTCCTCTGGCGGTCCGGCTCCTCGACCCGATCCTGGCCCTGGCGGCCCGGGGCCCCCGGCTGCCGGAGTGAGGTCCTACCGCGGTTGGGGTTATCCACAAACTGTTGACAACTGGGGACCGCTTCGGTAAGTTCACCGCTCAGTAATCACAGGCGTGTAAGCTGGAGCCGACACAAGGAGGAACGACGGTGACTGAGACCGGATACCGCGCACCCCACGTCTGTCGCTTGGTGGGTATCACCTACCGCCAGCTCGACTATTGGGCACGCACCGGGCTGCTGGTGCCCTCCCTTCACCCGGCCCAGGGCTCCGGGTCGCAGCGGCTCTACTCGTTCCTCGACATCGTGCAGCTCAGGGTGATCAAGAGCCTGCTCGACGCGGGGATGAGCCTGAAGAAGATCCGCCAGGCCATGAACATCCTCAGGGAGCGGGTAGAGAGCGACAGTCCGCTGGCCGACGTCACCCTGCTCTCCGACGGCCAGACCATCTACGCCGCCCACAGCCCCGACGAGTTGGTGGACGTACTGGCCCAGGGCCAGGGGGTCTTCGCCATCGCCGTGGGCCCGGTGCAGCGCAAGCTGGAGGGGGAGATCCATCAGCTCTTCCCGGAAGAGGAGCCCGAGGAGGTGGCCTCTCGACCGGCCATGGAGGCTCGAGCGACCTGAGCGACGAGTTAGATACCGGGATCGAACCTTCCCCAGCCGACCTGTTGGACTTCGCCCATCCCAGCGAGCGCCAGTTCGCCCGGCTGCTCGACTTCTACGGTATCCCCTGGGAGTACGAGCCTCGTTCCTTCCCCATCGCCTGGACCCGCCGCTACGAGCCCACCCAGTACTTCACCCCCGACTTCTACCTTCCGGAGGAAGGCCTCTACATCGAGATCACCACCATGAACCAGAAGCTGGTCACCAAGAAGAACCGCAAGGTGCGTCGACTCCGCCAGCTCTACCCCGAGGTTCGCTGCAAGGTCTTCTATCAGCGGGACTATCTCCACCTGCTGGTCAAGTACGGGCTGGAGGAGCCGGAGGACCTCGACGGGCCGCCCGCCCCGCGGCGGCTCCCGGGCCCGCCCCAGGTGGTGCGACTCGGGGAGGACCGCCGAACGGCGGGCTGAAACCGTAAACCGTTCTTGTGACGGTTGGCCGCGCTAGGGGTGGTTAAGCGTCACAAGAACGCTCTATCCTCCCCCCGGCATGCCCCGCTCATCGTTGCACGAGCTCCACCAGGGTCTGGGGGCCCGGTTCGTGGACTTCAGCGGCTGGGAGATGCCCCTCCGCTACGAGAGCGTCCTGGTCGAGCACATGGCGGTCCGGCAACACGTGGGGATCTTCGACGTTTCCCATCTGGGGCGCTTCCAGGTGTCCGGGGCGGGCAGCACGGCGCTGCTCCGGCGGCTCCTCTGCAACGACGTGGCCCGCATCGAGCCGGGCCGGGCACAGTACACGCTGCTCCTCAACGCCGACGGGGGAGTAGAGGACGACATCATCGTGTGGCGTTGGGAAGAGGACGATTACTGGGTGCTTCCCAACGGCGCCAACTACGGGAAGGTGATGGGGGTGGTGGCCCGGGAGGCGCCTGCCGAGGTGAAGGTGACCGGGCTGCAGGACCGCACGGCCTTCCTGGCGGTGCAGGGCCCTTCCGCCCCCGGGCTGCTCGAGGAGTTGGTGGCCTGGAAGCCCGGGCGTTTTCGGGTGCAGCGGGCCGAGTTCGACGGCCTCCCGGTGTGGGCGGCCGGCACCGGCTATACGGGGGAGGCCGGGGGGGAGCTGGCGGTGGAGGTGGATCACGCCGCCCGGCTCTTCCAGGCTCTCCAGGCGGGAGGCGCCCGGCCCTGCGGCCTGGGGGCCCGAGACACTCTGCGGTTGGAGATGGGCTACCCGTTGTGGGGCCAGGACCTCGACGCCTCGACCACCCCGCTCGAGGCGGACCTGGAGTGGGTGGTCGACTGGGAACACGAGTTCACCGGCAAGGGGGTGCTGGAGCGGCAGCGCAAGGAGGGTCCGCCCCGGCGCCGGGTGGGCCTGGTGATGGAGGGAAAGGAGATAGCCCGGCACGGATACCGGGCGCGGGCCGAGGGCTCCGAGGGGGAGGTGGCCAGCGGCAACTACAGTCCGGTGCTGGGCAGGGGCATCGGCCTGGCCTACCTGGCCCCACCCCCGACCGAGGGGACGGGGCGCCTGGAGGTCGAGGTGCGAGGCAGCTGGGTGGCCGCCCGACTCACCGATCCGCCCTTCGTCAGGCAGGAACGCTAGATGGACTTCACCCCACATACGGAGGCCGATGTGGCCCGGGTGCTGGAACACCTGGGACTGGACGATGTCGAGGACCTGTTCCGCCACCTCCCGCAGGAGGTCCGGGTGCAGCGGAGCCTGGACCTTCCGGAACCCCTGGCGGAAGCCGAGTTGATGGAGCTCATCGAGCGCTATGCCTCCGCCAACCGGGGCGGGCTGGTGTGCTTCGCCGGCGGGGGCATCTACGACCACTTCCTCCCGACGGTGGTCCGGTCGCTCACCCTGCGGCCGGAGTTCGTCACCTCCTACACGCCCTATCAGCCCGAAGTCAGCCAGGGGGTCCTCCAGGCGCTCTTCGAGTACCAGTCGATGGTCTGTGCCATCACCGGGATGGAGGTGGCCAACGCCTCGCTCTACGACGGCGCCACCGCCGCGGTCGAGGCGGTCAACCTGGCCGTGGCCCAGACCGGGCGCCGGACCGTATGGGTCTCACGGGGCCTTCACCCGCACAGCCGCCAAGCCATCGCCACCTTCGCGGCCGCCCGGGACGTCGAGGTGGTCGAGCACCCGCTGGTCGGCGGACGCACCGCTTGGGATGAGCAGGCGGCAGCCGAGCCGGCCGCGCTGATGGTCGGCCAGCCCAACTACCTGGGGGTGGTGGAGGACTACCGGCATCCCGTCGAGATCGCCGCCCGGCTCGGCGCGCTGGCCGTGGCCGCCGTCGACCCGATGACGCTCGGGCTGCTGCGCCGCCCGGGTGCGGCCGGTTACGACGTGGCGGTGGCCGAGGGCCAGCCGCTCGGCAGCCCGATGTCGTTGGGCGGTCCGGTGGTGGGGCTCTTCGCCACCAAGCTGGCGCACGTGCGCCGCCTTCCCGGCCGGCTGGTGGGGCAAACCGTCGACCAGGACGGCCGTCTGGCCTACGTGCTCACCTTGCAGGCCCGTGAGCAGCATATTCGCCGGGAGAGGGCCTCTTCGAACATCTGCACCAACCAAACGCTCAACGCGGTGGCGGCCGCCATCCACCTGGCCTGGCTGGGTCCCCGGGGCCTGCGGGAGGTAGGGGAGCAGGCCGCCCAGAAGGCGCACTATCTGGCCGATCGCTTGGTGGAGCTCCCGGAGGTGCGCCTGGCCAACGACGCCCCCTTCGTGCGGGAGTTCGCGGTCCTGCTGCCCATGGAGCCGGAGGACGTCCTGGCCGGGATGGCCGAGCACGGCTTCCTAGCAGGGATCCCGCTCTCGGTCGACTACGCCGACCTGGCGGGGGGACTGTTGGTGGCGGTGACCGAGCGGCGGGCCCGGGCCGAACTGGACTCCTACGTGGACGCCCTCAAGCAGGTGCTCGCCGATGGCTGAGCCGGCCGGACGGGCAGCCGCCTCCCCCCTGGTGGGCGGGAGCGCCGAGCCCACGCTCCGTGAGCTTTCGGTGGAGGGCCGCCGCGCCTGGACGTTGCCCGACCTCGACGTCCCCCGGCGCGATCTCGACCTCTCCGAAGCTGGGGAGGAACCGCTCCCGCTCCCCGAGGTGGGGGAGCGGGACCTGGTGGGCCACTTCACACGGCTCGCCCAGCGCACCTTCGCGATCGATGTCGGGGCCTACCCGCTCGGGTCGTGCACCATGAAGTACAACCCCAAGATCTGCGACTGGGCTGCCGAGCATCCCGGCTTCCGCAACCTTCATCCCGCCACCCCGCCCGAGCTGGCCTCGGGAGCCCTGCAGGTGTTGCTGGCCGCCGAGGAGCTGCTCTGCGAGCTGACCGGCATGGCCCGGGCCACCTTCCAACCTCCGGCCGGTGCCGCCGGAGAGCTCACCGGCCTTCTCATCATGCGCGCCCACCACAACGCCGCCGGGGGAGCTCGGTCGAAGGTGCTCATCCCAGACTCGGCGCACGGCACCAACCCGGCCTCGGTCACCCTGGCCGGCTACCGGGCGGTCCAGGTTCCCTCCGACGAGCGAGGGTTGGTGGACCTCGCGGCCCTGCGGGGAGCGCTGGACGAGGAGGTGGCGGGGCTGATGCTCACCAACCCCAATACCCTGGGACTCTTCGAGGAGGACATCACCCAGATCGCCGCCTCGGTCCATGAGGTGGGGGGGCTGCTCTACTACGACGGGGCCAACCTGAACGCCATCCTCGGGGTGGCCCGGCCGGGCGACATGGGGTTCGACATCGTTCACTCCAACCTGCACAAGACCTTTGCCACTCCCCACGGCGGGGGAGGACCGGGGGCAGGGCCTGTGGCGGTCACCGCTCGGCTGGCCCGCTACCTGCCGGGGCCCCTGCCGGTGCGCCGCCCGGACGGCGGAGTGGACTGGGAGATGCCGGCGGCCTCCATCGGGCGGGTGCACGGCCACCATGGCAACTTCCTGGTCGTGCTGCGCGCCCTGGCTTACATGCGAGCGCTGGGCGGGGATGGGATGCGCCGGGTGGCGGAACGGGCGGTCCTCAACGCCCGCTACCTGCAGTCGCTGGTGGCCGGGCACTACGAGATCCCCTACCCGAGGCCCTCCATGCACGAGTTCGTGGCCTCGGCCCGCCGGTTGAAAAAGGACACCGGTGTGCGGGCCATGGACGTGGCCAAGGCGCTCCTCGACCGGGGCTTCCATGCTCCCACGGTCTACTTCCCGCTGGTGGTGGAAGAGGCGCTGATGGTGGAGCCCACCGAGACTGAGTCCCCCGACACGGTGGAGGCGATGGCTCACGCCATGGTCGAGATCGCCCGCCAGGCCCACGAGGAGCCAGATCTCCTCCACCAGGCGCCCGTCCGGACGCCGGTCCGCCGTCCCGATGAGGGGCGGGCCGCCCGGGACCTGGTGGCGACCTGGTTCATGGGCGACGGAGACTCGAGCCAGGGTTGAAGGTTCAGTATCAAGCGCGGGTTGAGGCCATGCTGCGCGGGCGCCCGGAGGGTGCTCTCCTTTTCCGGCGGTGGTATAGCCCTCATCCGTGGGCGGCGGTGGTGATGGTGCACGGCCTCAGCGAGCACAGTGGCCGCTACCGGCACGTAGGTGCGGCCCTGGCCGAGCAGGGGCTGGACACCTTCGCCTTCGACCTCGTGGGGCACGGCATCTCGGACGGGGCGCGCACCTACGTGGAGACCTTCGCCGACTACCACCGGGATGTCGAGGCCATCCTGTCCGAGGCCCGCTCCACCAGGTTGCCCGTAGCCTTGCTGGGCCACTCGCTGGGCGGGCTGATCATCCTCGATTACGTATTGAGCGGCCGGCCGGCGGCGGACTTGGTGATGCTGAGCGCCCCGGCGCTCGACGCGCGCGTCCCCGGCTGGAAGCGGGAAGCAGCGCGGGTCTTGTCCCGGATCGCCCCGAGGCTACGGATCCCCAACGGCATCCGGGGCGAGCAGCTCTCGCGAGACCCATCGGTGGGGGAGGCGTACTTCGCCGATCCGCTCGTCACCACCCAGACCACCACCCGGCTGGCCGCCGAGATGCTGGCCGCCATGCGACGGGTGCAGTCCAGGCTGTCCCGGCTGACGCTGCCCACCTTCGTGATCCACGGGGGTGCCGACACCGTCGTGCCACCGGAGACCAGCGCCTCGCTCGGCGAGTTCCCCAACGTGGAGCGCATCCTCTACCCGGCCCTCCGCCACGAGGTCCTCAACGAGCCGGAGGGGGAGCAGGTGCTCTCGCTGGCCGTCACCTGGCTGCGGGAGCAGCTTGGGGTGAGGAGGCCGATCGATCAGTCGTAGGCGGGCTCGATCCGGTCATGGAGGATGGCCTGACGAGTGGGCCGGTCACAGAAGGCGGCCTGGATGGCGGTCTCGGTGACCACCCGCAGGTCGTCGAGGCCGAACCTGTGGTGTTGAGCGGCCAGGGCGAACTCCTGCGTCATCGAGGTGGCGCTCATCAGCCGGTTGTCGGTGTTGAGCGTGACGGCGAATCCCGCCCGGTGCAGGGCGCCCACCGGATGCTGGTCGGCGGTCCAACCGCCGGTTTGGAGGTTAGAGGTGAGGCATACTTCGAGGGGGATGCGGCGGTCCCGGACATAGCTCGCCAGCCTTCCCAGCTCGGCGATCTCCCCTTCCAGGCGCTTGGTGTCCTCCACGATCCGCACGCCATGGCCGATGCGGTGGGCGCCGCATCGCTGGAGGGCCACCCAGATGCTGTGGGGCCCGTCGGCCTCGCCGGCGTGCAGGGTGAGCCCCAACCCGGCTTCCCGGACCATTCGGCAGGCGCTCAGGTGGCGGTCGGCCGGGTAGCCCAGCTCGGGTCCGGCCAGGTCGAAGGCCACCACTCCACGATGGCGGAAGCGGAGGGCGACCTCGGCCACCTCATCGGCGTCATCGTCCTGGCGCATGGCGTCGATGATGAGTCGGGCCACGGTCCCCGTCTCTCCCTGGCCCTGCTCGAGCCCGGCCAGGGCGGCCTCCACCACCCGGTGGCGGTCGAGCCCCCCGGCGGTGAGCAGGCTGGGGGCGAAGCGGGTCTCTGCGTAGACGACCCCGTCGGCCGCCAGATCGAGCACGGCTTCGTAGGCCACCCGCTCGATGGCATCGGCCGTCTGCAGGACCGCCACCGTGTGCCGGAAGGCCTCCAGGTAGCGGGGTAGGGAGCCCGACCCGCTCTGGTCGAACCAGTCGGCCAGGCCCTCCAGGTCGGTGGCCGGGAGGGACTCGTAGCCGGCCTGCTCGGCCAGCTCCAGCACGGTCTCCGGCCGCAGTCCGCCATCGAGGTGATCGTGGAGCAGCACCTTGGGCAGGGCCCGATAACGCTCCCGGTCCATCAGCCCGCCACCCTACCGTTGGGCCGCTCGCCGACTACCGTTTCCTCGGATCAAGGAGGAGAACGATGCAGACTGAGAGAGCCTCTTTCGCAGCCGGGTGCTTTTGGGGAGTCGAGGAGGACTTCCGGAAGATGCCCGGAGTGGTCGGTACCACGGTGGGCTACACCGGTGGCACCACCGACAACCCCAGCTATGAGTTGGTGTGCACCGGGCGAACCGGCCATGCCGAGACCGTCCAGGTGGAGTACGACCCGTCCCAGGTCAGCTACGAGGACCTCCTGGACACGTTCTGGCGGGCTCACGACCCGACCCAGCTCAACCGCCAGGGGCCGGACATCGGGACCCAGTACCGCTCCGCCATCTTCTTCCGCAACGCCGAGCAGGAGGCGGCCGCCAAGGCCTCGCTCGCCGAGCTGGAGCAATCGGGGCGATACCCTCGCCAGCTGGTGACCGAGATCACGCCGGCGTCGGAGTTCTACCGGGCCGAGGACTACCACCAGCAATACTTCGCCAAGCGGGGCATCCGGCACTAGCTCAACCTGGCGGATCCGGTGCCATATGTGATAGCATATGGTTATGTCTCGCAAACAGGTGTTGGTGCAGCTCGATGACGACCTGGTAGCACGGCTCGATCGTCTCGCCGGCCGTTTGGGCGTCAGCCGCTCCGAGCTCCTGCGCCGTGGTGCGATGGTCGTTCTCGAGGCGGAGGCAACCGCGCAAGCAGATCGGCAACTCGTCGAGGCGTACCGGCGAACGCCCCAGGACCCGGTTCTCGTTGAGACGGCCCGGCGTCTGGCTGGCGAGACCATTCCGGAGTGGTAGCCCGCAATGAGATCTATTGGGCAGACCTCGGTCCCCCGGCAGGCCGACGTCCAGTCTGTGTCCTGACCCGCGACGCTGCCCTGGCCGTCCTCGAGACGCTTACCTGCGCGCCGATCACCCGTACCGTTCGGGGAATCCGCTCCGAAGTCGAGGTGGGGCCGGAACAAGGGCTCCCCGAAAGGAGCGTCATCGCCTGCGACAACGTCGTAACCATCCCGGAGAGGAGCCTGGACCGCCAGCCGGTCGGAGCTCTGAGCCGGGCCAAGAGAGCGGAGCTCGATGAGGCTCTGCGGTACGCCCTCGACATCGTGTATTGACGCCTGAGGGGGGAGAGGCAAGAACAGGGGTTGGTACTATGAACTTGACATAACGGGGATTATGGGCCCCCTGCCGCCCAGATCACCAATCCGAGACTCCCCGCCACTTTTCGCGTGCGCTCGGCCACGTGCTGTGGGGGACTGGGAGGGAACGGGCTGGGAGGAATGGGATGCGTGCCACGCTGAGTGGCCATCGCGCGTATCGAGGGTTTGCTCGGCGGGCTGGCCACGATCCTGACGGTTCGGAAGTCGTTGACGACCTCTCTCGATCCGGAGGGCCTGGCTGGGGTGGTAATAGCCGGCTAGCGTCGCCGGTCAGATGCCGACAAGGGGACATCTCATGCACGGACTGCGGTCGGAGCTCGTCGCGGCCAACAAGGTCCTGTTGGCCCTGGTGCTCCTATCGGTGGCATTGAACGGGTTTCTCCTCTGGCAGTGGGTGAGCTTCCAGCGTCAGGTGGCCGGGGCTCGTGAGGCGGCCGGAGTCGCGCTTCAGCGAGCCGTCAACGATCTGGAGGACTTCCGTACCTCCACCATCGCCTTCCGGGCACCCATCGACGAGGAGCTTCCGGTAAGAGCCCGCATCCCCCTGCGCCGCACGCTGCGCCTACCGGTGTCGACGGCCATCCCCATCGAGGAGGAGTTCGACACCACCATCATGGTCGAGGGCCCGTTCGGGTTGACCTTCCCCCTGGAGGTGACCATCCCGGTCGATCTGACCATTCCTGTCGACCTGGTTATACCGGTGGAACTCGACGAGACGCTGGAGATCGCCACAACCGTTCCGGTCGACCTGGAGGTGCCCGTCACAGTCGAGGTCTCTGCAACCGAGTTGGGCACATTCTTGGGCCGGCTCGAATCCAACCTGCGCGCCTTGGAAGAAGCCCTTCGCTAGTTGGCGGCTGCCGGGCCGAGCCGGAAGGCTGACATTTTGCCTGGCTTTAACCGTCCCCGGAGGACCCGCTAACCAGGCCTCCCCGAGGATGAGGGTACGCGATCAACGAAGGAGGAATCGTGTTGACCCGACTCACTGCGTGGATGGGGGCCGGCTCAGTGGTGCTGCTGTTGATCGGCGGGCTGGCTCTGGCCGGCCCCGACTCGACCGACGGGTCGTCGTCGTCGAGCTCGTCATCGACGACCGCCGCCACCACGCCGAGCACCACCGGTTCTACCGTGGACGACGGATCATCGACCAGCTCGACGTCGGTGACGCTCCCGGACGACGACCAGGTCTCTACCACGACCAGCACCAGCCTGCCCGATGACGAGGCGCCCGGCTCCGTGGAGGGGATTTTCACCTTCGCGGCGGGAGACGCCGGCGAGGTGACCGTGCAGGTGGTGGATGGCCGGATGTCCCTTGTCTCGACGACCACCAATCCGGGATGGGTGCTCGAGGAGATCCGTGCCGAGAGCGACCGCGTCCGGGCGGAGTTCGAGCGAGGAGACGACGAAGTCAAGCTCGAGCTCAGGCTGGAAGGCGGGGCCATCGAGGTGACGCTGGAGGCGAGGTCCGAGGACTGATCAGCTACGAGCCGAGGCGGCGGAGGGATGCCCGCGGTCCTGCGCCGCCTCGGTCACGCCTTCTCCGGACCGAACCAGGCCTCGACACGAGCCCCTCCGCGGGGTCCCCGAGACACCGATAATCCCCCTCCGGCTCGCTCGGAGGTGCGCCGTGCGATATCGAGCCCGAGACCGGTGGAGCCGGCCCCGCTGGCCCCGCGAGCGACCGCCCCGCTCCCGGCGAACCCCGGTCCATCGTCCTCGATGACCAACCGGCTCCCCTCTCCGGCATCGGCGACCACCGATATCCGGCACCCGGCCCTCTCGGGGGTATGGGCGAACACGTTGCCCAGGAGAGCGTCCACCACCGCCTCCAGGTCGTGGGGGGAGACTCCCACCTGGTGCGGGCCGGCGGCGATCACCACCGACCACGGCCTCCCCTGCTCCTCGGCCAGCACGCCCCAAAAGGCCGCCCGGTCGGCCACGACCCGCCCCAGGTCGGCGACCGCCCTGATCGTCTCACCGACCGGGCGGCGAGCCTGATGGATGATCCCGTCCACCGCTCGCTCCAGTGCTTGAACGCCGTCGGCCAGCTGCTTCGCCAGCTGGTCATCCTGCACGCTCTCGATGTCCAGCCGGAGTGCGGTGAGCGGCGTCCGGAGCCGATGCGACAGGTCGGCCACCAGGTCCCGTTCGGCGGCCAGCAGGTCCCGGATCCGAGTGGCGAGCCGGTTGAACGCCCGCCCGACCTCGACCAGCTCGCCGGGGCCTTCCGGCGACACGCGGGTATCCAATTGACCGGAACCCAACCGATGGGCGGCTGCCGCCAGTCGCTCGACGGGCCGGACCATCGATCGTCCCAGCCGGTCGGCCACCAAGACGGCCGCCCCCACCAGGGCCAGGCCCAGCAATCCCAACACCAGCCAGGTCCCCTGGACGGTACGGCTGAGCCGGTCGGCGGAGGCCGTCACCCTAACCACCGGCGGTGTCGGTCCCGACCCGAGGACCGGGACGAACGCTTCGACTCCGCGCGCCGTCCGGGTGGTGAAGGCCTGCCCCCGTCGGGCCGCCAGGACGTTCTGGTCGATCTGGCCGGGCACCCCGAGGACGGTGCCGTCCGGCAGGAAGATCGAGGCCTCCTGGCCCGGCTCGAAGGTCAGCGAGACGATGACGTCCTCCAGGGTGCTCAGAGGTTGCCCGGAAGCCAGGACGACCCCCAGCACGTTGGCGAGGGACTGGGCGTTGCGTTCGGCCGAGTTCCTGACGCGGCTGTCGGCTAGGCCGTTCACCACCGCCCCGAGGGGGACGACGAAGGCCAGCACCACCATTGAGGTGGTAGCGGCCGACACGAGGATGAGGCGCCGCCTCACGTCCCTGGATCGACCAGCTTGACGCCGACCCCGCGGACCGTTCGCAGGTACCGTGGTCGGGCAGCTGTCTCCCCCAACTTGCGGCGCAGCCAGGAGAGGTGCACGTCGACCGTCTTGTCGCCCCCGCCGTAGGGCTGGCGCCACACCTCTGCCAGCAGCTCCCGCCGGCCGACCACCGTGCCGGTCCGCCGAGCCAGATAGAAGAGCAGGTCAAACTCTTTCGGGGTGAGGTCGAGGGGCCGGTCGTCGAGTCGGGCCACCCGGGAGGCCGGATCGAGGTGCAACCCCCCGACCTGCACGGCTGCCTGGCGCGGCTCGCTCTCCACGCGTCGCAACACCGCCCTGATGCGGGCATCGAGCTGCTCCGCCGAGAACGGCTTGACGACGTAGTCGTCGGCCCCGGCGTCGAGCGTTTGCACTATCTCGGCTTCCTCGTCTCGGGCCGTGGCCACGATGACCGGCACGGGGCTCACCGCTCGGATCATGCGCAGCAGCTGCCGCCCGTCCACATCGGGGAGCCCCAGGTCGAGCACCACTATGTTGGGAGAGTCCTGGATGGTCCGCTCGAGCCCGGCCATGCCGGTTCCCACCGTGTCGACCTGGTAGCCCCGTTCGGCCAGTGCCCGGGCCACCGCTTGACGGATTCGGTGGTCGTCTTCGATGAGGAGGACCGACTCCACGGTCTCCACGATACGGTGGTGGCCGGGAGTTGGTGGCCGGGCATGGGGGTACTTAGCGGACGCTTAACCCGGCTCTAGGACGCGCTTGAGACGAGGACAGGCAGAATTGGGGCATGCGGACTCTCGCAATCATCTCGGCCTGGCTGGGGGCCACCCTCGTCTCGATGTTGCTGGTGTGGAACGCGGTGCGACCTCTTCTCGCGGAGGGAACGGACCAGCCTTCGCTGACCCTGTCGCAGGATCGCGTGGCCGAGATCGTGGCCGCTCCGGACCTCACCTCTCCCACCACCGAGACGGTTCCCGTGCCGGTCGCCGAGCCGACCGCCACCACCCTGCCGGACTCGAGCTCCCTGCCCGCCGGTGGAGAGGCAGCACCGCCCCCCCCATTCACCCAACAGCAGGTCTTCCATCTCCAGGGTGGCAGTGTCGCCATCGAGTACGGAGACGAGGTGGAGCTGCTCTGGGCCAGTCCAGCCGCCGGTTTCCGGGCAGAGATCAAGAAGCAGGGTCCGCCCGATGTGGAGGTCGAGTTCGAGAGTGAGGAGCACGAATCGAGATTCCGAGCGGAGGTGGTGAACGGTGAGCTGGAGATCGAACAAGAGGAGAGGCCGGACAGCTCCGGCTAGTGCCGAGGAGTCACCAACCTCGGTCGTACCGCAGCTACCTCAAGCGGCTTCCTCACCCTCGGTCGGGAGGAGACCGCGGCCCACCTCCAGGGGCTCCTGCTCGGCCCGGACCGCCAGGGCGTAAGGATGGGCCAGCAGCGCCGCCACCTCCTGCTCCCGCGCCAGGCCGGCCTCCAGCAGCAGGCGAGCCAGGTCGTCGGTCCAGATCCAAGGCACAGCGCTCTCCCGGGTCGAAGCGAAGGGACATGGGTACCGTACCTCCCCTGTCAACCCCGCCTGAGCAGGCCAAAGGACGAGGTCGGTCTAGCCCGCGCCGGCTGTGGCCGCCTCCTCCTCCACCTCGTCGGCCTCGTCGCGCAGGCACACCTGATCGGCGATCACCTCCAGGCGGCTGCGCCGCCCGTCCGGGGCCGCCCAGAATCGTCGCTGCACCGTGCCGGCCACCCAGACCCGCCGCCCCGGATGGGGCTCGGCGGCCAGAAGCTCCTCGGGAGGGTCCCAGAGGCTGACCGGGATGACGTCCACCCTGCGCCGAGGCTGCTCGGTCCGCACCGTCACCAGGTACCGGGCCAGCCGGGATCCGGAGTCGAAGATGCGCAGCTCGGGAGCGGTGGCGAGCTTGCCCGCCAGCACCACCAGATTGAGGTCCATGGTGTTCCTTTCCGGGAAACGCGGGGGGCACCCTCGTAAAGTACGACGTGCCTGTGACAGAATTTCGCGTTGACCGACTCGCGCATCAGCTATACGCCATCGACGTGTGGATGCAAGGAGAGCCTGAGCGGCTGGCCTGCTATCTCTTCGACACCCCTGAGCGTGTCCTGGTGGAGTGCGGTCCCAGCCTGAGCGTGGACCATCTCCTGGCGGCCCTCGACGAGCTGGGCATCGACGATCTGGCCGCCTTGGTGATGACTCATATCCACCTGGACCACGCTGGGGCGGCCAGTCGCCTGGCCCAGCGCTTTCCCGGCGCCCGGGTGGGCGTCCATCCAGAGGGCGCCCCGCACCTCATCGACCCCTCCCGGCTGTGGGCCTCGGCCAGCCGCGCCTACGGCGGGGAAGAGGCCACCAGAGCCCTATGGGGGACAATGGAGCCGGTGGCGGAGCACCGCCTCGTGATCCTGGAAGAGACCCGTCCCCTCCCCCTCGGGAACGGCCGAGCCCTCCAGGTGCTGTACACGCCCGGCCACGCGCGGCACCACGTGGTGTTCTTCGATGGGGAGAGCGGAGGGATGCTGGTGGGGGACTCGGTGGGGGTGGCATATCCGCACGGTCACATCGTCCAGCCGGTCACTCCCCCACCAGACTTCGATCCCCGCCTGGTGGTGGAGCAGCTGCACCGGATGGCGGCGCTGGAACCGGCCTTTCTCGGCTTCGCCCATTTCGGCCCGGACTACCGGGTTCAAGAGGCCCTGGCCGAGGCGGAGGAGCGGCTCTGGAGCTGGGTGCGCTTCGTCGAATCGCTCCCTTCCCACGACCCCCAGGCGGCCACCACCGAGCTACGGGAGTGGGTGTTGGAGGGATACCGCCGGGAGGGGTACGCCGACGACGTCCTCGCCGAGTACGACGCGGCCACCTACTGGCCGATGCAGGTGATGGGGATCCGCCGCTGGCTGGAGCGGCGTTAGGCCGGGACCAACCAGGGACGGGAGGGCGCCGAAGGCCGGCCGGGAGGAGGAGAGGCCGGCCGCTCGAGGCGGTTGCCGTACACGTAGACCGGCATGCCGAGCTCCAGTTCTCCCTTGAGCCAGTCCATGTCGCCGAGGCTGACCCGCACGCAGCCGTGCGAGGCAGGCCAGGGCGGCACGCTGGTGGAGCCGTGGAGGGCGTAGCCACCCCTGAAGTAGAAGGGCTCGTAGAGCTCACCCAGATAGGAGGTGCGCCAGCCGCCGACGTGGCGGTAGAAGGCAAATCGGCCCTCGGGGGTGAAGGCTGTTACGGTCTGTCCGGACTGGTTCCGATACTCCTCGCCGTTCCCGGAGGACACGGGCAGCACCGCCGCCACCTGCTGGTCCCGGACCACAAACAGGATCTGGCGGGCCAGGTCGATCTCCATCCGGGTGGGCGCCAGGTCGTCCGGCAGGGTCACCGGTTCGAGGCGCCGCCAGTCGGTGCGACCGAATGCTCCGTCACGAGTGAGGCCGTGCAGCTTCTCAAAGGCGTAGACCGCACTCAGGGTGGCTCGACCGAAGCGGCCGTCCGAAGGGCCCGGGCGGAAGCCGGCTCGGGCCAGCTCGAGCTGCAGGTCGGCCACCCAAGGCCCATGGTCGCCCACCTGCAAGGAGGGTGGCAAGGGCGCCTCGCCCGGTTCGAGCGGGTAGCCGGGGGGGATGGCGTGAGCCGGCAGCACCCCGATCGCCAGCCAGGCCGCCGCCAGCCCCGTCAGCTTGGTCAATCTTCCCAACGCAGGCTCCTTGTCATGCCGGCTCTCAGAGATCGGCCGGACCGGCAAGCGACTTCAGCGATTGATGTCGGCCTCGAGCTCCTCGAGCCCGGGGAAGCCGGCGTCCTGGGACTCGATGGCCCGCTTGAGCTGACGGGCGGTCTCGAGGTCTCCCAAGGCCGCCGCCGCCCGGGCCGCCACGTACCACTGGCGGCGGTCCTCCTCGTGGGCATTGGTGGTGATGCGCCCGGGACGGGTCACCTCCCAGGCGGTGCGAGGGTCGCCCTGGTCGAGGAGGAAGGATCCGTACACCACCCTCCCCTCCTTGAGGGTGGCCGGGTGACCGCCCAGGTCCTGGAGCTCTCCCCAGGCCTTGCGGACCTCTTCCGGCCGGCCGAGCGCCCGAAGGCAGTCCATCTCCACCGGTAGGTGGGCGGTATCCCCGCTCAAGCGGCGGTAGGTGCGCAGCTCGCGCAGGGCCTGCTCCCAGCGGCCCAGCCGGTAGGCGGAAAGCCCGATGAGCTCCCGCACCACCGCCGCCCGGGGGGAGAGCTTCTTGGCGTCCTCGAGCTTGCGGAGGGCGGGCCGGTAACGGGCCTCGGCGAAGGTTTGGGCGGCCGTCTCGACCAGCTCGAGGGTGGCCTGTCGCCGGGCCTTGGGGGTCACCCGGGTGAGGTCATCGCGAAGCCAATCCGGCAGCGGCGGTCCGTCGATACCTCGACGCCGGCGCGGTTCGCTCATGAGATGCTCCAGATAAAGAAAGAGGGCCGCCTCACATGGTAAGGCGGCCCTCTGGTTTACGTCCGGCGGTGACCTACTCTCCCAGGGGCTCGCGCCCCAAGTACCATCGGCGCTGACGGGCTTAACTTCCGTGTTCGGAATGGGAACGGGTGGTTCCCCGTCGCTATCGCCACCGGGACATCTTTCGTGCCCGGCACCCCGAGCACTCCATAGCGAGCACGCACGTTCTGGAGAAACCCAAGCCCTCGGCCGATTAGTACCGGTCAGCTCAACGCATTGCTGCGCTTCCACATCCGGCCTATCACCTGGTCATCTACCAGGGGCCTTACTCGGTTACCCGATGGGAGGCCTCATCTTGGAGTGGGCTTCGCGCTTAGATGCCTTCAGCGCTTATCCCGTCCGTACGTAGCCAACCAGCCGTGCCCTTGGCAGGACAACTGGCACACCAGAGGTACGTCCATCCCGGTCCTCTCGTACTGGGGACGGCTCCCCTCAAGCCTCCTTCGCCTGCGACGGATAGGGACCGAACTGTCTCACGCACAGTGTTCCCTTCATTACTGAGGGTGCAGACTATCCCTCCACCCCCTTTCGGGGGGTTGGCGTCTCACGGCAGCCGTAATTTGGCCTGTCTCCAGGCGAGACTGCCGTCTCTCCTTGCGGATCAGTCGTTACGGGGGTCAGGACACCCATGTTTCTCAGCGAGACTCCAACGGTCTCCGATGTGACCGTTCGGGCCTTCGAGAAATTTAGGGATGCGAAGTCGTCGACCATCTGGCATCTGGCAGACTGCCAGATATGGCCACCACGACTCCATGGCCACTGACCTTCCCTCGGGGTTGTCCCGTCACCGTAGTTCGACCCAGTGACAGGATTTCCCCGATATGAGCCAATGAGCACCCTGGGATTGCTCCCAGGGGACGCAGTGAACCTACGTTCTAAACCCAGCTCGCGTGCCGCTTTAACGGGCGAACAGCCCGACCCTTGGGACCTTCTCCGGCCCCGGGATGCGATGAGCCGACATCGAGGTGCCAAACCTCCCCGTCGATGTGAACTCTCGGGGGAGATAAGCCTGTTATCCCTGGCGTACCTTTTATCCG
>JBOGFC010000128.1:0-2490 GCA_050742155.1 Acidimicrobiia bacterium
GGATCTCGGCGGCCGGGGTGTGGCTCACCGACGACGGCGGGAAGAGCTGGGAGCGGGGGGTGGCCGGGCTGGTCCCCCGCTACCTGCCCCCCGAGGCGCGGGAAGGGGCGGTCGATCTGTGCGTCCACCACCTGCACCGCTCGCCGGTCGAGCCGGAGACCCTCTATCTGCAATTCCACGGCGGGGTGTACCGCTCGGACGATGCCGGCCGCCGCTGGGTGGACATCGGCTCGGACGGAGGCCTCCCCTCCGACTTCGGCTTCCCGCTGGTGGTCGATCCGCACCATGCGGACCGCGCCTGGGTCATCCCGCTGGTCTCCGACGAGGACCGGGTCACCCCGGACGGAAAGGTGCGCGTCTACGTGACCGGCGACCGGGGGGCGACCTGGCGGGCGCTCGATCGTGGGCTCCCGCAGGAGCAGGCCCACCTCACGATCCTTCGCCAGGCGTTCTGCCACGACGGAGGCCGGCCGCTGGGCCTCTACTTCGGAGCCGAGTCGGGGGAGGTGTTCGGCTCGGCGGACGGAGGCCATACCTGGAGGACGGTGGCCGAGCACCTGCCGCCGGTGCTCTCGGTGCGCCCGGGGCTTCCGCACTAGCGTGCCGAGGATGGACGACACCGCCGTGTTAGAACTTCGGGCCGGGTTCCAAGGTGAGCTGCTCTCCCCCGACGATGGAGGCTACGAGGAGGCTCGCAGGATCTGGAACGGCTCCATCGACCGACGGCCCGCCCTGATCGCCCGCTGCACGGGAACCGCCGACGTGATGGCGGCAGTGCGATTCGCCCGGCAATACGAGCTGCTCGTCTCGGTGCGAGGGGGCGGCCACGCGGTGGCCGGTCACGCCCTCTGCGACGGCGGCCTACTCATCGACCTCTCCCCGATGAACGGCTGCCGTGTGGACCCGACCCAACGGACCGCCCGGGCCGGCGGGGGCGCCCTCTGGCGCCACCTGGACCGGGAGAGCCAGGCCTTCGGGCTGGCCGTCACCGGCGGCATCGTCACCCACACCGGGATCGGTGGGCTCACCCTGGGGGGCGGGATCGGCTGGCTGATGCGCAAGCACGGCCTGACGATCGACAACCTCCTCTCGGCCGACGTAGTGACCGCCGAGGGCGACTTCCTCGCCGCCAGTCCGGACGAGAACCCCGACCTCTTCTGGGGGCTGCAGGGCGGTGGGGGCAACTTCGGGATCGTGACCTCCTTCGAGTACCGGCTGCACCCGATCGGCCCCACGGTCCTGGCCGGAATGGTCCTCTACCGGATGGCGGATGCCCCGGAGGTGCTGCGCCTCTACCGCAACTTCGTGGCCGAGGCGCCCGACGAGCTCGGGACCATCGCCAACCTGCGGCTGGCCCCGGCCCTGCCGATCCTTCCCGAGAGCCTGCACGGAGAACCGGTAGTGGCCATCGTGGTCTGCTACGCGGGGCCGGTCGAGGAGGGCCAGCGAGTCATCAAGCCCCTGCGGGAGCTCGGCTCGCCGGTCCTCGACGCCATCGCCCCCAAGCCGTACCTCGCCCACCAAGGCATCTTCGACGCCGCCTTCCCGCACGGCCGTCACTACTACTGGAAGTCCGCCGAGCTGCCTCCGCTGTCGGACGAGATGATCGACGTGCTGGTCGGCCAGGTCTCGGGGATCACCTCACCCCACTCCAGCGTGCCGGTGTTCCAGCTCGGGGGGGCGGTGGCCCGGGTGGGGGAAGACGAGACGGCCTACGCCAACCGGGCGGCGGCCCACAACGTCAACATCATCGCGGCCTGGGAGCCCGGGGATCCGGAGCCCGAGCGGCACGTCGAGTGGATGCGGGCCGTCTTCTCGGCGATGGAGCCGTTCGCCACGGGGGTGTACGTCAACTTCCTGGCGGAGGAAGGAAGGGACCGGGTGAGAGCCGCTTACGGGCCGCAGAGGTACCAGCGGCTGGTGGCCCTCAAGAACAAGTTTGATCCCACCAACTTCTTCCGGCTCAACCAGAACATTGCCCCCGGCTAGTGCCCCGTCTCGAGTTCGCCGAGGAGGGCGGCGTGGTGGTCACCTCCGACCTCGGCGGCCAGGAAGGCCGTCGCCAACGCCGACTGTTCGGGACGGTCTTCGGGGAGGAGGCGTCCCAGCAGGTCCGCCTCCCGCCCAGGTCCTGGTACGTCTGCTCGAGGAGGTTAGCCCGAAGTTACCCCTGACCTGACCCAGCTCAGTCGCTGGAAGCCCTTGTGCCCCTTGCGCTCTGGCGCCCTTCGGGATGGGATAGCGTAGCCATGTAGGCTTGCCGAGGTGAAGGCAAGACAGTGCGATCAGTGCTTGGCTTCCCGATCATAGTCTGCGATAATGTAGCCATGTATGTAGAGCGGGTGCCCAACCGGGGATCGCCGCCGGCGGTGCTGCTGCGAGAGAGCTACCGAGAGGGTGGCAAGGTGAAGAAGCGCACCCTGGCCAACCTGTCGTCCTGGCCGGAGGAGCAGGTGGAGGCGCTGCGGGCGGTGCTGCGGGGCGAGCCGA
>JBOGFC010000129.1:0-35845 GCA_050742155.1 Acidimicrobiia bacterium
TCCCCTCGTGCTCGAAGAAGTCGGCGTCCTCGGCGGCCAGGACCGCCTGCTGGACCTGCTCGGGCACCGTGTCCAGCGGAACCGGCTCGGAGTTCTTGCCGGCATGCAGCTCGGCCAGCACCACCCCATCCTCGGTGTAGATGCGGGAGAGCTGGGAGAGGTTGGGCAGGGTGAGGTCCTGGCTCTCGGGATCGGGGAGGTAGCGAGTCTCCAGATCGCTGAAGGTCCCGTAGGCGGCGGTGACGGTCAGGAAGGAGAAGAGCCCCACCCAGGAGGCCGCCAGGACGGCCACGATCGTCAGGGTGGCCAGCGAGGTGAGGCGATGGCCGCGCCGTTCCTGGCGCTCGACGTCGAGGATGCTGTGCCCCATGCGCTCAGAGTACCCCTCGTGGGAAAACGCGAAACGCGGCTTCTCGGCTAGTGAGACGTCAGCCGGAGCCGGGAGGTTCCCTCTCGAGGGGGACGGAGAAGGTGATGGTGGGAGGATCGGAGGTGCTACCCGCGTCGGGGAACAAGGCCCCGATCACCTCCAGTCCCAGCGAGGCTTCGTGCACCGGTGCTTCGGCGGTCGGCGACGGGGTGGTGCTGATGTTGAAGGTGAGCCGGGCGTCCAACTGCTCGACCAGCACGGCCAGGGGGCCGGGGGCGGTGACCATGAGGTAGCCGCAGGCCTCCGACACTGCCAGCTTGATGTCGTCCACCGACTCCTCTGGAAACCGGAAGCTCCGGGCTATGGAGGCGGCGAAGAGCCGGGCAGTGCCGATGAAGGCCGGATCGGGAGGGATGTCCAAGGCGAACCGATCCCCGGGCTGGTGCAGGTGGTGAGGCAGCGCCAAGGTCAGGAACCCGTCGCCTCTGCCACGTCCCGGTGGATGGGGAACACCCGGTCGAGACCGGTGAGGGTGAGGATCTTGAGCACCGGTCCCTCCGTGCACACCAAGACCAGATCCCCTTCCTGCTCCCGCAGGCGCTTGAGGGCACCCACCAGGACGCCCAGTCCGGTGGAGTCCATGAACTCCACTCCCCGCAGATCTACCACCACCTGACGGCTGCCGTTCTGGATGAGGTCGAGCACTGCCTCCCGCAGTTGGGCGGCCGTGGCCAGGTCGATCTCGCCGCCCACTTCGAGGACCGACCAGCGTCCTTCCGTCCTGGGTGTGAGCTGCAGCTGGATGGCCTGTCCCCTTTCGGTGGCCGGATAGTATACGGGCGCCCCTTCGGAGTCTCCCAATGGATGCAATCGCTGTGTCGGTGCCCGCCTCGGCGGGCTTCGTCGCCGTTCTTCGTTCGGTGACCGCCAGCGTGAGTGCCAGGATGGACTTGCCGTACGACGCCATCGACGACCTATGCCTGGCGGTGGATGAAGCGTCCGCGCACCTCTTGCAGAATGCCGGGAATCCGGGGGCCCTCACCTTGACGATCGGGCTCGATGACGAGAGCATCGAGCTCGTGGTGGCCAGCGACGGCTCGGCAGAGGAGTGGCCCCGGCCGGAGTACCGGCAGGGCTTCGGATGGCGGGTGTTGAGCGCCCTCATCGACGAAGCACACTTCGAGCGTTCCGAGCAGGGGGTCGAGCTTCGCTTGCGGAAGCGGATCCCGCCCGCCGCGCCGACCGCCTCGTGAGGTCGCTTTCGAGAGGGGCGGGGGTGACGGGGTTGATCGACGAGGTCCGTTCAGCGGAGCTGTTCCGGCGACTACCCGAGGATGCGACGGCTCGGGACGATCTGGTCGCCATGTACCTGCCCTTGGCGGAGTACCTGGCCCGCCGCTTCAACGGGCGCGGAGAGGCTCTCGAGGATCTGGTGCAGGTGGCCGGCATCGGTCTCATCAAGGCGGTGGACCGGTTCGACCACGAGCGGGGCATCAAGTTCTCCACCTATGCCACGGCCACCATCGTGGGGGAGCTCAAGCGGCACTTTCGCGATCGGGGATGGATGGTGCGCGTGCCCCGGCGCTTGCAGGAGATCAGCGTGCAGACGGGCAAGGTGGTCTCGGAGCTCTCTCAGCAGCTGGGCCGCTCACCCACGGTACGGGAGATCGCTGAGCGGACCGGCTACACCGAGGAGGAGGTGGTGGAGGGCATGTACACCGCCCACGCCTATGCACCGATCTCGCTCGACGCCAAGTGGAATGAAGAGGAGGGCGTTGCCCTGGTCGACCGGCTGGGGTCGGAGGACGACTCGCTCGAGATCCTGGAGCAGTTGGAGAGCGTGGGACCGGCCATCCGGGAGCTCTCGGGGCGCGAGCAGCGGATCATCTTCTTGCGTTTCTTCCGGGGCCTCACACAGTCGGAGATCGCCCAGGAGCTGGGTGTCTCCCAAATGCATGTCTCTCGACTGCTGGCCAGGTCGTTGAAAAGCGTCCGCCAGGCGGCCCGGGGCGACTTGTAGGGCCAGCCGCCCCGTCCAACAGGTTTGCTGGGGAAGGTGGAAGGGTATCACGGTTGGGAGGTCCTGGCAGGACCGGAGGCAAGTAAGGAGAGAGGGGAATGGCGCCAATACTGTGGATCATCGCAGCGGTCCTCGTCATCTGGGGGATCGTGACACTGTTGCGAGGAGCCGTGCTGGCCGGGATCGTGCTGATCATCGTCGGCCTGCTGATCGGTCCGGGTGGAGTGAGCATCTTCACCTGAGGCTCGATCCGAAGACGCGAAGTCGGGGGCCAGGTTTCCTGGCCCCCGACTTGGGCTGGGTGGGTTTGGCATGCCCTTCGGCTGGTTGGGTGTGCGTGGGAGGAGAGCACACCCCGCCAAAGGGCTTCCAGTGTCTTTCCTACCCCGGTCGCCGGGAGGCTAAACCCGTCGCCGAGATCTTTGGGTTTGGTCAGCCTGGCGCTGGGCGACCCGATCTCCAAGGTGGAGGCCGCCAGGGCAGGAGGCGGGTTAGGGCTCGACCAGGGTGGCATGGATCCTGAGGGCATAGCGGTCGGTCATGCCGGACACGTAGTCGATCGCCTGAATGACGACCGGTGCCTCCTCGTGCCGATAGGTGGCGGGGATGGCGTCGGGGTGTTGGAGGAAGTGCTCGACCAGCGCCTGGATGACGACCACCGCCCGGCGCTGCTGAGTGTGTGCCTCCGGGCGCTCGTAGACGTTGGCGAACATGAAGCGGCGCAGGTCGTGCATGACCTCGAGGAGCTCGGGCTGCATCGCCACCCGCCCCCGGCGAAGTGACTCGTCGATCACCGCCTCGATCATGGAGGAGATCCACTCCCGACCCGGCCGGCCGAAGGCCCGCAGCGCCGGGCGGGGAAGGTCGGGCGCAGTGAGCACCCCGGCCCGCAGGGCGTCGTCGACGTCGTGGGTCAGGTAGGCGATCCGGTCGGCGAACCGGCACAGGTAGCCCTCCGGGGTCTCCGGGGGAGGCTCCACCCTCCAGGTGTGAGCGCGGATGCCGTCCAACACCTCCCGGGTAAGGTTGAGTGGCTCGAGCACCCGTAAGACCCGCACGCTCTGCTCGGAATGTCGCCACTCCCCGTTCACGTACGGGCTGAGGGCCGTCTCCCCGGTGTGCCCGAAGGGGGAATGGCCCACGTCGTGGCCCAGGCAAATCGCCTCGGTGAGGGCCTCGTTGAGCCCCAGGGCGGCCGCCAGGGCACGGCCGATCTGGGTGACCTGGATGGTGTGGGTGAGCCGGGTGACGAAGTGGTCCCCCTCCGGGTTGATGAAGACCTGGGTCTTGTGCTTGAGCCGGCGGAAGGCCTTGGAGTGGAGGATGCGGTCCCGGTCTCGCTCGAAGCTGGTCCGGTACTCGTCGGGCGCCTCGGGCCGCTCCCGTCCCCGACTCTCGGCGGCCAGCGTGGCGGCCGGGGCAAGCTGTTGCTTCTCCTGCTGCTCCCGCAGCTCACGGGTGCGGCGGAGGAGCTCGCTCACGCCGGTGGCGCCCCTACCAGGTCCGGACGGGGGGCGAAGCGGCCGCTCAGGCGGGCCCACAGGCCGCCGGTCCATTCTCCGGTGATGATGCGCCGACGGACACGGCCGGAGACGGCGTCGATCACCAACACGGTGAGGATGGTGAGGAACAGCACCGTGCCGGCCCGGTCGAACTCCCGGAAGCGCAGCCGGTTGAGGAGCTCGGCCCCCACTCCCCCGGCGCCCACCACGCCGAGGACCGCCGAGGCTCGGATGTTGATCTCGAACCGGTAGAGCCAGTAGGCCACCATGGTGGGGAACACCTGGGGCAGGACCCCGAAGCGCATCTGGGAGAGCCGACTGCCTCCGGAAGCCTCGATGGCCTCTACCGGCCCGCGGTCGATCCCCTCGATCACCTCGGCGGAGAGCTTGCCGAGCGTTCCCACGGAGTGCAGGCCGACCGCCAGGGTGCCAGTCCAGGCCCCCAGTCCGGTGACGGGGATGAATATGAAGGCCAGGAGCAACTCGGGGAAGGCTCGAATGGCGTTGAGGAGCTGGCGGACGCCGGTGGAGAGCCATCCCGGGCCGAGGTTCTTCGCTCCCAAGAAGGCCAGCGGGAAGGAGAACACGGCGCCGAGGATGGTGCCGATCCAGGCGATGTAGAGGGACTCGAGCACCTTTGCGAAGGTGCGTCCCAGGGAGTCCGAGCTGAGGTCGGGCGGCACCATCGCTGCGACGATGTCCCACACCTGCCCGCCCGGCCGGAAGGCCTCCCAGAAGCGGGCCGGTGAGAATTCCAGGCCGGAAGCCGACCACAGGGCGGGGATGAGGATGGCCAGCGTGATCACCCAGCGGAATACCCGCGGCCCCAGGGGAGGGCGGGGCCGCACCTGCCGCCCGGGCTCGAGGTCGTTTGCGATGTGCGTCTCGACGGTCACACCAACCTCCTCCGCAGCGTCACGCTCAGCTGCTCGAGGAGGAAGACGATCACGAAGATGATCAACACGATGCCCATGATCCGGTCGAATCGGAAGAAGGCCCGCTGGGCTTCCAGCACGCGGCCGATGCCGCCCGCCCCCACCAGGCCCAACACCACCGACGCCCGGATGTTGATCTCGAAGATGTAGAGGGCGTAGGCCACGTAGTTGGGGAGTACCTGGGGGAGCACGCTGGCCTGGACGGCGGCCGTATGTCTGGCGCCGGCCGCCCGGGCCGCCTCCAGGGGCCCCGGGTCCACCGCGTCCACGGTCTCTGAGAACAGCTTGGCCATGATGGCCAGCGAGAAGAAGAGCAGCGCCAGCGCCCCGGCGAAGGCGTTGAAGCCCACCGCTACCACGAAGAGCATCGCCCAGAAGAGGTCCGGCATGGTGCGAATGACGTTCATGAAGCTGCGGCTCACCAGGAAGGTGAGCGGGTTGGGGGCGGTGGGTTGGGCGGCCAGGAAGGCGAGCGGCAACGCGATCCCGCAACCGAGCAGGGTGCCCATCACGGCGATCTGGATGGTCTCGAGGAAGGGCCCCGGTACGTTGGCCAGCACCCAGTCCCAGGGGGGCGGCCAGAACCGGGCCAGGAAGTCGGGGGCGTTGGCGGCGTTGTCGACGATACGCCCGATCGAAAAGCCCACCTGGCGGGCGGCGAAGATGGTGAAGGCGGCCACCGCGGCGATCGCCGGGTAGAGCCAAGGCGACCGCTTGGGGGGTTGTGGCCTCACCGGGCCGCGTGCTCCAAGAGGTCGTCCGGGGTGAGGGCTCGGCCGTAGATCTCGCGGAAGCGGGCATCGTCGACATCGGAGATGTCGCCGTCGTACACCAGCCGCCCGTCTCGCAGGCCCACCAGCCGCCGCCCGTAGGCGCGGGCCAGATCGAGGAAATGCAGATTGACCAGCGTGGTGATGCCCAGCTCCCGGTTGATGCGCTGCAGGTCTCGCATGACCATGTGGGAGGTGACCGGATCGAGAGAGGCCACCGGCTCGTCGGCCAGGATGACGCTGGGCTCCTGGGCCAGGGCACGGGCGATCCCCACCCGCTGCTGCTGGCCGCCGGAGAGATGGGAGGCTCGTACATAGGCCTTCTCGACGATCCCCACCCGCTCGAGGGCTTGCATGGCCAGCTCGAGGTCGGTCTTGGGCCAGAGGCCCAGGGTGGACCGCCAGAGGGGAACCTTGGAGAGCCGGCCCATCAGCACGTTCTTGAGCACGGTGGTGCGGTAGACCAGGTTGAACGTCTGGAAGATCATGCCGATCCGGGAGCGGATCTCCCGCAGGTCACCGGAGGAGGCGCCGGTCACCCGGTGGCCATCGACGGTGATGCTGCCGGCGGTGGCCCTGACCAACCCGTTGATGGTCCGGAGGAGGGTGGACTTACCGGCTCCGGACAGGCCGACGATCACCACGAACTCGCCGGGCGCGAAGGTGAGGCTGACGTCCTTGAGCGCCTGAACGCCATCCGGGTAGGTGACGGAGGCGTTGCGGAGCTCGATCATGGCCACGCAGTGTAGGGGCCGGCCCCCCGAGAGGGGGCCGGCCCGCTACGTGCTCGGAGCCTGGTCAGTCGATGGGTTCGGTGATGCCGAGGGTCTCGGCCGCCTCGCGAACAATGTCGAAGTCCGATTCGGAAGCGGGCTGGACGTCGGTCCAGTCGTAGATCTCGTCGAAGATCTCCTTACCCTCGTCGGTCTCCAGATAGTCCGAGATGGCCTGGACGACGGCGTCCTTCAGGGACTGAGGCAGCTCGCTCCGCACCGCCACCACGTCGTTGGGGATCTCGTCGGTGATGGTGAAGACGATCACCTGCTCGCCGACGTCCGGGTTCTCTTCACTGATGGTCCCCCGCGCGTCGTCGAAGGAGACGCCGATGTCGGCGTCGCCGTTGTAGACGGCGGTCACCGCCCCGTCATGGCCACCTGTAAAGATCGGCTCGACGTCCTCCTGAGGGTCGAGGCCGGCGCTGGTGAGCTGCAGGGCCGGGAACAGATAGCCCGACGTGGAGCTCTCCGACGTGAAGGCCACCGTCTTGCCTTCCACCGCCGAGATGTCGGCCTCACAGGCGAGGCCTTCCGAGACGCCCTCCTGACGGACGATCTCGCCTTCCTCGAAGGTGTAGCCCACCTGCAGGGCCACCACCTCGGTGGGGGCCTTCAGCACCGGCTGGCCTCCTTCGTTCTCGAAGGCGCCCGGCTGGGGCTCACCCTCGCAAATGCCGGGGTCGTTGGTGAACCACTGACCGTGATAGGTGGGCGAGCCGAAACGAATCGACTGGAGGAGCACCTCCAGGTTGGGGTACTGCTGCTTGGCCAGTACGTAGCCGAACGGCCCGAAGGCGCCCAGGTCGGCCTGGCCGGTGCCCATGGCCGTCACCAGGCCGGTGTAGTCGGT
This sequence comes from Acidimicrobiia bacterium, assembly GCA_050742155.1. Taxonomy (GTDB): domain Bacteria; phylum Actinomycetota; class Acidimicrobiia; order Spongiisociales; family JALYHC01; genus JBOGFC01. The sequence continues at coordinate 7,224 of JBOGFC010000129.1, forward strand.
GGTGACGAAGCCCTCCACCTCGATGCCCAACCCCTGGGAGAGGGCGTCGATGAAGGGCTGGATGTCGTCTTGCAGCTCTTCCTGCTCCTGGCTGGGTACGAAGCCGAACACCAGCCGCTCCGGCCAATCTTCCCGGCCCTCCACCATGGCCTCGGTGGTGCCGGTGGTCTCCTCCACCATGGCCTCGGTGGTGCCGGTGGTCTCCTCCACGATGGCTTCCGTCGTGCCGGTGGGCTGGGCTCCCGGTGCACAGGCCGCGGCCAGCAGGCCGAAGGCGAGGAGGGCGACCAGCCATGCGCGCATTCTCATCTCACTCCTTTTGTTGATTCCATGTCCGCCCGAGCCCCCTCGGGGGGCGGGCGTCAGGCTAGTACCCGGGGGCCGGCTGCGCACTTTCGACGATCCGCACGAACTCCCCCCAGCTCGCCACGTCCTTCACCCCCGGAACGGGGCCGTTCCAGGGGCGCACGAAGCGGCAGGTGAGGGCCTGCGGCCGTACCTGGTGGATGCGGACCAGCTGATGGGGGGCGTCGTCCAGGTACACGTCACAAGGCACCTCCCACTTCTCCTCGGTGAGGTGCACCTCTCGGGTGGGGACCCGACGATCGGCCAGCCAGGCCAGGGTGTCGTGGATGGCCCAGTCGGGCTTGGAGGTGATGATCACCACGTGATGGCCGGCCCGATGCAGGCGGCCGAGCGCCTCGAGAGCCCCCTCATACGGCTCCAGGTTGCGGAAGATGCTTTCTCCGTCCTTGCCTCTCGCCCAGGCCCAGAAGTCCTCCATCTCCTGGAAGTGGGTGAGGCGGTGGAGGCCGTCCCAGATCTGCACCGCCTCTTGGGAGAGCTCGGCGCTGAAGTCCTTGTTGTAGCGGCTGATCCAGCCGGCGTTGAAGTCGGCCACCACGCCGTCGAGGTCGATACCCAATCGCAGAGGCATGCATCTCACTGTAGGGGGTGGGTACCCGGCCGCCGGAAGGCTGGGTACGATCAGCCCGTGTTGTACCAGGCTCTCTATCGCAGGTCCCGGCCGCAGCGCTTCGACGAGGTGGGTGGCCGGGAACACGTCATCACCACCCTGGCCCGGGAGGTGGCTGAGGACAAGGTGGCCCACGCCTACCTCTTCGCCGGGCCGCGGGGGACCGGCAAGACCACCACCGCCCGCATCCTTGCCAAGGCTCTCAATTGTCCGAACCGCAGCGCCGAGGGCGAGCCCTGCAACCGCTGCCCCTCCTGTCAGGCCGTCACGGAGGGCTCCTCACTGGACGTGATCGAGCTGGACGCCGCCTCGCACAACAAGGTGGAGGACATCCGGGAGATCCGGGTCAACGTCAGCACGGTGGCCTCCACTGGTGGGGCCAGCCGGGTCTACATCCTCGACGAGGCCCACATGCTCTCCAAGGCGGCCGGCAACGCCCTGCTCAAGACGCTGGAGGAGCCCCCGGGCCATGTCCACTTCGTGCTGGCCACCACCGAGCCCTACAAGCTGGCGGACACGATTCGCAGTCGCAGTCAGCGGTTCGACTTCCACCCCGTTCCCGCCGAGGGGCTGGCCTCCTATATCGGTGAGATCGCCGACCGGGAGGGCTTCGCGGTCTCCGGCGAGGCGCTCTCGGCGGTCACCAGGCACGCCCGGGGCTCCGTGCGCGACGCCCTCAGCCTGCTCGAGCAGGTGGCCGCCCTCGGAGCCGGACAGGTGGACGTCCGCGGCGTCCATCGGGCGCTGGGACTGGCCGACCCCGAGGCTTTCGAGGCGCTGGTCACCGCCATCGCCCAGCAAGATGCCCGGGCCGTTCTGGAGCTGGCCTCCCGGCTGGCGGCGGAGGGGGTCGACCTGCGGCGTTTCGTGGCCGAGGCGCTGGGGTTCTTCCGGGGCGTGTTCTTGGCGCAGTACGCCCCCAATCTGGAGGAGGTCGCCGATGAGCCCTCCGATAGCCTGGAGGAATGGCGCCGGGCGGCCCGGGAGCTGACCCCGGCCGACGTGCTCCGGGCCATCGACCGGCTGGGAGAAGCGCTTCTGCAGCTGCGGGAAGGGCGGGAAGAGCGACTGGTGATGGAGCTGGCCCTCCTCAAGCTGGCTCGGCCGGAGATGGCGGTCGACGCCGGCTCGCTGGCCGCGCGGCTGGATCGGCTGGAGGAACGGCTCCGCCTCCTCTCCGAGGGGACCACGGTGGAGGAGCCTTCCGGGTCGGTTCCGCCTGCCCCCACCGTCTCGGAAGAACAGGAGGACAGGCCGGTCGAAGGGCTCACCGCCGCTCAGCTCGAGTCGGCCTGGCCGGCCTTGGTGGCCGGGGTGAGGGAACGGGCCGGCCCGCGCCGCCACGCCCTCTTCCGGGAGGTGACCCCCGGGGGAGTGGAGGGCTCCACGGTCGTGCTGCACGTGCCGGCTCGCCTGCCGTTCCACCTCGAGCAGCTGCGCGAGGACGAGCGCCTGCGGGCCATCGTGGAGACGGCCGCCGTGGAGGCACTTGGGGCCAGGGTGAAGGTGGAGTACCGGGTGGCCGAGCCTCCGGCGGCCCAGCCGGACGACGAAGTGCCGGACAAGGACCGCTTGTTGGAGGCTCCCGACGAGCCGGCCGACCCCACGGAGCTGGTGGTGAACCTGCTGGGGGGTGAGGTGGTGGAGGAGGTCCAGAAGGAGTCCTAGCCCGGGCGGCCGCAGGCCCCTGCGATTCCGGTGGCCCGGAGGAGCTGCCAGCCGCCTCTACAATCCCGGAGATGGGCGTCAACCCGAAGGACCTGCAAAAGATGATGAAGCAGGTCCAGGAGATGCAGCAGCAGGTCACCGCTATCCAGGACCAGCTGGCCGGCCAGACCTTCGAGGGCAGCGCCGGAGGTGGAGTGGTCAAGGCCACCTTGCTGGGCACCGGGGAGCTCGTCTCGGTGGAGATCGACCCTCAGGTGGCGGATCCCGACGATACGGAGATGCTGGGCGATCTGGTGGTGGCGGCCGTCAACCAGGCGTGGCGGTCCGCCCAGGAGACGGCTGGCGAGCGGATGGGAGGGTTGGCCTCCGGATTGGGCCTTCCGCCCGGTCTGCTGGGCTGATGTTCGAGGGTCCTATCCAAAGGCTCATCGACGAGTTGGCCCGGCTGCCGGGTATCGGGAGGAAGACCGCCCAGCGGCTCGCCTTTCACTTGCTCCACGTGGAGGAGCCGGACGCCCACCGCCTCGGGCAGGCCATCCTCGACCTGCGCTCGCAGGTACGGCTCTGCCGGAGGTGCTTCAACGTCACCAGTGCCGAGGAGTGCTCATTGTGCCGGGACCTCAGGCGGGACCCCTCCCTGATCTGCGTGGTGGAACGGGCCCAGGATGTGGTGGTGGTGGAGAAGACCCAGGAGTTCCGGGGCCGCTACCACGTGCTGGGCGGGGCGATCTCGCCCATCGAAGGGGTGGGCCCCGATCAGCTTCGGGTGGCCGAGCTTATGGCCCGGGTCGACGACGAGGGGGTGAAAGAGGTCATCGTGGCCACCAACCCCACCATCGAGGGCGACACCACCGCCATGTACCTGGCCCGGCTGCTCAAGCCGCTCGGGATAAAGGTGACCAGGCTGGCCAGCGGCCTCCCGGTGGGCGGAGACCTCGACTATGCCGACGAGCTGACGCTGGGAAGGGCTCTGACCGGCCGCCAGGAGCTCTGACCATCCCCGATCCCATCCCGACGCGGTGGGTCGGATCTAGAGGACGTCCTGTTTGCCCCAGAGCTCCTGAAGCTTGTCGAAGCGATGACGGGCGCGGATGAAGCGCACCGTTCCGGTCTTGGAGCGCATCACCACCGAGTGGGTCTCCGCCCCCCCGGCGAAGAATCGCACTCCTCCCAGGAACTCGCCTCCGGTGACGCCGGTGGCGGCGAAGAAGACGTTCTCCGATCCCACCAGGTCGCGGGTGGCGAGGACCTGCGAGACGTCCAGGCCGTTCTCCCGGGCGTACTCACGCTCCCTCTCGTCCCGGGGCCAGAGCTTGCACTGGATCTCCCCTTGCAGGCAGCGCAGGGCGGAGGCGGCGATCACCGCCTCCGGCGAGCCCCCGATGCCGAAGAGGATGTCGATGCCGCTATCCGGGACCGCCGCGGCGATCGCGGCCGCCACGTCACCGTCCTGGATCAGCCGGATGCGGGCTCCCACCTCCCGCACCGCCTGCACGTAGGGCTCGTTGCGGGGCCGGTCGAGGATGATGGCCGTCAGCTCGGTGAGGTGCTTGCCGGTCGCCTTGGCCACCCGGTGCAAGTTCTCGGCCACGGGGGCCTCCAAGTCGATCTGTCCGGCGGCCACCTCTCCGACGGCGATCTTGTCCATGTAGACCAGGCTGCCGGGGGCGTACATGGCCCCTCGCTCGGCGAGAGCGATCACCGCGATGGCGCCCGGTGAGCCCTGCGCGGTGGGCCGGGTGCCCTCCACCGGGTCGACCGCCACGTCCACCTGGGGTGGGTTGCCATTGCCGACCCGCTCGCCGTTGAAGAGCATCGGGGCCTCATCCTTCTCCCCCTCCCCGATCACGATCACCCCATCCATGTCGATGGTGGAAAGCAGATGCCGCATGGCGTCCACGGCCGCCTGGTCGACCGCCTCCCGGTCTCCTCTGCCCTGCCAGCGGGAAGCGGCCATGGCGGCTGCTTCGGTGACCCGGGCCAGGTCGAGGGCCAGGTTGCGGTCGGGCTGCTCAGGCACCCGCCACCTCGAGGACCAGGGCGTCGCCCTGGCCGCCCCCCCCGCACAGGGTGACGGCTCCCAGCCCGCCCCCCCGCCGGCGCAGCGCGTTGATGAGGGTGACCACCAGCCGGGCCCCGGTGGCGCCGATGGGATGGCCCAATGCCACCGCCCCCCCGTGGACGTTGACCTTGTCGTGAGGCAGGTCGAGCATGCGTGCCGACCAAAGGGCCACCGAGGCGAAGGCCTCGTTGATCTCGATCAGATCGAGTTCCTGCGGGGAGAAGCCGGTGCGCTTGACGGCGACCCGCAGCGCCTCGGCGGGTCGCTCGTGCAAGGTGGCGTCGTGGCCGGCCACCTGCCCGTAGGCGACGATCTCGGCCAGGATCGGCATGCCGGCCGCCTCGGCCGCCCCGCGATCGGCCACCACCACGGCCGCCGCCCCGTCGGAGATCTGCGAGGCGTTACCGGCGGTGATGGTCCCGTCCTCCGAGAAGGCGGCGGTCAGGCCGGCCAGCGAGTCCTCGCTGGTATCGGCTCGGATTCCCTCGTCCCGCTCCACCACCACCGGATCGCCCCTTCGCTGGGGCACGTCAACCGCGACGATCTCCTCGGCGAAGGCGCCCGACTCGGTGGCCTGCCGGGCGCGGGCGTGGCTGGCCGCCGCCCAGGCATCCTGCTCCCGGCGGCCGATGCCCAGCTCGGCGTTCTTGCGGTCGGACGACTCCCCCATGGTGCAGTTGTCGAAGGCGCACCAGAGGCCGTCGTGGAGCATGGCATCGACCAGGCGGGCGTCCCCCGTCCGCTTCCCCCAGCGGAGATCGGGCGCCAGGTACGGGGCGTTGGTCATCGACTCCATGCCACCGGCCACCACGAACGAGGCCTCGCCGAGACGGATGTCCTTGTCGGCCATGGCGATGGCGGTCAGCCCGGAGAGGCACACCTTGTTGACGGTCACCGACGGCACGGTCATGGCTATCCCGGCCCGGGTGGCCGCCTGGCGGCTGGTGATCTGCCCGGTGCCGGCCTGGATGACGTGGCCGAACACCACCTCGTCGACCATGCCGGGCTCCAGATCGGCCCGGTGCATGACCGCCGCGATGGCCGCTCCTCCCAGCTCGACCGCCTGGAGAGGCCGGAAAGCCCCTCCGAAGCGACCGATCGGAGTGCGGGCGATCCCGGTGATGACGGCGCCCATGGGCGGATGGTACCGGTCATCGCCGGGTAGTGTCCGGCCGTGATGCTCATCAACCTGGACCACGTGGCGGTGGCGGTGCGCGACCTGGACCGGGCCCTGGAGGTCTACCGGGACCAGTACGGCGTCGCCCCGCTCTATCGGGAGGTGGTGGAGGACCAGGGCGTGGAGGAGGCGATGCTCCCCTTGGGAGGCTCCTTCCTCCAGCTCCTGGAACCTCTGGAAGCGGAGGGGCCGGTCGGTCGCTTCCTGGAGAGGCGGGGGGAGGGGCTGCACCACGTGGCCTTCTTGGTCGTCGACCTCGAGGGCGCCCTGGCCGAGCTCAGGGAGGCGGGGGCCCGCCTGGTGGACGAGGTGCCCCGGCGGGGCGGAAGGGGGGCGAGGATCGCCTTCGTCCATCCCGAGTCCTTCGCGGGGACGCTGGTGGAGCTGGTGGAGGCCTGATGACGAGGATCACCGGCGGGGCGGGGCCGGAAGAGGTGGCCGCCATCCTGGCGGTGGTGGCCCAGGTGACCGCCGAGGAGCAGGCGGCGTCGGCGGCTCCCCCTCTGCGCTTCACCCCTGGGCCATGGGAGCTGTCCGCCCGGCCCCGGCCGGTGGTCGGCCCCGGGCGCACCCTGGCCCCGGTGCCCAGGGAGTGGCTGGCGGAGCGTCAGGAGACGGAGGGCGAGGGCACGTAGGAGGGAACCGTCCCCACCTGGTTCTCGCTGGGTTCCGCGGGCTCCGGGAGAGGAGGCTGCAGATCGACCGTGAAGCAGAAACGGGACCCGGTCGGAAAGCGGGGCTCGAACCACAGCTCCCCTCCCATGGCCCGCACCAGTCGCCGGGCGATGGGGAGCCCGAGCCCGATGCCGGTCTCCCGGCGGCCGTCCCCCTTGGAGAGTTGCTCGAAGTGGTCGAAGATGCGCTGCTGGTGTGCTTGCGGCACCCCCGGTCCGTTGTCGGACACCACCACCACGTACTTGTCTCCCACCGGTGAGCCCTGCACGACCACCTGGTCGCCGCCGTACTTGAGAGCATTCTCCAAGAGGTTGCGGATGACCTCCCTGACCCGATCCTCGTCGGCCCATACCATGACTCCCCCCGGGATGGCCACCGTGGCCTCCTTGGCGCCCCCGGTGGGGAAGAGCACGTCGGCGATCCGGTAGGCGACCGGGCGCAACTCGAAGAGCCGGGGGTCGAATCGGAGGCGCCCGGCCTCCAGCCGGGGGATGATCAGGATGTCCTCCACCACCCTGGAGAGGTGCCGAGCCTGGTCGGTGATGATGTCGAGGAATTCATCGATCTCATGGGGCGGGGCCTGCCGCCATGCCTCCCGCAAGGTCTCGGAGAAGCCGGCGATGCTGGTGAGAGGGGTGCGGAGCTCGTGGCTCACCATCGCTACGAACTCGTTCTTCATCAGACCGGCCTTGCGCTCGGCCTCCAGCGCGGCTCGCTCGGCCTCCCTCACCTCATCGACCCGGCGGTCGGCCGCCGTGAACAGCCAGGCGGTGCCGGCGATGCCGAGCACCCCCACCAGGACGATCCAGATGGTCGCCTGCGGCTCGGGCACGGGAACGATCTGGAGAGTGAGGGGAGCGGTGATCGAGACGATCTCGGCAGTCACGAGGTAAAGCGTCATCCCGAAAGCTCGACGCAGGTCGAGCAGCAGGAAGGCGTCGGTCACCAGGAAGGCGAACACCACCGGGGCGCTTGCCACCGGGAGGCCACGGAAGAGTATGGCCACCGTGACCACCGCCCCGTCCAGGGCGAGAGACGCGAGTGGGGACTTATCAGGACGACGCAGTCGGAAGAGCGCCTGCCCGAGCACCAGCACCGCCAGAGCCAGCAGCCAGCTCTCGCCGGCCCAGCGCCCGGTGAGGATGCTGAGGATCCCTATCGTCAGAGCCGAGCCGGCCGCCAGCGCGCGGACCCGGTGGTAGGCCTGCCGGATGGCCGGATAGTCGACGACCGGTGCCGGAGGGCGCGACAGCACATGCATGCATGAACGTATCGGCAAGGTACCTCCGGCCGTTGAGCGGTTTGGGCCGCCACCGGTCCTGGTCGGGCCGGGGCTGCGCTGGCAGAATGGGCACGGAAAGGTGGGACATGAAGGTCCGCGTTCTGGTGGCGGAGGACGAGCCCACCATCTCGCTGGTGGTGTGCCGATCGTTGGAAGCGGCCGGCTACCAGGTGGTGGCCGCCCGGGACGGCTTGCAGGCGCTGGAGGCGGGTTTGAGGGAGAAGTTCGACCTAGCCATCCTCGACCAGCAGATGCCCGGCCTGCAGGGGATCGAGGTGCTGCAGAAGTGGCGCGAGCAGGAAAGGCACTTCCCGGTGATGTTCCTCTCCGCCATGGCCGATGAGGAGGACGTGGTGCGGGGACTCGAGCTGGGGGCAGTCGACTATATCCGCAAGCCGTTCAGCGCTCGGGAGCTGCTGGCTCGGGTGCGGGCCCATCTCCCCCGCGAGGTGCCCTGAACAGATCTCGAACCAGGAGCCTGTCCTCCGAAGGGAGCACCACCGGCAAGGCGATCAGCCAGAGCACGCCGAACGCCACGCCCAGAGCTACCGCCAGCCCGAGGTCCTCTACTCGCCATGGGCGCAGGACCGCCAGGAGGGCCACCCCGGCCAGGCCGAGCACCAAGACCCGGGCCAGCCGCCGGTCGAAGGGAAGCAGCCCGGTCAAGAGTCGAGCCTCGACCAGCCGGGCCACATTGACAACGAGGAGGGAGCCGGCCCAGGCCCAGGCGGCCCCCTCGATGCCGAGGCGGGGGATGAGGAGGAAGTTGGTAGCCACGTTGAGGATGAGGAGCAGGGCGTTGTTCCAGAAGTTCCAGACCGGGAAGCCGGTCATCGCCAGCAGGTTGGCGCCCGGGCCGGTCACCACGTTGATGATCTGCCCGAACGCCAGGATGCGCAGAACCGTGGCCCCGGAGGGAAACTCCGTTCCGAAGACGCCCAGCAGCGGGGCCGGGAAGGCGGCCAGCAGGAGGTAGAAGGGGACGGAGAGGGCGGTCACCAGCCGGGTCACCCGGCGGTAGAGGCTTCCCAGCCCGAGCCGGTCGCCGCCGGCCCACAGCGAGGCCGCCCACGGTTGGAAGGCGGTGTTGAAGGCGGTGAGGAAGAGCGTCGGGATGAGGGCCAGCCGGACGGCCGCTCCGTAGACGCCGACGTCTCCCTCGGCGAGCAGGGCGGCGATGATCAGCGTGTCGGCCCAGAAGAGGGCCACGTCGAGCACGCCCGATCCCCCCTGGGCGGAGGCGTAGGGAACCACCTCCTTCCACTCCCACCCGGACCAGCCGTCGGGCAGGGCGCGGCGGGCGAACCACCAGGCCAGCCCCAACCCCGTCAGCGCGGCGAGGAAATAGGACCACAGGGCCGCCACCTCGGCCAGGCCCAGGGTGAACAAGGGCAGGAAGAGGACGATCCGGGCGACGGGGACCACCAGCCCGTCGGTGAGGTTGGTGGGACCCATCCGTCCGGCCCCCCGGGTGGCGGCCAGCAGCACGGCCGTGAGCGCCAGAGGCAGACTGCTGAGGACTGCCAATCCCCAAATGAGCCGGCGCTGGGGGATGTCGGGGGAGGGCAGGAGCTGCCGCACGGCGGGTTCGGTCAACACCAGCGCGGCCGCCGTCAGGACCAGCCCCACCCCGCCGGCCAGGACGAGAGCCGTGCGCAGTACCCGACGGGCTCGGGCGCTCTCGCCGGCGGCCAGGACGTGGGCCACGTAGCGGACCGTGGCGGTGCGTGGACCACTCTCGGCGACGGCTTCCAGCAACCCCGCCACAGCCACGGCGATCATGTAGATCCCCAACCCCTCGGCGCCCAGCAGCCGGCCGAGCAGCAGGGCGAGCAAGAAACCGAACAGGAGCCGGCCGCTCCCGCCCAGGGCGTTCTGGAGGGCCCCACCCAGCATGCTCGCTTCGCGCCTCACGCGGGTCGAGTCTCGCAGCCCCGAGCCCGATCTCAGGTGACCAGCGCCCCCCGAGCCCGCTCCAGCTCCTCGAGGACCGCCGCGGGGACCGCCAGGTCGCCCTGCCCGCGGCCGATCCGAAGCCAGGGCTTGTAGGAACCGTGATAATCGGACCCGCCGGTGGGGATGAGGCCGATGAGCCGGGCCAGCTCGGCCAGGCGGAGCCGCTCCTCGGGTAGGTAGTCCGAGTAGTAGCACTCCAGCCCGACCAGCCCGGAGCGGACCAACCCGATCAAGGCCTGTCTCATCGGCTCCGGGGCGAGGCCCAGAGTGTGGGGATGGGCCAGTACCGGTAGCGCCCCGGAGCCCCGGGCCAGGGCGATGGCCTCTTCGGGCCGGAGCCGGTGCCGCTCCACATAGCCGGGCCGGCCCTTGGCGAGCAGCTCCTGGAAAGCGCTGGAGAAACTCGGGACCACGCCCTTTCGGACCAGTACGGCCGCGAAGTGGGGACGGCCCACGCTGTGGCCGTCGGCCTCGGCCTCCACCTCTTCCAAAGTGATGTCGATGCCCAGGCCGTGCAGCTGCTCGACCAGGCGACGGTTACGGTCCTCCCGCCACCTGTGGAGCTCCTCGAGGCGCTCCTGAAATGGACCGGGGCCCGGTCCGAGGAACAGGACCAGCATGTGCAGCGACCCGGGCTGCCAGTCGCAGGAGATCTCCACGCCCGGCACGAGCTGCACGTCGTGTTGCAGCGCGGCTTCCTGGGCGGCTGGAAGGCCGGCCGCCGTGTCGTGGTCCGTGAGAGCCACCGCCTGCAACCCCGCCTGGGCGGCCCGGGCGATCAGCTCGGCCGGGGTGTCGGAGCCGTCCGAGAGGTTGCTGTGGGTGTGCAGGTCGACGGTCATTGGCCTGATCAGCGGGAGAGGAAGGTGACCAAGGTGCCTACGGCCAGGATCAAGCCGGTGACCACCAGCCAGGTGCGGACCAGCCCCCACAGCTGCCGGGTGCGGCGCTGCCGGGCCAGTTGAATCTGCTTCTGTGACCGGCGTTCCTTCTGGCGCCGGCGCTTCTCGGTGGCCACCCGGATCAGCGTAGCCGCCTGGCTACCGGGGGGTTTGGGGGGTCAGGGCGGCCCGGAAGCTGCCGAGACGATCGCACCTGTGGAGAGCCGCCGGACCCCCCAAGAGGAAAGGGGGGTTTGGGGGTCAGGGCGGCCCGGCGAGCTCCCAGACCGCCTAAGGCCCGAACGGTACACTCGCGCCGGACGATTCGAGGTGCGCGATGGCCCTCCTGGTGCAGAAGTATGGGGGCAGCTCGGTGGCCGACGCCGAGCGGGTCCGGATGGTGGCCAGCCGGGTGGCGGAGGCGCGCCGAGCCGGACACGACGTGGTGGTGGTGATCTCGGCGATGGGCGACACCACCGACGACCTGATCGCCCTGGCCAAGCAGGTCACCCCGTCGCCCCCGGAGCGGGAGATGGACATGCTCCTCACCGCCGGGGAGCGGATCGCCATGGCGCTGCTGGCCATGGCCATCCATGAAGAAGGAGTGGAGGCGATGAGCCTGACCGGCTCGCAGGCGGGGATCCTCACCGACACCTCGCACGGACGGGCCAAGATCCTCGAGATCAAGGGAGACCGGGTGAGGGAGGGCCTCCGGGCCGGCCGGGTGGTGATCGTGGCCGGCTATCAGGGGGTGAGCCCGGACACCAAGGACGTGACCACGTTGGGGAGGGGAGGCTCGGACGCCACCGCGGTGGCGCTGGCCGCCGCCCTGGGCGCCGACGCCTGCGAGATCTTCACCGATGTGGACGGGGTGTACACGGGGGACCCGCGCCTCGTCCCTGAGGCTCGCAAGCTGGACGAGGTGACCTACGAGGAGATGCTCGAGCTGGCCGGGGCCGGGGCCAAGGTGCTCATGCTCCGCTCGGTGGAGTTCGCCCGGGGCTTCGACATCCCCCTCCACGTGCGTTCCTCTCTCCACGACCGTCCGGGCACGTGGGTGAAGGGCACCGCCCTGGAGCAGGCCATCGTGAGCGGCATCGCCCACGACGCCACCGAGACCAAGATCACCGTCCTGGGTGTGCCACACCGGCCCGGGGGGGCCGCCGAGCTGTTCGGTCCGATCGCCGCCCAGGGGCTCAGCGTGGACATGATCGTCCAGCATCTGTCGCGAGATGGCTCAACCGACATCAGCTTCATGGTCCCGGCGGCCGACACCGAGGTGGCTCGAGCGGTGGCTGAGGTGGCGGTCGGGCGGTTGGGAGCCTCGGGCGTGCAGGTCGACGAGCGGGTGGCCAAGGTGTCCGTGGTGGGAGCCGGGATGAGGTCCCATCCAGGGGTGGCGGCGCTGGTCTTCAGCACCCTGGCCGACCAGGGAATCACCATCGAGATGATCAGCACCTCGAGCATCCGCATCTCGTGTGTCGTACCGGTCGAGCGAGTGGAGGAGGCCGTGCGGAGCCTCCATGCCGCCTTCGAGCCCCCCACCTACCAGATCGAGGAGGTGCAGGGATGACCACGGTGGGGGTGGCCGGGGCGACCGGCCTGGTGGGCCGGACCATCCTGGCCATCCTGGCGGAGCGAGCCTTCCCGGTCGACGAGCTGCGGGTATTCGCCTCGACCCGGTCGGCGGGGAGCAAGCTGGAGACCGCTTGGGGTGAGGTCGAGGTGGAGGACCTGGCCGAGGCGGACCCCGGCGGGATCGACCTGGCGCTGTTCTCGGCCGGCGCCGAGCGTTCCCGGGCCCACGCCGGTCGCTTCGTCGAGCGGGGGGCGGTGGTGGACAACTCCTCCGCCTTCCGGATGGACCCGCAGGTCCCGCTGGTGGTCGTGGGCGTCAACGATGCCGACCTGGACGCCCACCGTGGGTTGGTGGCCAATCCCAACTGCACCACCATCGCCTTGGTCATGGCGGCCGCTCCCCTCCATCGCCGGGCCGGGCTGCGCAAGGTGGTGGCCAGCTCCTACCAGTCCGTGTCGGGGTCCGGACAACGGGGAATCGCCGAGCTTCGACGGCAGGTGACCGCCCTGGGAGCGGACTACGAGGCGCTGGCGGCCGGGGGGTGGAAGGATCCCGGCTCCGAGGTCTATGCGCGCCCCATCGGTTGGAACGTGATCCCCTTTGCCGGCACGGAGGCCGAGGGCGGCTATACAGACGAGGAGTGGAAGCTGGTCGGCGAGACTCGCAAGATCCTCGGTCTCCCTGGCCTGGCGCTGGAGGCCACCTGCGTGCGAGTGCCGGTGGCGGTGGGGCACGCGGTCTCGGCCTCCCTGTGGTTCGAGCAGCCGGTCACCAGCGAGGGGGCCGCCGGGGTGCTGCGGGATTCGCCGGGGGTGGAGCTCTGGGAGGAAGGGATTCCCACTCCGCTCGACGCGGCCGGCCGAGATGAGGTCCTGGTCGGCAGGCTGCGGGAGACCCTGGGCGAGCCGGGGGGGATCAATCTGTGGGTGGTGAGCGACAACCTGCGCAAGGGAGCCGCCCTCAACGCGGTGCAGATCGGCGAGCAGTTGCTCGAGCTGGGCCAGATCGGCGATTAGGGGCGGTCACTGAGGCGCAGGTGCGCCGTGCCCCAGACATGTTTAAGACGGCCAGGTCGGCAAGGATGGCGGCATCACGTAATGAACGACCCGCTCCGGTCCGGGCGTCGGCTCCACCGCCAACCCGAGCAGCGTGCCAGGGCATTGCGGGAGTGTTGGTGGCGACCATGAGGTCACACCGGCGAGATCGGCGGGCAGCCGCAATGGGAGACCGTCATCGATCTCTCAGCACTCGACGGCGAGGCCGATCTCGGTGGCGATCATCCCTCCCCTCCCACCATAGAGGCTGATTCCACCTCGCCGTTGAGGACGCCTCAAAAGGCGGGGGCAGCGAGCTGGCGGCGAACGAAACTGCCGATGCCGGTCACCTGACTGTAAAGTCGGTGTGGATGAGTCGGAGAAGGAGTCGGGGGAGGGCCAAGCAGTCCACCCAGGGCACTCGGCCCGGCCAGCAGCACGGAGAATCCGCCCCGCGTCCTCCGCGGCGGGAGGAGCGTGGGCAGCCGGACCTGCTGGCTGAGACACACCGGGCGCTGCGCAGGGACCACCCATTTCCATTGCTGGGGCTCGTGAGCAGCCTGCTGGCGGTGGTTGACCCGCGTAGTCAGGACCCCTTCCAGCGGGCGCGAGGCGAGAGGCCGAACGGACCCTCGCTCACCGAGCTGGTCGGTTCGTTCATTGACGTCCGCCTTCGGGAGACCACCGCACTGCTTCATGTGATAGGAGAGATGGTGGACGATGAGCTGCTCGCTGCCCGGATCCGCCGGGAGCTCGAGCTTCGGGAGCACCGGCTTCCCGCCTGGCTGGAGGGCCTGGCACCCCTCGAGGTGTACCGGGCGGTGGGAATGAGTCATGTGCTCGGCGACGGGGACAACGTGATGCTGGCCGCCCGCACCGCGTCCGGGCACGAGCTGGCCGTGGTGGCCTACATCGACCACAACCTCGGCACGCTGATCAAGGACGCCTTCGTGGTTCCCGAGCTATTGGAGGTGGTAATCGAAAGGCTGCGCGAGGCAGCCGAGGACGATCCGGACATCCGATTGCAAGACCTGGACCTGGCCAATGCCCGGGCCTGGCTGGTGGAGGCGGGGGAGACCGCCGCCATCACCTTCCCGGCCTTCGAGAGTGACGCCTGGCCAGCCTGCCGCCCGCTGGTGGAGTGGGTGGTGCGGCAGCTACCGGAGGGCGGACGAGGCTACGTCCGCCCCGAGTGGGACCACCAAGCCCGACACGACCTGGCCGAGCGGTTCTTCTCGTCCTCGTTCGGCGTCGGCCTCGATGAGGAGGATCAGGAGCTGTTCGACTCAGTGCTGTGGTTCGCCTGCGATTACGGGCCGGGGGATCCCATTCGGTGGAGCCCGACGGCGGTCGAGATCCTGCTCAACGACTGGCTGCCGAGGAAGGTGGTGGCGGATGTCCGGTTCCTGGCCCGAGCTCCCAGGTTGCTGCGTGCCTTCGTCCGCTTCTGCCACGCGGAGCGGGGCATCCGTCCGTCGCTCACCGAGGAGACGCTGGCCGCCATCGACTGGTGGGAGCCCGACTACCAGCGGGCCATCCGTTCGTCCCGGCTGCAGGGACCGGCCGCTCTCGTCGCCGTCGTCGGCGCACTCGATGGCGACGAGGTGTGGCCAGGCTGGGACGACGAACCGGTGAGCTTCGAAGAGGCCATGCTGGACCTGCTCTGCGAGGCGGTGGGCGGAGAGGAGGCGCTGGCCGCTCTTGACGACCATCCGCTCCCCGACGAGCCCTTCGACTGGGACGGTGTCCCCGGTGACATCGCCGACCGGGTGGCCGAGGTATTGGCGCTTTGCGACCGCTGCTGCCACGAGTTGCTCGACAGCGAGCACCGTACCGCTTGCCGGCGTGTCCTGGCCCGGGTGGCTACCGGGGACCCAGCGGTGTTCCGTCGCAAAGCCCGTGCCGAGACCGCCGCCGCGGCGATCTGCTGGATCATCGGCAAGGCTAACGATCTGTTCTCCACCTCGGCTGGCGGGATGTACGTGAAGGAGCTGACGGAGTGGTTTGGGATCACTCAAGGGAGCGTGTCACCGAGGGCCGCCACCCTCCTTCGCGCCGCCGGGTTCGACGGCCGTAGCTTCGCCTATCAACCCAGTCTCGGGACACCCGAGCTGTTGGTATCGGGGCGGAGACGGCGCATCATCGAGCGACGGGACCGCTTCCGGGAGATGCTCGAGGGCTGAGCGGAGGCAGTGCTCGGGTCTGCTCGGTGGCGGGCCTCGCGATGCCGGTGGTTCCACGCAGTGGTTCGGAAGCCTTTCCCGGACGAGAGGTCATTGGACAGGAAGATTCCGGGGCCGTGGGGTAATTGGTGCGGTATCAGGGACTCCTCGGGTTTCCCTGTGAGGTGTAGCTGAGTCTTTGATAGCGGTGGCCGTTTTTCTAACCCAGTTCATGGGGCGGCCTCGGGCGGGTGTTTCTGTTGTATCAGTTTCCTTTGGTTGGCCAGGCTCTAAGCTAAGCTTCTTGTATAACCTTTGCTTAGGCTGATCGGAAATGAGGGATGGCTGAACTCCTCCACAGACGATGGGAACCCCGATTCGAAGGGCTCACTCGGCGCGACCGGCAAGGCTGCAGCTACGACGCCTACCTGCCGGATCCACTCGCCGGTTGGGACCTCACCCTGCCCAGCGATCTCGCTGCCGACATCGGCGACGCCGAGAACGCAATCAGAGACCTGAACCAAGCCGGAACGCGCCACGTCAGTCTCGAAGGTCTGACCCGTTTTCTCCTTAGAGCCGAATCGGTGGCCTCCTCGAAGATTGAGGGCCTCGACGCCGGTGCCCGTCGTCTGGTCGAAGCCGAGGCCGTCATCGCCGAAGGGGGCAAGAGCGCCGATGGGGTCGCCGTTGAGGTTCTCGGCAACGTCGCCGCTATGGAGTCCGCCATCGAGTTGGCCACCCGCAAGCAGCAGCTTTCGCGAGAGGACCTGTTGCACATCCATCGGATCCTGATGGATCGCTCGCCGACTCAACATCTTGGGGGCGTTGTTCGCAAGGAACAAAACTGGATCGGGGGCAGCTCATCCAACCCCTGCAGTGCTGCCTTCGTCCCGCCACCACCCGAGTACGTCGAGGATCTCCTCCATGACCTCATCGCCTATACCAACGACGATGAGCACCCCGCGCTCGTCCAGGCCGCGATCGCCCACGCCCAATTCGAGACCATCCACCCGCACGCGGACGGAAACGGACGCACCGGGCGGGCACTGATCCACATCGTCCTCCGTCGGCGTGAGCTCTCCCCGACGTTGGTGCCACCCATCAGCCTCGTTCTCGCCACCTGGTCAGACGACTACATCTCAGGCTTGACGGCATTTCGGCATCTGCATGCTGCTGACAGCCCCGAGCGATCGACCGCCGCCCACACGTGGCTGCGGACCTTCGCCGGCGCCACCCTCCGAGCCTGCAACGACGCGCAATCATACGTCTCCAGGATCGACGAGCTGGTCGATGAATGGCGGGCAAGCCTCGGCACGGTCCGAAGGGGATCCGCCTTGGACTTGCTGCTCGACGTTCTCCCCGGCCTCCCCCTAATGACCGTGGAATCAGCCGCTGGTCTGATCGACCGTTCCGACGTGGCCGCGGGGTCTGCCATCAACCGCCTCGCCGAAGCGGGAATCCTCACGCAGCGAAACGTCGGCAAGCAGCGCTACCGCATCTTCGAAGCACCCGACGTCCTCGACCTCTTCACATCACTGGAGCGAGTCCTCGCCAGTCCAGCTGGAGACACCGCTACCGAGCCTCCCGTCCGCCCGGTGCCCCAGCGCCCGGCCCGACATCGATAGCGCCGCCGAACCTCCACCGATGGCACGCGGTGCATTGACGTATCCACTACGTCTCCTAGCACCGCCTTGGATGCCTCACCGATGATCTCAAGGCAGCGCTCCACGGCGCGGCGCAACACCACATCCTCATCGAAAGCAGTTCGGCCTCGCCCGACGATCGCTGCGATCTCGTCGGCGGCCATCAACATGTCAGCCAGACGATGAGCGTCGGAGCGACTCACAACATCAACAGGAAGAGGTCAACTCCACCGTCTCCCCTCGATGGAATCCGCCGCTTGATATTGGGATGGTCTTGTCCGATTAGCACGGCGAACACCTTCTCGAGCATGGCACCCGAATATGAGCCCCAATTGACAGGTCCAATCGTCACCCGCACAGTTTCCCACGATTCCTAGAGCGGGTTGGACCTGGGTTGTGGAGGGAGCGCGCTGCGTGACGCAATCGACAGCTTCAACAGGGAGCCGAGTAGTCGATTCGCAAGTCGCGGAAAACGGGACTAGCTGTGGCTTTGGCCTGAACGACTCGTCGATCCGCTCCGTGAGGCCGTCGCTACGACCTGGGAGCCTTCTGACCATACTTCTGGCGCGCCGCTTCGCCGGAGGTGCCGAGCATCGCTCCGATCGATGCCCACGAGTGTCCGTCGGCTCGCGCTTTCTCCACTGCCTCGGTGACGTGTTGCTCGGCTTCGGCTCGAGCTAGGAACGCCTTGCGGACCTCGCGCAGTGAGGTGGCGTCCCGCATCGCGTCAGGGTCGGGCTCGTGGTCTTCGAAGCGTGCCGCCAGTTCTTCGGCCTGGTTGATGATCTCGTCAATGGTTCGTGGCATGGGTCACCTCAGGTACTTGGGTCGGGCTCGCATAGCATGGACCACGACGGGACCCTCCACAGATCCGACGACACCGATCTCGTAGAGGTTGCCCGCCTGGTCGGGTCCGATGAGCATCGTGAACCCTCCATCGAGGTCTTCGACGAGGATCGGATTGTTGAAGGCATGGCGGATGGTCTCATTACTCACCACGTGCTTTCGGGCACTGTCGAGGATCCGTGGCTCCTTCATAAGTTACCTTGGATCGGCGAGTAGTGCAAGGTAACTTGTGGGTCAATGCGGTTCGTGCTGGATTTCATCCGTGAGCCTAAGAGGGGGAGCCTGTTGGTCGGTGGTGTGGAGCTGGTGAGCCGCGTCGCGCCATGGCCCGGTCTGGTGGATTGCTGGGTCGGAGAGATCGATGTCGGGCCGGACCTTCAATCGCGCTCTGGCGTAGGCGGCGACGGCAGCATCCCAGGCCTTCGGATCGGAAGCCGTGGTTCTTGGTCCAAGAGTCTCGAGGAGCTCTTCGGGAGGGTCGGACCGATAGAGCAGCGTGCGGGCGGCAACGCGGCGATCAATCTCACTACTCACCTCCCCGTACTCCTGGAGGAGGTTGGCGTTGTCCTCGATCCACTCGCCTACGGTGTCGACGGCGTCTCAGGGCCTCGAGTTGGCGGCGGGCTCCTGACGTGCCCAGCCGGTCCACGACGGCCTGCGCCTGGGAGATGGCTGCATCGATGGCTTCGATGTCGGGGCGCGCGTGTCGCAGTGGACTCTCGGAGATGAGGTGCGCCAGTTCCTCTCGACGTTCGAGGAGTTCCCGATCGGTCAGTAGCTGGATGGCCTGGCAATGGTCGGCTGCTGGGGGTCGACCCCACTCCTTGAGAACTGGCGGACCAAGGCTTCGGTGCGACCCTGGGGAGGGAGCATGGGTGCAGTCTCCGAGCGGGCCTGGCAGCTCGGCCGTCCAGATGTGAGTCTCCCCGCTCGCCCGGGAGAAGCCCGTGTAGCCGTGTTCGGCGGTCATCGTCCGGTCGACGTAGACGTGGACCCGCTCGTAGGTGTGACCCTGGGCGGTGTGGATGGTCTGGGCGTACCCGTAGTCGACACTTGGGTGGACATACCGCTTCGGCAGGACGACTTCAATTCCGTCGTGGTCACCTCTGAAGGTGAGCCGACCTGTCCCGGGATTGACCGCGCTAACGGCTCCGGTCTGGCCATTGCGGAGGTCGGAATGGGCGTACCAGTTGGCCCGGACCACGATCCGATCCCCCACCTGAAGCGTCCGTCATACCCGTCCGGGTATCCAAGGCCGGTCCGCTCAGGAGGCCTTCGGTTTGCGTGCGGCTTCGTGCGAGGTGGTTCAACACCTCGACGTCGGTGCGGCGGCCGACCAGCATGCGAACCGCCTCGACGCCATGAACCCTGGTGTCGTTCCACCAGGCTTCGACCATGGCCGACATCGTGTCCAGACGCTCATATCCGATGTGGACCCGACCGGCTTCGCTGTAATCGAACACCGCTCGGTCTACCTGTCCGGAGCGGAGCAGGTGGAGAGCCTGTCGGTCGACTTCGTTTCGTTGTCGCCGGTTGATGGCGGCAAGGTCGGTGACGACTCCGTGGCCGTCGGCGACGATCCGATGGAAGAGTCCGACCGAGTCGATCGAGGGCAGCTGTTGGGATCCCCCAGCAGGATCGGCTTGCCATCGCAGTGCCGAACCAGCTCGGTGAGGCGGGTGTGGTCTTTGGTGGAGACCATCGACACTTCGTCGCAGATCACCACCGTTCCCGGAAGCAGGGTGTCGGCTCGCCGGTCGAGCTGGTGGGTGAGCATCGCGACGGTCCCTGTCCAGTGGCCGCCGAGATTCTCGGCCAGCTTCTGTGCAGCCGTGGCAGTAGGTGCCACCCCGATGACGGGATAACCCTCGGCCTGGGCGGCGTCGGCGTAGGCGCCGATGGCATAGGTCTTCTCCGATCAACCCGGCCCAGCCACTGCCACCAGACGGCCGTCGAGCTCGACGAGGCGACGGATTGCCCGTGTCTGTTCTCGGGTCAGCTCTCGACCTTCGCCGCCAGCTCGACCCTCTGCAGGTCCACCTTCACGGACTTGCTTCATGCACAGTCGCAAGCACGCAGTGTTCTCGCTCCAGCTGGGTCCGGGTGCTGAACCGGGTCTCGCCGGGAAGGGACCATCGGTGATCTGGTCTGTTACCTGGGAGTGGAACGAGCTCGCCTGACGCCATCCCCGTCCGGAGTACTTCCCTTGTAGCCGCGGAGAGTTCGGCGGATGTGGCTCCCTTCGGGAACGAGGCAGCCACCTCGACGAGGAGGTCTCGTTCGGTGAACACCGCCTGTCGGTCGGTCAACCTCTCCAGGATCCCGCCGGCCGAGTCCCTCAACGGCTCCCTGTCGAACCGAACTCTGGCCCTGCCGGCCCGCAGCACCTGGCTGACCACCTCGGCGGGATTCTGGGGAGCATCAGCGGCGCGGACATGCCAGTGGGCGACGACGTCCGGGTCGCGGAGGACGAGGTAGGCGACCCGAAGGGCGATCCCCTGGTGTATATGTACCAGCTTCTCGAAGGCTTGGGTGTCACCATTCTTCGCGCTCGCGATCAATTCTCGCTCATCCAGTGGACGGCCCTCCACGGACTCTCTCTCACTCCTTGTTACACCGCCAGCCGTACCTGGGTTCCATGAAAGTCGGAACCCGGAACCGCCCTGCGGTGTAGGAGATGTGTAGAGGACACACGTGAACGGATCGTCTAGATCTAGCAGCGCCATGAAGCCAGGAACGTGTATTCCGCTCGCGCTCATGGCCCTGACGCTGGCCACGGCCGCCTGTGGCTCGGCAGCTGGTGAACTTGCAGCGCCGAAGCCGACCACGGATGCCACGACCCAGAGTATCGATACCAGCACAACTGCCATCGATCCCAAGACGACCCAGGATGCCAAACCGGGCACCAGCGAGGCTGAGGGGAAGAAGGCCTTTAACTGCCCCATGACCATCCCGCCGGAGCCGGGGTTCGCGGCAAGTGAGCCCAGCAAGGTCACGTACTCCAAGAACTTCCCAACACCCGACGCGTGGCCACGGGAGTACCCCCACAAGAGCCTGGTTTGGTGGATCCACCGAGTTGTGGACGGCGCTCTCGGTCGATGGTGACCACTCGCCACGGAAGAGCGTCTGGTGGAGCGCCAACTTCCCCGGCGGAATAGTCGAGGGCGAACCCGAGGTCTGGGTGACCTGGACGCGCCTCGACACTGACCAGTTCGTCGTGATCGACAACGGTGGCAAAGCGACCAACGCCTACACCCCGGAAGAGGGCTGGTTCATGATCGCCGGAATCGACCCCGACCAGCCGGGATGCTGGGAGGTGGAGGCCACGTACAAAGGCGCCAGCCTCAGGGTGTACGAGAAGACAGGATGAGACGGCTCGTTCTACTCACCGGCGTCTTCCTACTGAGCACCTCACTCCCGGCCTCGGCCAACATGCCACCGTTCGACATGGAGGTGGAGACACGCGGAGACACGGTTCACGTCACAGTGACCATCATCGGTGACGAATCCCTGATCCACGACGTTGACTCACCCCTTCTCAACGGGCTCCTCGCCGTCTTTCCGGCCGGGCAGGTCGAAGCGTCTCGGCCACACCGATCCGAGACTCACCCTCGGCGTCTACGCCCAGGCCACGACCGAGGCCGACCGCTCCGCCGCCGAACGCCTCGGGCACCGCTTCCTCCCCCGTCCCGATCGCGACCGGGGCAGGGGTCGCAGTCTCTGACTCGCGAGTCGCTTCGCCCTACGAGGTCTTGAGGGGGGTGATGTCCTCGAGGGTCTCTTGTAGTGCCTCGCCGTGGATTTCCAGGTCGTAGCGAGCTTGGAGATTGAGCCAGAACCGGTCGCTGGTCCCGAAGAACCTGGCCAGACGCAGGGCAGTGTCGGCAGTGATCTTCCGCTTCCCATGGACGATCTCATTGATCCGACGGGGAGGAACCCGGATCGATACGGCAAGCCGGTGCTGAGTAACACCCAACGGGGTCAGGAACTCCTCTTGGAGCACCTCCCCAGGGTGAATCGGCTCATGCGCCGTGGTCTTGGTCATGGGGCATCTCCTTTCAGTGATAGTCGACGATCTCGACAACCTCTGGACCCGAAGGGGTCCAGCGGAAGCAGATACGCCGTTGCTGGTTGATCCGAATGCTGTGCTGGCCTTTCCGATCTCCGTGGAGCTTCTCCAGTCGATTCCCCGGCGGAACTCGAAGATCGGCCAGATCCTCCGCCGCGTCGAGGAGCAGCAGCTTCCGATACGCAGCCCTTTGGAGGTCGGGGCCAAAGAGCCGAGAGCGCTCGCGATTCCAAACCTGCTCTGTCTCCTTGTCGGCGAAGGACCGGAGCACTCAGCAAGCATAACGCATCACGTCAATGACGAAAGGCGTTATGTCGAGCATCGGTCCACTCACCGATACCGGCTCGGCCGGAGGCGCCAACCCAAGTCCGTCAAGTCTGTGAAGTCTCTACGCGCGATGGAATCGAGTTCATGGGGGGTGCTCGGTTCTGCCCTCGCGGTCAAGCGACGTCGATGAACCTGCGAATGGCCTCGCGGATGATCTCGCTGGTAGTGGTCTGGTCGGCTTTGGCTCGCGCCTCGATCGCTGCCCGAAGCTCGGGGTCGATCCGAACCGGCACGACGTCTGCTGGTCCTGATCCCATCGGGGGTCGACCACGGCGCCGGGTCTTGAGGGTCTCGACGTCGTAGTCGGCCTCTTCCACCCCGGCGGCGAGGGCATCGAGGTCTTCGTCGGTCAGGGTGCGGCCGCTTCGGGTGCGCCGGGTGTTCGATTCAGTCATGGCGTTTCCTCCCCGGATGGTGGGAGCAGGTGGTAGAAGGCAGGGCGCAGGGGCATGGCGTGGATTGCGAGCGCGACGTTGTCGGCGAGTTCGAGCCAGATGATCTCCAGCACGTTCCCGGCACGATCGGGTCCGATGGCGAGGACCTTGGGCGGGTCGGCATCGGGCTCGAGGTCGATGACGGTGAAGACATGGTCCAGGGCATGGAGGATGGCGGCTTCGTCGATACCGTGCTTGTGGGCTGACCGATGAAACACATCTCAATATCGTAATACGCAATGTCAGGAGATGGAACCCCAGCACGCGCTCGATGACAAATGCGGCACCTCTGCCGTGTGATGGTTTCCGAAGGTCTTCACGTGCACACCGCTGACAAGGCCCTCGGGATCTACGCCCAGGCCACGACCGAAGGGCAGCCGAACGCCTGGGGGAACTGGTTCCTACCCCGCCAGAACCGCGATCAGGGTCGAGGTCGTGGTTTGTGACGCGCGATAGACGCGCGATGAAACCCCTTCCGCGCATCAGGGCCGTCCCCTCGAACGACCCTGACCTGGGGTTTCTGAGTCGGGACGGCGGGACTCGAACCCGCGACCTCAGCGTCCCGAAAGGTGCCGGGCCGATTTTCGCCGTACTGATTTGGACGAATTACCAGGTCAGAGCGTATGTGTGTACTCGCGTGGACCCCTCCGACTGTGGGCGAATGTTCGATAAATGTTCGATGAAAGTCGCGAAAAGTGACGCTATCGAGGTCACCCATCTGGCATCGTTCGGACTTACGATGGCCTAGATGGCTGTTTACCAACTCATTCCCTCTCGGAGTGACGCCAATGGCTGAGAGTTCGATTGATCTCGCCGCAGCTCGTGAGCAGGCCCTCGAGGAGATCCGGAAGCAGTATCCCCCATTGCTCACCTCGGCGCACGTCGCCGAGCTGATGCAGTGCACCATCGGCGAGGTACGCGACCAGGTCCATCGGGGCGACTTACCAGCTGTGCGATGGGGCCAGCAGTTCCGCTTCTTCCGAGAGGAAGTTCTGGCTGTCCTACTCAACCGGCCTGCCGGACCCGACGCCGAAGAAGCCGAGTGATGACCGAGGAGAGTCCCGAGATCACCTACGAAAAGTGGTACCCCGACGTGCCACCCGTGGTGGACAGTCAACAGCTCGCCGAGCTGCTATCGGCCTCGGACCAGCTGATACGAACCTGGGCTCGAGAGGGAGTGATCCCGTCGCACCGCGCTCCCGGTGCCCGCAAGTTCAAATTCCAGCGCCATGAGATCTTCGAGTGGCTCGTTGACAACCGCTATCGGCCAGAGGACGACGACCAGGCCTCCACATAGATCTCGATCGTCACTGACTGTGGTCGGTCCAGTATCCGCCACCCGCAACTAAATGAATCTTCTATGTCAACAGGAAACTTCTGCCTGGTGACGCTCTGTGGTTCGCTTGTCAAGGTGCGTGCGGTCCGGCGGACACGACAGGGATGAGCCACACGACGAGGTGGGCAGGCTTCTAAATCAGGTCACGCCGTGCCGCAAGAGTCGATGGTGAGCGGGGTGGGCCGACAGGTCATTCGCAGCACAGCCTCCCTGGGGAGGCGTGAGCCGGTTATCGGGTCAGACCCCACCCCAAGCTCCTCTTACTGGTCCTTGGACTGGGGTAGGTGCCGGTAGACCTCACGGGCCACATAGCGCTTGAGGGCCCGCACGATCTCCCCGGTGGTGCGTCCCTCCCCCCGCCGGCGGGCCACATAGTCCTTGGTGCGGGCGTCCGAGGACATCCGGGAGATCACCACCCGGTAGAGGGCCGAGTTGGCCTGGCGATCCCCGCCCCGGTTGAGGCGGTGGCGGATGACCTTGCCCGAGGAGGCCGGGATCGGGGCCACCCCGCACAGGTGCGCCCAGGCGGCCTCCGAGCGCAGACGCTCGGGGTTGTCCCCGGCCGCCACCAAGAGGGTGGCAGCCCCTTGAACCCCCACCCCGTGGAGCTCGAGGAGCGAGGGCGCCACCTGGGAGACCAGCTCCTGCAGCCGGCGGCGGGTGTCTCGGATCTCTCGGTCGAGGGCCGTGATGCGCCGGGCCAGGTTCCGGAGCGTCAGCAACGTCACGTGGGCCACCGGATCCGGGCCCTGGCGAGGTCGCAGGGCGGCCATCTCGGCCACCATGCCCCGCTGATAGCGGCCCAAGAAGCGCTCCCGGATCTCCTCCGGGGCGGTGAAGACCAGGTGGCGGATCTGGTTGAGGGTCTGGATCCGCTGGTCCCGGGCGGAGCGGCGAGCCACCATGAGGACCCGCATCTGCTCGACCGGGCCGCTTCTCAGCTTGGGCTTCCCCAAAGCGGAACCCGACAGAGCGGCCCGGGCAGCGGCCACGGCGTCGGTGGGATCGGACTTGCCCTTGCGGTGCCGGAGCTGGCGGTTGGGCCGATCCACCTCCACCACCTCGACGCCTTGGTGGTAGAGGAAGCGGGCCAGACCTGCGCCATAGGATCCGGTGCCCTCCACTCCCACCCGACCGACTTGCCCGAAGCCCTCGAGCCAGCCGAGGAGCGCTCGGTAGCCGGCCTCCGATGCCTCGAAGGACTCCACGCCGAGCAGGCCTCCGATGTGATCGAGGGCCGCCGTCACGTGGACGTCCAGGTGGGTGTCCACCCCGCCGGTGACCCCGGAGGCATCTACGATGGTCATCGCCATCCCTTTCTCTCGCCTATGGGTGCAAAGGGGTGGCACGCACCACCGGGACGGCGGACGCCGACACGGTCGGAGCTGTTGCCACAGCCCGACTGGCGTTGCACCGCCCGACCGGTGAGTGCCGGGCCGGACCCCGGGAACTAGCTGGCGCGTCATTCGCAGGACAGCCCAGATGGGCGTCAGCCGGTTCGAGAGCCAGGCCAGCTCCCGGGACCCGAGCCCGAGACCCTAAACGCTTCCTCGCCACCGGCGGTGGCAATCGCGCTCAGGACCTGGCCCCAGTATCTCTCCCTGCCGGATCTGCTCGCACAGCCGACCGGTGTCGTGGTGTTGTTCTGTGCGCCCAGAGCGTGGCCATCATGAGTGCCGGGAGCGAGGATGACTCATGACAGAATGAGACGAAAGAGAGCGCCGGACCGGCCTGGCGCAGTAAACCGGGAGTGATGATGCGCAAGTTGATCGTGAGCAATCTGATCTCACTGGACGGCTACGCGTCCGGCCCCGGCGGCGACGTGATGGCGCTGCCGTTCGACACCACGTTCAGCGACTACAACCTTGAGCTCATGCAGGCCGCAGACACCCTGGTGTCCGGCGCCACGACCTACCGCGGGTTCCTCAGCTATTGGCCTCCAATCGCCGACGACCCGGCCCAGCCCGAAGTCGAGAGGGCCATCTCGCGCCGGCACCGCGAGCTCGAGCACCTGGTGGTCTCCAACAGTCTGACCGCCGAGGAGACCGGCCCGTGGCGGGATAAGACCAGGATCGTGCGCAGGGACGAGGCACGGGAAGCGATCGCTCAGGCCAAAGAGGGCGAGGGCGGCACGCTATTGGTTTTCGGCAGCATGACCACCTGGAACGACCTGCTCGCCGCAGGCCTCGTCGACGAGCTGCACATGATGGTCGGCGCGGGCGTCCTGATCGATGGCGTCCCGGCCTTCTCGGTCCGGCCGCCCGGCCCGATGCTGCTGACCGGCGCACGGCAGCTCGGCGACTCCAACATCGCGTTGCTGTTGTACTCGCTGAGGTGAGGACTGCCGCGACGGTGATCGAAGTTTCATGACCGCATTATCACGATCGAGCAGTAGCCAGGAGTCCCCTGTCACCCACGTCGTAACGAGGGTCGGGTGAGTTGTTGGCTTCAGCCTGAGCGAGCACGCAGATCCAATTCTGGACGGATAACGAGCATTCGCTGAAGTGCGCGAGAACGGCATTCCTGAGTCGGCGCGATGCGCGAAGATCGTGCCATGCAGCGACCCGATCTGCCAGCGGCCAGAGACTTCGTGTGGCGGCACGCCCGTCTGCTCGACCGGCATCGGTTCTCCTACCTCTTCCTCGGCGGCGATCCCGAGCCGGTCGTCTCCGCACTCGGGGCGTACCAGAACCCCGACGGCGGGTTCGGGCACGCGCTCGAGCCCGACCTGCGCGGCCCAGCGAGCCAGCCGGTGCCGGCGGAGCACGCCCTCCATATCCTCGACGAGGTCGAGCGCTTCGATCCTGAGGTCATCTCTCGCACCTGCGACTGGCTCGACGCGGTGGCGACGTCCGAAGGGGGCGTCCCCTTCGTGCTCGCCTCCGTGGCCGATGGTCCGCACGCCCCCTGGTGGGTGCCGATCGGCGAGGCGTCCCTCAACCCGACGGCGGGGATCGTGGGGCTGCTCCTCAAGAACGGTGTTGACCACCCCTGGGTGGCTCGGGGGAGCGAGTACTGCTTCGCGGCCCTCCCCTCCCGCCGGGCGAGCCTCAGCCCGGACGACGCCATCTCGGTCCTGACGTTCCTTCAACACGCCTCCGACCGCGCGGCGGCCGAGGCTGAGTTCGATCTCCTCGGCGAACGCATTCTCGGCGAGCTCGTCGCCCTGGATCCGGACGCGTCGGGCTATGTGAAGGTCCCGCCGGACTTCGCCCCCGAGCCCACTCGGCTCGCCCGGCGGCTTTTCGATCACCCGACCATTGAGCGGCACCTCGACGCCCTGGCGGAGGCCCAACAGCCCGACGGTGGCTGGCGGATCAGCTGGGAACCGCCGAGTGAGACGGCCGCGTGGGAGTGGCGGGCCTTCATGACCGTCAAGTGGCTCACCGTGCTGCGCGCGTACGGGCGCCTCCCGCGGTAGTCGAGCAGCAGGGCGTTCGGCGCACCAGAACGCGCGCCCGAACCGTTCAGTTCTCGCCCCTCAAATAGGCGCCCATATCGCACCTCCAGAGCGCTTGCTGTTCGACGATCACTCCGTGTGAACAAGTGATCCCTGCTTGAGGGACCCTGTTCGCCTTCTTCATCGAGCTGCTGGGCTACGGTCTGCAGGTCGGAAGGTTGTGGCACACTGATGTCGATGAGTCGAGTCGAAAATGTCGAAAAGGCTGTTCAGGGTTTGAGTCCAGAGGAGCTGGCCGAGTTTCGTGACTGGTTCGCTGACTATGACTGGGCGGTGTGGGATCAGCAGCTGGAGCGAGACGTGAAGGCCGGCAAGCTTGAGGCCCTGGCTGATGAGGCACTCGAAGAGCACGCCTCAGGTGATACCGAGCCTCTTTGAGGCATCATGCGACCTCCCGCTTCTGGGAGTGTTACCGGTCGCTACCCGAGCAGGTCCGCCGTCAGGCTGATGCGGCCTTCGAACGCTTGAAGGCGGATCCCCGACATCCTTCGCTCCATTTCAAGAAGGTGGGCCGCTTCTGGTCAGCCAGGGTGGGCCTTCGTTATCGGGCGCTGGGGGTGGAGGCAGACGACGGGCTGGTGTGGTTCTGGATCGGCACCCACGCCGACTACGACAACATCGTGGGGTGAGACTGGTATTGAGACAAGAGGTCCTCAACATGCGAGGTGAAGACTCGCCTCGTGTCCGTCAGGTGTCCGTAGGCTTCCCGTCCACCCAACTAGCCCGAAGTTACCCCTGACCTGACCCAGCTCAGTCGCTGGAAGCCCTTGTGCCCCTTGCGCTCTGGCGCCCTTCGGGATGGTATGGCGTAGCCATGTAGTCTTGCCGAGGTGAAGGCAAGACAGTGCGATCAGTGCTTGTCTGTCCGATCATAGTTTGCGATAATGTAGCCATGTATGTAGAGCGGGTGCCCAACCGGGGATCGCCACCGGCGGTGCTGCTGCGAGAGAGCTACCGAGAGGGTGGCAAGGTGAAGAAGCGCACCCTGGCCAACCTGTCGTCCTGGCCGGAGGAGCAGGTGGAGGCGCTGCGGGCGGTGCTGCGGGGCGAGCCGA
>JBOGFC010000130.1:0-24823 GCA_050742155.1 Acidimicrobiia bacterium
CCTCCCCCAGAGGGGGAGGGAGGAAGGCAGCCTCCCCCAGAGGGGGAGGGAGGAAGGCAGCCATGAGTGACCTACAGGCGTTGGAAGAGCGAGTCCGGGCCTGTCACGATTGTCCCCTGGCCGAGGCCACCGCCACGGTGGTGTTCGGCGACGGAGATCCCCACGCCGACCTGATGTTTATCGGGGAGGCGCCCGGGTACCACGAGGATCAGCAGGGACTTCCTTTCGTGGGAGCGGCCGGGCAGCTCCTCAATCGGCTGCTGGCCGAGATCGGTCTTCAGCGCCAGGACGTCTACATCACCAACGTGCTCAAGCGCCGGCCCCCCGGCAACCGCGATCCGCGACCGGAGGAGATCGAGGCGTGCAAGGGCTACCTGGCCGAGCAGATCCGGCTGATCGATCCCAAGATCGTGGTCACGCTGGGCAACTTCTCCACCCGGCTGCTCCTCAAGCGGGCGGTGGGCGTGTCTCGCCTGCGGGGACAGGTCTACCCCTGGTGGAACCGGCTGGTCGTCCCCACGTTTCATCCGGCCGCCGCCCTGCGAGGAGGCGACCGAGTCCTAGAGGCCATCCGAGAGGACCTCGCCCTGGTGCACCGCCTGCTGGAGGAGGAGCTGATCACTCCCCCTGAGCAGCTGGACCTCTTCGGATGACGGTCGAGGTCGAGACGGCCGACGAGGCCGAGACCCGAACGGTGGGCCGCCGCCTGGCCGGGCTGCTGCGGGCCGGGGACGTGGTGCTGCTGGCGGGTGGCCTCGGCTCCGGCAAGACGGTCTTCACCGGTGGGATCGCCGAGGGCCTCGGAGTGGAGCGGCCCGTGTCCAGTCCCAGCTTCGTGCTGGTGCGACGCTACGACGACGGGTTCCTGCCGCTCGTTCATGCCGACGTCTACCGGCTGGACTCGCTGGGCGAGCTGGAGGACCTCGACCTCTTCGAGGAGGCGCGCCAGGGCGTGCTGGTGGTGGAGTGGGGCCACGTGGTGGCCGACCTCATGCCCTCCGACCACCTGGCGGTGCAGTTCCAGGTCACCGGGAACTCCACCAGGCTGGTGAGGCTGATCCCCCGGGGCGCCTGGGGCGAGCGCCCCCTCCAGGAGCTGAAGGGATGAGGTCCCCATCCCGCTTTGGCGCGCAGAAATCGGGTTATAGCCCGAGAATCGCGCGCCAAGACGAGGGGAGCGGGCCGTGAGGCTGCTGGGAATCGAGACGGCCACCGCCGCTTCGTCCATCGCCCTGGGCGAGGGGCGTCGGCTGGTGGCCGGGGCTGAGCGAGTGGACCGTCGCGGGCACGAGGCGTTCCTGGTGGAGGCGCTCGACTTCTGCTTCGACCAGGCCGGGTGGAAGCCGGACGACGTGGACGCGGTGGTGGTCGATGTGGGTCCGGGCCTGTTCACCGGTATCAGGGTCGGCCTGGCCACCGCGCAGGGGATCGCCGCGGCGGTGGGGGCACCCCTCGTCCCGGCCATCTCCCTGGACGCCTTGGCGGTCCGGGCGGCCACCGGCCGGCGGCGCATCTGGCCGGTGGTGGACGTCCGCAAGGGAGAGGTGGCGGTCGCCTCCTACCGTCCGGTCCCGGGGGGGGTGGTGAAGGACGGCTCCCCCCAGCTCATGACCCCCGACCACTTCCGGGCGCTGCTCGAGGCCGACCTGGAGGAGGCGCTGGTGGTGGGCGATTGGGAGGGGCTCCCCGACTCGGTACTGCGGGGGCTGCAGCTCGTGCGGACCGGACGGCCCCGCTATCCCTCGGCCGAAGCGCTCCTGGAGTTGGTGGTCCAACGGGTGGAGCGGGAGGAGTTTCCCCGGCCCGAGGAAGTGCGGCCCCTCTACCTGCGGGAACCGGACGCCCAAATCGACTGGAAGCAATTTCGAGAGGAGGGCGGATGGCAGCGCGAGGCGGGCTGACCACATTTCGGGCGATGGGTCCCCGGGACGTCACCGCGGTGGCGGCGCTCGAGCGGCTCGTGTTCCCGGAGCCCTGGCCGATCGGCGTGTTCCGCGGCGAGTTGCGGCAGGAGAACCGCACCTACCTGGTCGCCGAGGAGGAGGGCGAGCTGGTGGCCTATGCCGGCCTGCTCCAGATCGGTGAGGAGGGCCACATCACCACGGTGGCGGTGGAATCTTCCCGACGCAGGGCCGGGCTGGCCAGCCGGCTCCTCCTCGAGCTGGTCGAGACGGCCCGTCGGGCAGGGTCGCGCAGGCTCACCCTGGAGGTGCGAACCACCAACCGGGCGGCCCAGGCGCTCTACCAGAAGTTCGGCTTCGCCCCGGTGGGGATGCGCAAGCGCTACTACGGGAGCGAGGACGCCCTGGTGATGTGGGCGGAGGACATCGACGAGCCGCCCTACCTGGAGAGGCTCGAGCGGATCAGGCAGGAGCTGCCGTGAGCGTGGAGCCGACCGTGCTCAGCTTCGAGACCAGCTGCGACGAGACCTCTGTGGCAGTCGTCCGGGGCGACAATCTGCTCTCCAATGTGCTCGCCTCCCAGGTGGAGGCGCACGCCCGGTTCGGGGGAGTGGTGCCCGAGGTGGCGGCCCGGGCTCACGTGGAGGCCATCCGTCCCCTCACCCATCGGGCGCTCTCCGAGGCAGGCATCCATCCCCGCAACCTGGACGGCATCGCCGCCACCCAGGGCCCCGGGCTGGTAGGAGCCCTGCTGGTGGGTTTCTCCTTCGCCAAGTCGCTGGCCTGGGCGCTGCAGCTTCCCTTCGTGGGGGTGGACCACATGGAAGGGCACCTGTTCGCTCCTCGCCTGGAGCATGAAGCCTACCGGCCTCCGGCGGTGGTGCTGCTGGCCTCCGGGGGACACAGCCAGATCGTCCACATGGAGGAGTGGGGACGCTACCGGGTGCTGGGCCAGACGCTCGACGATGCCGCCGGTGAGGCCTTCGACAAGCTGGCCCGGTTCCTCGGGATCGGCTACCCCGGCGGACCGGCCATCGACCGGCTGTCGGAAGGGGGGGACCCGGGAGCGGTCGACTTCCCGCGCGCCCTGCCGGACCGTCCCTACCACCTCTCGTTCTCGGGATTGAAGACCTCGGTGGTGAACTTCGTCCGGGGCACCGACCGACCGTCTTCGATGAAGGACCTGGCCGCCTCGGTGCAGGAGGCGATCGTCGACGTCCTGGTGCAGAAGACCATGAACGCCGTGCGGGATACCGGGGTGCAGGTGGTGGCCGGAGGAGGAGGGGTGCTGGCCAATCGAAGGCTGCGCGCCCGCCTCGGGGAGGAAGCGAACCAGCGCGGGCTGGAGCTGTACCTTCCCTCGCCGCCCCTCTGCACCGACAACGGGGCCATGATCGGGGCGGCGGGATCGTTCTGGCTGGCCCGGGGCGTCTATACGTCCTGGGACGCCCGTGTGGACTCTTCGCTCTCCCTTGAGGGGCCACTCTCACGTTGAGTGACAGGACCAGACGCTTTGTGCGAAGATGTGCACCCATCTGGGGCGGGCTACGGGAGGCGAAGAGGGGCCATGGAGGAGGCGCAGAGGCTGGGGCCGACCCGTTCCACCGACCTCCGTCTCACGCGCACGCTCGAGGACATCGGGGCGGCCGTGGAGGCGGAGGATTACTCGAGCGCCCTGCAGCAGATCGACGAGTCGGCGGAGTTCTTCGTCGAATGGGGCTTCGACGTATCGCTCGACCGGCTGGAGGGCTGGCTGCGGAAGCTGGAGGCTCACGATCCGGACAATCCCTGGGTGCTCTACTACCTGGCCTGGGTGTGGTCGACCCAGCGCCGCCACAGCCTGTCCCTGGTCACTCTGAGGCGGGCCCGACAGCGCTTCGCCGCCCTGCTCGACCCCGGCTCGGAGGAGCTGCGGCGGGCCCGGTTCCTCTGCGCGATGGCGGCCGGCATCACCCATGAACGGGAGGGCCTTTTCGAGGCCGCCCGTGGAAGTTTCGATCAGGCGCTCGAGCTGGGGGGGTTCGGCGGGGGGAAGGGTGAGCTCTCCGAGGACGAGCGGCGGTGGAGGGCTCACGACCGGTCCGGGATGTTCTCTTTCTGGCTGGCGGCCGTCCACCTCTATGAGGAGATGGGTCTCATTGCGTCCCTGGCTCGGGCCTACCACAACCTGGGCACCAAGCTGGTCGACCGAGGCGAGCCGGTTCCGGGCCGGCGCTTCCTGGAGATGGCCGCCGAGCTCAAGCTAGGAGCCGGCAACCAGCTCTCCCTGGGCAACACCCTCAACAGCCTGGCGCACGCCGAGCGCCACCTGGGCCTGACCGAGCGAGCCTCCACCCACCTCCAGCAGGTGTTGGACCTGGCCGAGCGCCTCGGCCACGACACGCTGCGCTCGTACGGCCTCAACAACCTGGCCGAGTTGCGCAGGGACGAGGGCCGGTTCGAGACCGCCTTCGCGCTCTACCGCCAGTCCCTGGAGATCAAAGAACGGATGGAGAACACCTTTGGCCTGGCCTACACGTACGCCTCACAGGCCGACGCGTTCTTGTTCGCCGGTCAGTCCTCCCGGGCGCGTGCCTCGGCCGACCAGGCGGTCGACCTGCGGGTGCCCGGCCCCGACCCGGTCGAGAACGTCCGCTTGCTCTCGGCACAGGCGCGGGCCCGACTGGCCGACGGAGAAGACCCCGCACGCCTCGGGGAGAAGCTGGACGAGCTGATCGAGGAGCTGACCGCTTTCGACGTGAAGGGGGAATTGGCCGTTGCCCATTGGTGGCGGGCGGCATCACTGCTTCGGCTGGGCGATCTTCGCTCGGCGGAGGACTCGGCGGCGCGGGCGCTGGAGCTTGCCTCCGCCTACCGTCTCGAGCATCTGCTGGTCTGGCACGTGGCCTTGCACCCCGACGTTTTGGCGGTGGCGCTGGCCGATCCCGAGGTGGGTGAAGCCGCCCGGGCGCTCGAGACGCTGGCGAAGTCCCAGCCAAGGCTGGGTCCGGAGGTCGCCCCGGCCGGCGGCTCCCCCCGCCTACGGGGCCAGCTCTTCGGCGACTTGAAAGTCTTCATGGACGATAAGGAGGTCCCCCTGTGGACGTGGAGGTCCAAGAAGGCAGTGACACTGCTGGGGCTTCTCCTTCACCATCGAGGTGATCCCCTTCATCGGGAGCAGGCCATGGAGTCGCTGTGGCCGGAGGGTGATCCGGAGCGCAGCAGCAAGAA
This sequence comes from Acidimicrobiia bacterium, assembly GCA_050742155.1. Classification (GTDB taxonomy): domain Bacteria; phylum Actinomycetota; class Acidimicrobiia; order Spongiisociales; family JALYHC01; genus JBOGFC01. Next base: position 5,112 of record JBOGFC010000130.1, read on the forward strand.
CCTCAACGTGGCCCTCACCGCCCTACGGCGTGGGCTCGAGCAGGTCCACCCGCGCGGATCGAGCGTGCTGGAGCGGCAAGGTCCCTTCTACCGCATCGCGGCCGATGCCCTGGAATCCCTCGACGTCCAGGAGTTCCTGGCAGGACAGGTCGAAAGCGGGCGGCGAGGCCAGGAAGGCGATCTGCGGGGGGCACTCCTCCAGGCCGAGGAAGCCCTCGACCTGGTGGGTGGGGCCTATCTGGCCTCGGAGCCATATGCGGAATGGGCGGTGACCGAGCGGGCCCACTTCGACGAGCTGGTGATCGATCTTCGGTTGCGAGCCGCCGAATGGAGCCTCGAGTTGGAGCGTTTCGCCCAGGCGATCGAGCATGCCACCAAGGCCCTCGCCATCGACCGGCTGCGGGAGCGAGCCTGGTCCGCCCTGGTGCGTGCCCACGGTGGGCAGGGTGATCGAGCCGCCGGATTGCGAGCCCTCGAGGAGTGCCGGAGGGTGCTGGAGGAGGAGCTCGGCATCGAGCCGTCGGCCGAGCTGACCGGCCTGGCCAGCGGGTTGCGGAGCTCAGCGACCTCCTAGTGATGTCGCTGCACTAGCATCCAACCAGCCCACGGTCGCACACCAGCTGGGCAGGGTTCAACTCCCGTCGCGGTGCCGTTCAACTGCTGGCCGCTTGGGTGAACGCATGACCACTCACCCCAGCCACGCCGATGACCTTGCCCAGATCATCGCCTCGGCCGGTCGGATGGGGGTGGACATGGACGAGGCGGAGGCCTTGCAGTGGCTGGCCGCCATGGCCGCCCAGCAGGCCGGTGACGTGGTGTTCGACACCGCCAGCGGCACGTTCGGCCACAGGATCACCATGCTCGACTTCAGTCCGGCCGAGCTGGCCCGCTTCCGCCACATCGGCAAGCTGGTGGAGATCGAGGACCGCCCCGGGGTGGTGGAGACCGCCCTGGCCCTCTCCGGCTCGGCCGCCCAGTCGAAGATCCAGACCTACCCGGGAGACTGCGACTACTTCCAACGTGTCAACATCCGCACCGCCACGCGCCAGGAGGCCTGCCGCCTGCTTGGCGAACTGGTACTTCACAAGGTCGAGCAGGCCGGAAGCGGCCCTGGCCACCGCTTGGTGGAGGTGCGGTTCGGCTCTTACCCGTCGGACGTGATGAGAGATGGACGGCTCATGAAGAAGGGGGCATCGATGTCCTGGATGCCGACCGAGGTGGCCTCCGGGCGGATCGAGGCACATGAACCGGGCGGGGCCTCGCTGACGATCGCCTGGGAGCAGGCGGCCGCCGACCCCGGTTGGGTGAAGCTCGACTGGGTGGTTGCCGACCCCGACCGTCACCGCCTGGCCAACGCCAGCAACATGCTCGACGTCACCTGGGAGGCCCCCGACGGGGCGATCACTCCCTTGGACGGCTTCCTCGACCCCTTCTTCCAAGAGGTCTACCTGGAAGCGGAGTCCATACCGATCTTCTCCAAGCTGGTCGCCGACCTCTCCGACGATGCCTTGGATACCTACGTCGACCGGCTGGAAGGCGAGGTGCACAAGTACCTGACCAACGACCTCAACTACGGCAAGGCGGCCAAGCGGATGTACAACATCTTCCGGCTCACCGGGCGCTACCACGAGGCGGCCTTCTTGCGGGAGCTGTTCGACGAGCCGGCCACGGTGCTCTATCAGGTGTGGGCGGTGATCCGCACCCTGGAGGAGGCGGTGGGCACGCAGATCCCGGTGGAGGCCCTCATCGCCCAGACCGATGAGCTCATCCTGGCGGCGGCGGCCGCCTTGGAGGGATCGGCGGAGGCGGAGGTCCTCCGGCACCTGCTCCGGTTGCGAGACAGCCTGGCCGAGGGCGGAGACCCCGATGAGGAGGTGACCGTCTCCCGGCAGGCGGTCATCGACCTGGTCAACGCCTTCTTCTACGAGAGGCTCACCGCCGTGCCCGAGATCCGCGCCTACATGGATGGGAATCGAGAGGGGAGACCATGAACGAACGGATCATCCTGGCGACCACCGGCTGGGCGGTGGCCGTCGCGTGCGGAGGTGGCGGAGCCAGTCTCGCGACCGCGCCGCCTGAGACGGCTGCCCCGACCGTCTCGGTGGCGGCCCCCACCACCGGCGGGTCGGGCGAGGAGTGCCAGGCGGAGCGGCCGAGCGCCCGGTCGGAGGAGTGGGCGGTGCTCGGCACGGCCGACTTCTCCTTCTCGGTGCCGGACTGGCCGGTGGTGCCCGCCGGCTCGGACGTGCCGGCCGACCTCCCCTTCGAGCAGGAGACCCTCGCCGAAGCGGGTGTGGGAGCCGAAGACCGGCTGGAGCCGATCGCCTTCACCGGTTACCCGGACACCTTGCCGGTGGTGATCGTGTTCGGGCTGGAGGGTGTCGGCTCCTCCCTGGAACCCGTCTACCAGCGACACGAGGATCGGTACCGCAACGCCCCCGACCTGGACGAGATGCTCCGCACCGGGCTGCGGACCTGTGTGGGCCGGGTGCCGGCGATTGGGCTCGAGCTCATCACGCAGGGCGCCTATCAGCAGGCCTGGTTCTTCCTCCATGACGACACCCTCTACCACCTCGACTTTGTGGCGGCCGACCCCATCGAAGCGCCCTTCCTCGACGAGATCCTCCGTACCTGGGAGTGGCGCGAGGGGTAGCCCGCTTGCCCGGGAGGCCGAAGCAGGCCTCAGGAGGCATTCTCCCCGGTCAGCCCCCCGGAGGGCCAGGACCGTGGGGCCTGGCCTCGGCCGGGCGGGCTTGTCTTCACGAGCGAACGACGTCGACGTGGACCACCTCTACCGGCTGATCGTCGACGAAGATCTCGATCCGATAGCGCCCGGGAGGCCTACCCCCGGCAGGCGGCGTCCAAGTGAGCTGGCCGTTGTCCACCACCCCATCCAGGACCAGCTCCACCTGTGCCATCTCCGTATCCGCTGGGAAACCCTCCACGTTCTCGTTGATGACCTCGAATCGAAGGGTGGTGCCGGCGGGTGGTGCGGAGCCGAACTGGTAGGTGACGTAGATCACCGGCGTGTCGGCCGCGAAGGTGGTGCCCTCGTTCCCGGAGCCGTCGGCCACCACCACCGCCGACCGATCGAGACCGAAGGCGAGGAAGATCCCCCCCGCCAGGCCGGCCGCCACGACTGCCCCGGAGACGATGCGAGCCCAACGGGCGTAGGGGGCTTGGACGACCACCGTGCCGGCCGCCAGGTCGCCGAGGCGCTGGTTGCGCTTGCTGACCAGCACCGAGATGGCCCCTACCAGGTAGAAGCCGATGCCGTCCACCAGCCGGAGCAGGTTGCGGATCAGGGCGGCCCGCAGGCCGACCCTCGAGTGGCCGGGGCGGCGGACCCTGATCCCGGCCACGACTTTACCGGGAGTGGCGCCCAGCCACGCCTCCAGGCCGATCTGATAGGCGAACCAGCCGAGCACCGTGAGCGAGATGGCCGCCAAGGCTGGTCCCCCCTCCAGCTCGAATCCCGGCCCCGCTTGCCCGGCAATCGAGGCGACCACGCCACCGGCGGCCAGGAAGAAGGCCAAGCCGGCTGCCAGATCCGGCAAGGCGCCGAGCACCCGGCTGCCCAGCGGAGCGTAGGGAAGCTCGGGCTCAGTGACCTCCGCCGGGGGCGCAACTGGGGGGGTGCCGAGTCCGGGCTGGACTGCGTGGTCGGCGCCGGTGTGCCCGGTTGTGTGGGACCCCTGGGGGCCCTCGTGGTCGGTCTGCATCACGAATCCTTCCTTCTAGCGCCGGGATCCCTGCATCGAACCCTCCAGCTTCTGGTCGGGGTCGTAGAGGATGCAGATGACCTCCCGGTCCCCGTCGGCCCAGGTCTCCGCCCTCGGGCTGATGGTCCCGTAGATGAACACCGAGTCCTCATACGGGATGCCCACGTACCCTGCGAAGGCCTCCAGGCAGGCCTGCTCGGCAAAGGAGTCGACCTCCTCATCGCCCGGGTAGGCCTCCTCCGGCCCGGCCGGGTACTGGGGCAGGGCGAAGATCTCGTTGTCGTGGGCCTGCTGGCAGGGAACCGCCTCCACGTCGACGACGGCCGAGAGGTCCTCAGGGTCGTTGAAGCAGTCCCCCACCTCGACCTCGAAGGCGGAGACCCTCCCTTCCTCGACGACGGTGCCGCCCTCACCTCGGGTGGCTTCCCCGCAGGCCGACACCACGACCAGAAGTGCCAGTGCGATCGCTCTCATCTCGCTCCCTTTCCTCACGATCCCTCCACGGTGAAGGAGAGCGTCACCGTGACGCCCGTCTCGAGCGCCTCCAGAACGACCTCGTAGCTGCCCGGCGGGAAGCCCTCGGAGGGGGGGCTGAGCCAATTGGCTCCCCAGTTACCTTCCGGGACCGTGTTCGAGCCCTCCCCCAGCACCTCGGCGCCTCGGCGGAACGTCACCCGGATCTCTCCCACCACTCCCTGGTAGACGACGTAAATGGTGTCGAAGGGAGCGAAGGTGGAGGTAAAGGTGGCCGGGTCGGGAGCCGGCAGCGCGAAGTCGGCGGACGAGGCGGTGTGGGCCTCGAAGGTCACCGCCTCACCCACGGTCTCGGCTTCGTCCTCCGTCCATCGCCAGGTGCGGAGGAACTCCTCGAAGATGGCGACGGATTCGGTGTCTTCCCCCGAGACCTCGGTCAGCTGGAGGTCGTAGAGGATGCCCTCGTGCACCACGTAGTAGTCCTGGGCGTAGATCGAGTCGGCCTCCACGTTGGGCGGGGCCTCGGTCAAGAGCTCCGCCCCCAGGGACGGCTCTCCCGCCACGCAGGCGGCCAGGTCGGTGCGGAGGATCTCCCGAACCTCGGGCAGCTCCTCGGATCTGGCGATCATGCGGCGGTGAATCTCCTCGATGGGGGAGGTGACCCCACTCCACTCGTGCACCCCGATGGTCGTGGTGTCTGAGCGCACCAGCACCAGCAGGACCTCGGCATCGTCCGAGAGCCCCGTCTCGGCAAAGGTCTCAGCATCGAGAAGGCCACCCGCCGGGAAGCGCAACTCGCCGGTCAGGTTGCCCCACGCCGATGGATACCCGAACCCGTAGGCCGTGCCGGTGGGGAAGAAGATCGTCCAGTCCGAAGAAAGCGCCGTTGGGGAGTCGGGCTGGCAGCCTTCCCCCATCGCGGGGGCCGGGCCGGCGGTCGTGACGGGGGCGGCCTGGGTAGTGGCAGGGGCGGCCGCGGCGGTGGTCTCGGTAGGGGTGGTGGACTCCGAGGCTTGTGGTTGCACCGACGTGGCCGGCTGGGCGCTCGGACCACCACAAGCGGCCAGCAGCAAAGCCGTCAGGCCGACCACGATCGTCAGGCGATCTCCCACCCTCCCATCACACCATCGCCGAGTTGAACGGGAGGCAAACACGAGTTGAACGCGGACGAGGCGATTCAACTCCCGTCGCGCCGCCGTTCAATCGCCGGCCGGCACGCTGACCTCACTATGAGGCAGGGCTGCGGATGAACAGGGTGCTCGGGATAGCCACCATGTCCGGTGGGGCGGCCCTGGTCATCCACATCCTCTCCGGGGTCTCCCTGCGGATGGGCCTGGCCGTCGCCGCGGCGACGGTGGCGGCGGTGGGCCGATCGGTCTGGCAGCGAGCCTCCAGCGCCCAGCGCGGCCATCTGAAGCTGGCCCTCGAGGTGGGAGTGATCTCGGGACTGATAGCCACCGGTGTCTACGACCTGACTCGAACGCTTCTCTCCCAGCTCGACACCTCGCCCTACGACCCCTTCGAGGCCGTGCGGATGTTCGGGGTGGTCCTGGCCGGCCCGTCGGCATCCCCGGCTCTCGGCTACGCGGTCGGGACGGGCTTCCACCTCCTCAACGGGGTGGCCTTCGGGACGGCCTTCTGCCTCCTCTTCGGCCGGCGCGGCCTGGTGGCGGGGATCGGATGGGGGCTGTTCCTGGAGCTCTTCCAGATCACCCTGTATCCGGGCTGGCTGGACATCCGCGCCTACCGGGAGTTCGCCCAGATCTCCGCCCTGTCGCATGTGGCCTACGGGGCGACGCTGGGGCTCACGTCCCGGAGCCTGTTGGAACGGTGGTCGCAAGGAGGAGGCATGCATGCCTGATCCCCGATCCTCAGTCCACTCCGGAGGATCCGCTGGCCGAACGTGGTACTTAGTGGCGGTGCTGGTGGCCCTGGCCGGCCTGGTGGTGGCCGGGCTGGTGGTGTGGAGAACCCTTTCGGAGGCAGGGGCCGACATCCAGCGGCTGGTCGTCCCCGGCCAGGCGGAGCTCGTCTTGGACCCACCCGGGACCTACACCATCTACTACGAGCACCGCAGCGTCGTGGACGGCCGGGTGTTCGCCACGGCCGGCACCGACGTGTCGGCGCTGCAGGTGTCGGTCGAGGAGGTCGCCACCGGTGAAGGGGTGTCCCTGACCCCACCAAGCGGCAACGTCCAGTACGAGTTCGGAGCCCATGCCGGGCGGGCCGTGTTCAACTTCCCGGTGGAGGAGCCGGGCGGCTACCTCATCTCGGCCGGGTATCCGGAAGGATCGGCAGGCCCCGAGGTGGTGCTGGCCGTCGGCCAGGGGGTGGGGCGCAGGATCGCCACCGGGCTCTTGGCCGGGATCGGCATCCCCTTCGTGGCCTTCGGGCTGGCGGTGGCCATCGCCGTGGTCACCTACGTAAGACGGCGACGGGCAAAGGCCCGCCCGGCCACATGAGCCCGGCCTCCCGGCGTTTAATCGCTGTCGCGGTCCAGTTCAACTCACGCATGGTGAGATGGGCGAGGTGAAGGGAGGAAGGGTGCACCTGACTGGAAGGCACGGCCGGGCATGATGGAGGTCTGTCGCGTCTGCGAGCGGCCCGGCACCCACCGCCTCGGCTCCTATGCCTTCTGCGACACGCATTACGAGCGGGCTCGCCGGGGGCGGGGCAGCCTGTGGGGGGCCGACCTGGTCTCCGTCCTGGTGCTGGTGGCCCTGGTGGTGGTGATGGGGGTGCTCGACCCCCTCCTCGAGGGAGCCCTCGGGCCAACCGCTCTCTTTTGGGTGGGGCTGGCGCTGGCGGTGATCGCCTCGGCGGTGTGGCTGGCCTTCTTCTACCGGCGCGACCGCCTGGAGCCGGAGCCCAAGGGCATGGTGCTGCAGGTCTTCGTCCTAGCCGCGCTGCTGGCCGCGGCGGTGGGCAATCCGGTGGCCGACAACGTGTACCGGGTGTCGGATTGGCTCTACCGCACGAACTGGGCCCAGATCCTGGGCGGGGTGCTGGTGCTGGGCTTCAGCCAGGAGTTCCTCAAGTACGCGGCGGTGCGCTTCTCCGTCTACTCCTCCGCGGAGTTCGACGAGCGCACCGACGGCATCATCTACGGGACCGCCGCCGGCCTGGGCTACGCCCTGGTGCTCAACGTCGCCCTGGTGCTCGACTCCGGCGGGGTCGACCTCGGGGCCGGCTCCATCCGCATCGTGCTGACCGCCCTGGCCCACGCCAGCTTCGCCGGCATCACCGGCTATTTCCTCGGCCGCCAGAAGCTGGAGGCTCGCCCCCTGTGGTGGATGCCGCTCGGGGTGTCGGTGGCGGCGGTCCTCAACGGCCTCTTCTTCTACCTGCGGGGGGCGGTGGCCCAGGGAGGCATCGGTCCGGCCGGGGGAGTGGCCAATCCCTGGGCCGGCCTGGCGCTGGCCGGGGCGCTGGCCGTCCTGGTGGCCTGGGGCCTCTCGGCCCTCATTCGCCGTGATCTGGCCGCGGCGGAGGCCTCCTAGTGCACCGACCCGCAAGTCCCGCACGCATCTCGCCGGGTCTCGCCGCCCGCGGCTGTGTCCTCCTCCTCGACGCATCTGCCCGATGCGCCTTCGTCGTGCGTCCTTGCCGGGAACGCCGAGCCCTCGGCGACTATGCGCACGCTACTTACGGGACGGAGCACTAGTGGCGGCCGTCCCGGCCTCCGCTGCTCGCCCCGCACGGCTCAATGACTGGTCGTCGGTGTGGGCGGTGGTGGCGGTCACCCTCCTGGCTCTGCTGGCCGGCTGGGTGGTCCGGAGCGCGGTCGAGAACCGGTCGCGGCTGGTGGAGGGGAGCGAGGTGACCGCCGCCGTCCCAGCCGGCTGGATGGTGCAGGAAGGCTTCGATGAGCTGCGCCTGGTGACCTGGAACGCCCCGGTGCCCGAGGAGCGCTACAGCGTGAGCGTGCTCCCCGAGGCCGGCGCCCCCATCGATGCCGCCGCCGAGCGCAATCGCCGGCGCGCCCAGCTGCTGGGGACCTATCGCCTGCTGGAGGAGATGCCGGTCGTCATCGACGGCCGGGATGGCTATCGGGTCGGCTTCGCCTACGTGCCTACCGGCCGCCCGGGCCTCCCCACCGTCGTCCAGGGCGTGGACTACTACTACCAAGAGGACGGAGCGGTGACGGTGGTCTCGCTCGAAGCTCCCCAGGATCGCTTCACCCGGGCTCTTCCCCGCTTCCTTCGGTTCCTGGCCTCGGTGGAGGTGGGGGGATCGTGAGGCCGCTGAAAGGCTTCTTCCCCCTGCTGGTGGTGATGGCTGCTTCCTGCACCCAGGCCGGCCAGGTGGAGGTGACCACCACCCTGAGCGCCGCTACTCAGCCTCCCACGTCCACCACCGTGGCGGCCACCACCACCGAGGCCACCACGGCCACCACCCAGCCGACCACCACCACCACGGTGGAGGAGGAAGCCGGCGTTCAGGGAACCGGCCAGGAGGTCCTCACCTTCAATGGCTGGGCGACCCGCCTGGACGAGAACGGCTGCCCAGCCGACCCGGTCGAGAGCTACCCCACCGGCACGACCCAGATGCTGTCCGATTTCCTCTATGCCGGGATGACCGACGGCCAGGACGTCTACTACGAATGGACCCTCGACGACCGTCAGCTGCTCTTCACCGAGCTGACCACATGGGCGTTCGGGCCTGAGGGCGAATGCCTCTGGTTCGAGCTGACCGACCCCGGCGGAGTCCCCGACGGTACCTATGCGCTCGCCATCTTCGCCGGGACCGGGCCCGAGGGCCGGCCGATCGGCAACGCCGCCACCTCCGTAGGAGGAGTGGCGGAGCAGCAGGAGGCCGAGGGGATCGCCTTCGAGGGGCGGATCGTGGACCTGGACACCGGCTTGGGCATCCCCGGGGCGATGTTCTGCGTCCTCGAGCTGCCCGAGGGGATGACCGCGGAGGAGGCGATCGAGAACTTCTTCACCGTCCGTGACATGGACCTGGTGGCCGCCTTTACCAGCACCGATGCCGAGGGGTTCTACCGGCTGGGCGGCTTGCCGCGGGCGGACCAATACCCCCTGGTGGTAGAGGCCATCGACTACGAGGCCGTAGCGGGTACCCTCGAGCTGCTCCCGGACGATCCCGAGACGGGCACCGTCGAGCTGGAGGACATCGCAATGGTGCGCCGGTAGGGACCGGCCGCGCTTGACCGCCTCTCTCGTCAGGCCGACCCTCCTCATCCTGGTGCTGGCTTCCTGTACGCCGGCGAGCCGGGTGGTCGCCACCACGCCCTTCGTCCCAGACACGGTCACCATCACGGCCGCCGTCCCCAGCACGGTCGGCCGGACCGGCACCACCCAGCCCGCCCCTCCGGAGGAGGAAGCCGTCCCGCTGGCGGACTTGGCGCGGGCCACGGTCCAGGTGCTGCAGGTCAGCGACGGCGTGCGCCAAGGGTGGGGATCGGGCACCATAGTCTCTCCAGGCGGGCTGATCCTCACCAACGCCCACGTGGCCCGCCCGGAGGCACCGGGACTGCCGCCCGGGCTCGGCGAGGATCCCGACCAGCTGCTCATCGCCCTGGTAGAGGAGGAAGACCTCCCTCCGGTGCCTTGGTACGTGGCGGAGGTGCTTACTGCCGAGGGCTACCTGGACCTGGCCGTCTTGCAGGTCACCGCCACAGTTGACGGCGACCCTGTCGACCCAGGGGAGCTCGGCCTGCCCTTCGTCGAGCTGGGCGACTCCGACCTGATCGGCCTGGGCGAGGAGCTGACTGTCCTCGGGTTCCCGGGCATCGGGGGCGACACCATCAGCCTCACCACTGGACGGGTGTCGGGGTTCCTGGCCGACGACCGAGCCGGGGTGCGGGCCTGGGTGAAGACCGAGACCGACATCGCTCCCGGCAACTCAGGCGGCCTGGCGGCCGACCGGGCGGGCCGGATCGTCGGCATACCGACCGAAGTGGCGGTGGGCCCCGACTTCGGAGAGCTGGGCCGACTGCGCCCCATCAACCTGGCCAAGCCGCTCATCGAGGACGCACAGGGGGGCGAGCGATACATCCGTGACTCCACCGTCGTGGCCGGCACCGGCGGGGAGCAGCTCGCTTTCTCCACCTGGGCGACCGAGGTGGACGCCACCGGCTGCCCGGTCGACTCGGTGGAGGGCTATCCCTCCGGAGCCACCTCGGTGGTGGCGGTGTTCGCCTGGACCGGGATGACCGACGGGCAAGAGGTCTACTACGAGTGGACCCTGGACGATCGAGAGCTGCTGTTCTGGGAATCCCTCTTGTGGGCAGACGGAGAGGAAGGGGAGTGCTTGTGGTTCGGGTTGCACAACGGGGGGTCGGCCCTTCCGGACGGAATCTATGACCTGGTGATCTTCTCCGGGACAGATGGGCCACCGATCGGTAATGCGGTCGGCACCGTGGGGGCTACTCCAGTCAATGGCGGGGTGGAAGTGGCGGGTCGCGTGGCGGATCTCGACACCGGTCGGGGGATTCCCGGAGCCGCTCTCTACATCCTCCACCCCGGGGTCGATGTGGAGGAGTGGTTCTTCGGGGAGCGCACCTTCGCCGACCTGCTCACCAGCGCCCAGACGGACGGGGCGGGCCGCTATCTGTTGTCCAGGCCGCTCCAGCGGGAAGTCGACTATCAGGCCGTCGTCGAGGCGGAGGGATATGAGGCGGTGTGGGGCGAGATCCGGTTGGATCGGGCAACCTCGGACTCGGTCGAGCTGGAGGACATCTGGCTGGTGGGGCGGTGACCGGGTCAAGTCGATGAGGAGATCCGGGACGTGATTGGGGAAACTGTCGCGCAAGCTTCCACTGCAGGCACGGCGTCGGGAAAGGATTCAACTCCCGTGAAATCGCCGTTCAATCGCCGGCCGCTTCACTGAGGAGCAGGCGCCCGGTTGCCGCCGCGAGCCGGCCGGAAGCTGAGAAAGGATCTCATGGACGCCCCGGACTCTCCTCCCGCGGTGGAGACCCTGACCCGCAGGATGGCCCGTCTCTGGCTGGTCGACGTTCCAGGACGCCTCCACCGGCTCCTGCCCGGCCTGGCCTTCTCCTTCCTGGACGGGGCCTGGACGGCGGCCCGGCCGAGCGTGGCCGCTTTCGCTCCTCTGGCCGGGTTCCTGGTCGGCCTCCTGGCCCCATTCGCATGGCCGGGCCTGGAGGTGGTCTACACGGAGTCGCTGGTCCTCATGGCCCTGGTCATCGCCGGGGCGATCCTCTCCGGCCCTGTGGGCGTGATGCTGTGGGCCGGGTACGCGGTCGGGGACCTGCTCTTCGGGACCGTACCGACGGGGGGATCTCCGTTGTGGCTTCGCCAGGCCAGCCGGCTGGTTCCGCTGGTTCTCCTGGTCGTGCCGGCCATCGTGCTCCCGACCGTCGCCCAGAAACTGATCTGGCCCATGCCGCTCCGCTGGCTGACGAACCGGTCGGCCCGGGTCGGGGCTCGGGCCATTCTCTACGCCGCTACTTGCGGGTTGCTGGTCTTCACCTGGGCGCAGGCGATGATCGTGCTGGTCCGCCCGGTCTTCGGGTGGGTGAGGGGCAACCCGACCGTCGAGGCCATCTTCCAGGTCCAGGTGCGCTGGCCCTGGTTGGTGGGAGTGGCGATCGCCGCCGCCCTGGTAAGGGTGCTGGCCGAGCATGCGCTCCTCCGGGAGAGCCCCAGGGCGCAGGCGGCGATCGAGGTCACCCGGCAGTTGCGGGCCAGGCTTCGGCCGCGCACCAGCCTCTGGCAGCGCGTGCCGGCTCCCGCCCGGGTGATCCTCGTCACCGCCTTCATGATGGTGGTGCTCGCGGGGATCTACGAGCGTTGGTTCGATGCCCTGGCGGTGGCGGCGGTGGTAGCTCCCCTCGAGGCCTGGCGCAACGGGCTCGTCGGGCCCCCGGGCAATCGTTGGGCCAGCGTCCTGGCCGGATGGCCTCTGCTGGTCCGCTTCCTGGCGCTGGTGGGGGTGGGCTACTTGGTGTCGTACTGGGTGGCTGCCGTCCTCTACGACACCGGCAGCTTCCGGCTGGTGCTGGCGGGGGCGCTTCTCACCGTGATCGCCACCTACCTCCTGTTCCCATCAACGAGGAGAGAGGAACTCGCCGCATGAAAGGCGCTGCAAGGGCGTTGTCAGTGGTGGCCGCGGTGGTGGCCATCATGGCCATCCCGTCCATCGCCCGGGCCGACAACTGCAGCATCGGCAACTTCTTCGACTGCTGGACGACCTCCGCAGGGGCTGGCCTGGCAGCAGGGGCGGCCGGCCTGCTGGGCGGCCTCTTCAGCCTCTTGGGAGGGGGATTGGGGCCGGGACGGCGGAGCGACCCGAGCACCGGTGGAAAGCGTGATCCGCTCGGAGACCTTCTGGACGACCTCAAGGACATCGGCCACCCGGACCCCGGGCCTCCCAGCCTCTTAGGGGACGTGGTCGACGGCCTCAACGACTTCCTGAAAGACACCCTCGGCAAGGTGGAGGAGGTGACGGACGCCCTCGACCAGCTCGAGAAGGACATAAGGGATGGAATCAGTGACCTGGGTGAGACGGTGGCTGAAGAGATCGCCGAAGACATCGAGACCCACCGCCAGGAGCAGCGGGGCGAGCGCCACACGGAGACCGACGAGTATCGCCAGGGAATGGCCGATGAGGCCCGCCGGCAGGCGGAGCGCGAGGCCCGAGCCGAGGCAGAGCGACGCCGACGCCAGCAAGGGCAGGATGAGTGATGGCGGTGGCGGATCGGGCCGTCTCCGACTGATCCTTCAGGCCACCTCGGATGCCGGCGCCGCCGAACCCAGGCGGGCCAGGCGGTCGAGCAGGCCGACGATGAGCTCGTGCAGGTCGAGCAACTGCTCCGGGTCGACCAGGAACTGCCGTTCCCAGATGATCAGGGTGGCCGGCTGGGCGACGAAGCCGTCCCCCGGCTCGGGAGCGGCGATGCGGATCTCGGCCAGGTCACCCCGGCGCAGCACCTGGTCCACGATCGAGGCATCGAGGACCACCTTCAGCTTGTCGGGATCGTTGGTCTTGACCGTGAAACGGTCGTCGAACTCCGGCACGCCCACCTGCACGTCCTCAGCGCCCAACCGTCCCCGAACGGCATCGACCAGGCGGCCGGGGTCGATGTCCCACTCCAGCCGGAAGGGGTTTCGGTGGAGCCACTGCTGGTCCCTGCTCGCGAAGCGGAACCCGTCGATGCTCGTGAAGTTGGCCCACACCTGTGTGCCCCGCCGGGTCGACCAGGAGGTGCCCGGCTTGGGCACCCCGCTCTCTGGATCGAGCATCACGGTGTCGAGGTGGACCGTCCAGTCGCCCAAGCGGCTGACCACTTCGTCACTGCGCCAGAAGCGGTTGGCTCGGAACTCCCCGCCCATCCGGTCGGCGAAGGCTTTCCAGGAGGCATGCCGGGTGGGGATGAGGCGTTGGATCAGCGAAGCTCGCAAACTCATTGGTGACCTCCGGGGAACTCCTCGGGAGGTGGCCCCGGCTCCTTGGCCTCAAGGCGGCGCCGGGCCTCCTCGATGGGTAGCTCCAGTCCGGCTTCGCGCATGGCCCGGAAGGCGCCGAAGGTGGCCAGCGCTGCCCCCGCCAGGCCCAGGAACAAACCGAAACTGGCCAGGCCTGAGGCGGTCAGAAGGCGAAGCAGGATCAGCGCCGTTCCCAGGCCGGCCAGGATGGTCCCCACCTGCTCGGCAGCCAGCGGACCGGCCTTCACGTCGGCCTGTCCTGTTCCCTTCAGTCCCACGACCGCGGCACCGGCCACGCCAGCCAAGATGCCCAGCCAGGCGATGAGCCCGGCTCCCCAGCCGATCACGCCGAACGGGCCGAAGGCGTACCAGGGGAGGAAGCTCGCGAGGAGCAGCAGGGCCCCGCCTCCCAGCGCCATCTTCTGGGCCTTCGTCAACGTGGACAGATTCATTCCTTCTCCTTCGATGGTGCTCTTGGGCTGCATCACACCAGGCTCCGCTTGAACAGGAGTGGGACAGGAGTTGAACCCGTCAACCCCTGTCGCGTTGCGGTCCAGATCGCCCCTGAGCGGCCAGACGCCCGGCTGCCTCGTGGACCTCCCGGGCGACCCGCAGCCCCGACTCGATGGCGCCCTGGATCCAGGCGTGCGAGAGGGAGGTGTGTTCCCCGGCGAAGTGGATGCGCCCCTCGGGGGCGGCGATGGCCAGGTGGAGCAGGGTCTGCTGGCCGGGATCGAAGAGGGCGAAGGCCCCTCCGGCGAAGGGGTCATCGTGCCACATCTTGGAGGCACCCACCTCGAAGTGGGCCGGGGCCTGGGGGTGGATGAGGGAGAGGTTCTCGAGAGCTTGGTCGAAGCGGTCCTCGGGGCTGAGGGAGCCCCAGCGCTGGGCATCTTCCGACCAGGTGTAGCTGGCCAGTAACACCCCTCGGCCGGTTTCCCGGCCGTGCTCGGGGTAGAAGACGTTGCGGATCGGCAGGTCGGTGACCGTCCCCCCGCCGGCGATTCCCTCATCCTCCTCCCAGAAGCGCCGCCGGAACTGGAGGAAGATCTTGGCGGAGGCGTCGTAGTAGAGCTGGCGGATGGCCTTCTGCTTGGGGCGGGAAAAGGCCGGGGCGACCTCCACGTGGCGCAGCACCGGGAACGGGACGGTGAGGACGGCAAAGTCCCCCGACTCGCTCCACTTCCCGGCCCGGGTTCGGTAGTGGACGGTCACCGAGCGTTCGTCCTGCTCGAGGGCGATCATCTTGGCGCCGAACCGGATGTGCGGAGCGAGCCGGGGAAGGAAGGCGTTGGGAAGGCGGTCCATGCCTCCTCGGATCTGCACCAGGTCCCGGTAGCAGTTGCCGATCTCCTCCCGCAGCAGCTCCAGGAAGGAGGAGTTCATCAGGGCCTCCTGGTTCTCGAGCAGGCCGAAGCACTCGATGGCGCCCTCCGACCAACCGTTCAGCTCGAGGAACTCCCGGGTGGAGTACTGGTCGTAGTGCTGGACGATGGCAGGCCAAGCCGCCTCCCCCTCCACCTCGAGTCGCTCCCGGAGGGGGCCGATCGAAGCTTCCCACAGCCTGAGGACGGTTCGCTCGTGCTCGGCCAGCTCGAAGCCCAGCACGGCCGGGTCGGCCTCCACCTCGTGGGCCCGGTGGCGGGAGCCGTTGAAGTAGCGGTAGGTGCTCGGGTTGGCCAAGGTGAAGGGGAAGACCTCGAGGCCGAAACGCTCCACGTAGGCCATGGTGAGGTGGTGTGCCCGGGGGATGCGCATGGCGCCCGCCTCCCCGTAGAGGCCGGGGGCGAAGGGGTCCCGCAGAGTCTCGATGCGCCCGCCCACGCGGTGGCGGCCTTCCAGGATCACCACCTGGTGGCCGGCGTCGAGGAGCTGCTCGGCGGCCACTAACCCGGCCATGCCCGCCCCCACGATGATGACCTCCTTGGGGGCTGGGGCTTGGCGTCCCAGCCCGTCTCGAATCTGCTCGAGGGCATCGGTCATGGGTGAACGCTCCTCCTCCGGTCCTCGGAGGATCCCGTAAGCGAGTTGACCGGGAGTTGAACTGGAGACAACCTCCTCAGAGCCCGATTAGCACTCCCCGAAATGGAGTGCTAAGCTCTAGCAGTCGGAAGCAGCGAGTGCCAAAGGAGGGGAGCTGATGAAGCTTCAGCCGCTGGGCGACCGGGTGGTCGTCAAGCCCAAGGAAGAGGACGAGGCCCGCACCCCGAGCGGCCTGGTCATCCCCGACACCGCCAAGGAGAAGCCCCAGCTGGGTGAGGTGCTGGCGGTCGGCCCGGGCGAGTGGGAGGACGGCAAGCGTGTCCCCCTGGACATCGAGCAGGGCGATTTGGTCGTCTACTCCAAGTACGGGGGCACCGAGTTCAAGTTCGAGGGCGAGGAGTACCTGATCCTCTCGTCCCGCGACGTGCTGGCAGTCATCAAGTAGGAGGACACTGATCCATGGCAGCAAAAGACCTGAGATTCCATGAGGAGGCCCGCCGGGGCCTCGAGGCCGGCGTCAACAAGCTGGCCGACGTCGTCAAGGTCACCCTGGGCCCCAAGGGCCGCAACGTGGTCCTGGAGAAGAAGTGGGGCGCTCCCACCATCACCAATGACGGGGTGACCATCGCCAAGGAGATCGAGCTCGAGGACCCGTGGGAGAACATGGGCGCCAAGCTCGCCTACGAGGTGGCCAACAAGACCAACGAGGTAGCCGGCGACGGCACCACCACCGCCACCGTGCTCGCCCAGGCCATGGTGCGGGAGGGCCTCCGCCAGGTGGCGGCCGGGGCCAACCCGATGGGCCTCAAGCGGGGCATCGAGCAGGCCGTGGAGCGGGTGGTGGACACCATCCGTGAGTCGGCCCGGGAGATCGAGACCCGCGACGAGATCGCCCACGTGGCGGCCAACTCGGCCGCCGACCCGGCCATCGGCGAGATCATCGCCGAGGCCATGGACAAGGTGGGCAAGGACGGGGTCATCACGGTGGAGGAGAGCCAGACCTTTGGCATGGAGCTCGAGTTCACCGAGGGCATGCAGTTCGACAAGGGCTTCATCTCGCCCTACTTCCTCACCGATCCCGACCGTCAGGAGGCGGTGCTGGAGGAGCCTTACCTCCTCATCGCCAACCAGAAGATCACCGCGGTGCACGACCTGCTGCCGGTGCTGGAGAAGGTCATGCAACACGGTAAGCCGCTGGTGGTGATCGCCGAGGACCTGGAGGGCGAAGCCCTGGCCACTCTGGTGGTCAACAAGATCCGGGGCACCTTCCAGTCGGTGGCCGTCAAGGCTCCCGGCTTCGGGGAGCGGCGCAAGGCCATGCTGCAGGACATCGCCATCCTCACCGGGGCTACCGTCATCTCCGAGGAGGTCGGCCTCAAGCTCGAGAACGTGACCGTGGACATGCTCGGCAAGGCCCGCAAGGTGATGGTCGACAAGGACGACACCACCATCGTGGACGGGGCCGGCTCGTCCGACGCCGTGGAGGGGCGCATCAAGCAGATCAAGCGAGAGATCGAGAACTCCGACTCCGACTGGGATCGCGAGAAGCTCTCCGAGCGCCTGGCCAAGCTGGCCGGGGGCGTGGCGGTGGTCAAGGTGGGCGCCGCCACCGAGGTGGAGCTCAAGGAGAAGAAGCACCGGATCGAGGACGCCCTCTCCGCCACCCGGGCGGCGGTGGAGGAGGGAATCGTGGCCGGGGGCGGCGTGGCCCTGCTGAGGGCCCAGGCGGTGCTCGACAAGATGCGGGGCGGTAGCGACGACGAGAAGACCGGCCGCCTCATCGTCCGCAAGGCGCTGGAGGAGCCCATGCGCCAGATCGCCGACAACGCCGGCTTCGAAGGCGGGGTGGTGGTCGAGCGGGTGCGAGAGCTCGATGGCCCCAAGGGCTTCAATGCCCAAAAGGGCGAGTACGAGGACCTGCTGTCCACCGGCATCGCCGACCCGGCCAAGGTGACCCGTTCGACGGTGCAGAACGCAGCTTCCATCGCGGCACTCCTCATCACCACCGAGGCGCTCATCGCCGAGCAGAAGGAAGAGGAGAAGATGCCGATGGGGGCCGCCGGCGGCGGCCACGGCATGAACGACTTCTAGCTCCTTGAACTTCCCTCCCCCTTCGGGGGAGGGATAGGGAGGGGGCTAGCCCGGCCGTTGAGAGCAGGGGCGGGCCGAAGGGCCCGCCCCTACACGCCGGCCATCCAGTTGGCGGCGGTATAGCGGTCCCGGTTCCGGCGATACTCGTGCTCCAGCAGCCCCCACACGGAGTGGTCGAGCCACACTCCCCGCACCCGGATCTCCTCCCGCAGCACCCCCTCGCGAATGAAGCCCAGCTTCTCGGCCACCCGCTCCGAGGAGAGGTTTCCCTCGGCGATGCGCAGCACCACCCGGTGCATCTCCAGCTCCTCGAAGGCCAGCTGCAGCACGGCGGTCACCCCCTCGGTGGCCACGTTCTGGCGGGTCTCTTCGGTCCGCACCCAGTAGCCGATCTCTCCGGCCCGGAAGGGATGGGAGAGGAACCAGAGCGACACGTTCCCCAGATGCCGCTGAGGGTGGGCCACCCGACGCACGGCGAAGTCGTAGGCCCGTCCCTCCTGCCAAGACCGGATGCTGTCCCGCACGAAGTTGACCGCGTCCGGCCGCCCATAGCCCAGGTGCGCCCAGGGCAGCCACTGGTGGAGCTCGGGGATGGAGGCCAGGACCGCCTCGAGCAGCGGATCGACATCCCGGCGCTTGAAGGGGCGCAGGACGAAGCGGGGCGAGAAGCGGGGCCGGGTGGAGAGCGCCGATTCCATGGGCTCAGCCTATCTGGCGCACGAAGGCTCTTAGCATGGCGCCCCGGTGGACGAGATCTGGCAGCGGCTGGAGCGACTTCCCTCTGCAATCCCGGAGTCGGAGCCGCCCCCCTCGGCGGCGGTGCTGATGCCGCTCTACGAAGACCAAGCGGGGCGGGTGCGGGTGGTGCTCATCAAGCGCCCCGACCACATGCCCACCCATGCCGGCCAGATCGCCTTCCCGGGTGGCATGTCAACCTCCGATGATTCCGACCTGGTGGCCACCGCCCTGCGGGAGGCATGGGAGGAGGTGGGGATCGTGCCTGAGGACGTCCATGTGTTGGGATTTCTGCCCCCGGTCCAGGCGGCGCGGACCGAGCTCATTGTGGCCCCGGTGGTGGGAAGGCTGAGCTCCCCTCCCGAGCTGCGCCCCGACCCCAACGAGGTGGACCTGGTCCTGGAGCCGCCGCTGGAGGGATTCTTCGTGGAGGCGGGGTGGCGGTCAGAGGACTGGGGAGGCCATGAGCTGTGGTTCTTCGACTTCGAGGAAGAGGTCCTCTGGGGAGCCAGCGCCCGCATGATGCGCCAGCTGGTGGCTGCCGCCCAGGGGTGATCTGCGCTCAGGGACCGAGTAGCCGCTAGTCGAGCCAGGCGGTGAGCAGGGGCGCGTAGAGGAGGGCCGGCAAGAGGTTGGCCACCCGGATGCGCCCCAGGCCGAGGAGGCGCAAGCCCACGCCGAGGAGCAGGATGCCTCCCGCCGAGGAGAGCGCCTCCACCATCGGCTGGTCGAGGGCGCCCGCAAGCAAGGAGGCCAGCCCGGCGATCCCTCCCTGGACCACCGCCACCGTCAGAGCGGCGGCGGCCACTCCCCAGCCGTAGACCGACGCGAAGGCGATCGAGGCGAAACCGTCCAGCCCCGACTTGACGAAGAGCAGCTCGGGGTCGCCCAGCCCGTCCTGGATGGAGCCGAGGACGGTGAGCGGACCGACGCAGAAGACCAGCGAGGCGATCACGAACCCCTCGCCGAACCCGGCGCGGGTGCCGTCCTCCTCTGCTCGCCGCCGGCCCACCGCCAGTTCCCGGAAACGCTCTCCCACCCACTCCAGGCCGGCCTCGATCCGGAGGAGCTCACCGGTCAGGGCGCCCAGCAGGATGGCGGCCAGCACCACCACGAAGCGGTCCGAGGCGAGTGACTCCCGAAAGCCCAGGGCCAGGGTGAGCAGGCCGAGGGAGGCCATCACCGTCTGCCGCACCCGCTCCGGGAGCCGTCCTCCGAGGGCCGTGCCGATGGCCGCCCCGAGCAAGACGGTCCCGATGTTGGCCAGCGTGCCGATGAACACCCCGAAATCGTA
>JBOGFC010000131.1:0-6892 GCA_050742155.1 Acidimicrobiia bacterium
CGAAGCCGCCCGAGCCTATGGGCGGGCGTTCGCGGCGACCCGGGCGGCCGGCCGTTCGAGTCGAACCCGGCTCGCCGATCTCCTGATCGCCTCGACGGCGGCCGCACATGGTCTCCCCCTGTACACCCGGAACGAATCGGACTTCCTTCACCTGGACGGCATCGTGGCCGTCGTAGGAGTGTGACCCAGATCGACGTCGAGTCTCGGTGGCGGTCCTTCGTCTGTTTCCGACCGGGCCTGGCCGTGAGCATGTTGGAGGTTAGCCGCTCGCTCTTGTATGACTAGAATGATGGTCATGTCTGATACGACGCTGCCGCTTGCCGAGATCAAGAAACGCTTATCGGAAATCGTCGACAGGGTGGAGGAGCACCATGAGCGCGTGATACTCACTCGGAACGGGAGGCCGGCGGCGGTGATTCTCAGCCCTGATGACCTCGAGTCGTTGGAGGAAACCCTCGACCTTCTTTCCGAGCCGGGTGCGCTGGAGGAGATTCGGCGATCCCAGGAAGAGATCGATCGGGGCGAGTACGTTACTGCCGAGGAGCTGCGAGCTAAGTACCTCGCCAAGTGACGTGGAGTCTCCGTGTGTCGGCTTTCGCCGAACGCGGCTTGGGCCGCCTACCCGAGAAAGCATCAGCGGCGATCGTCGAGTTTCTGACCGGACCTCTCCTAGAGGAACCTCGGCGAGTCGGCAAACCGCTGACACGGGAGCTCGCAGGCTACTTGGCGGCTCGTCGTGGTCCCTACCGGGTTGTGTATCGCATCGATGAGGTCGCGTCGGTTGTTGAGGTGGTTCGAATCGACCACCGGTCACGCGTCTATCGCCGCCGATAGATTGAGCTCAACTTCTCCCCCCCCTCCGATTGCACCCCGTGGGTTTGGTGCAAGTCCTTCCTCCGCCAACCGAGGAACGAGAGCCACCTCTCTCCACTTTGCAACCAAGCCTCTCCGAGTAGGGGACCCTGCTGGGCTACCTCTTCGCCGACCGGGGTGCCGGTGGGGGGCCCCCCGACGGCGAGGGGCGCCGGGAGCGGCGGCGAGAGAGAGGACCAGCAGGATGGCCCCGTTTGGGCGTAGGTCTTCGGGGGGATCGCCCAGTCGGGAACCTGCCCGATCTTCTACCGTTTCGCCAGGCCCGGGGAACTCTGACCCGAGAAGCCTTCCGGAGCTAGTGCCCGGGGGCCGGCTCCAGCCGAGTCCGAGTAGCGCACGTGCAGGCGACCTGGTGGCGCTCCCCTTCGGTGGGAAGCACGTGATAGATCATGGCGATCAGCATGGGGATGAACACCAACACGTTGTAGAGCAGGTGGAGCTCGACCCGCATAACGACCAGCTGGACAACGCTCGTCGGGACCGGCTTGCCCAACAAGTTGACCCCCACCACCACCTGGCCGAGCAAGAGGAAGTGCTCGATATGGTGCCAGAACTGGATACCGAGAGCCACGTTCCACCACGTCCGTGAGCGGCCGGCGAATCCCGGGCGGAGAAGGATCAGGCCGCCGAGCATCACGATGGCATAGAAATAGTGCAGCGACTCGGAGCTGGCGAGCCAGGGGAAGGCCAGGCCCAGGGCCCCCCGTGCCTCCGGCCTCGCCCACCCGAGGCCCCAGATCTGGAAGGCCTGCAGGAGGTGCTCCGCCCAATGCGCCACGACGATCGCCATGAAGCTCCATAGAGCGGCACGGTGATAGCGGCCATTCAGTTGGTCCACCAAGCTCTGAGAGCCTGCCGGCCGGCTCGTCTGCCTCAATACCGCGGCGTCACTCACCTGCATTCCTCCTAGCTAGAACTGGCAGCCGATTATCCGCCTTCTCACCTCGGCGGTAAATGGCCTGGGTCACAACCGGAGGATGATTCTCTTCACCACGGGGAGATGCGCCTCATCACAGCCCACATGTGCCCCCGGTCACGTGTAATGGCCCGGGGAGGGCTCGGGAGAGTTAGACATTACGAATTAGAAACTTCTATTATCCAAAGTCTCATGTCACAGTTATCCGAAAAAGAACGCGAGACGCTCAAGTCCGTCTACCGGCTCTCCCAGGCGGGTGAGGTCCGGGGCGGAGACCTGGCCGCCGCCCTGGAGCTCAGCCCGGCCACGGTAACCGCCCGCATCAAGCACCTCACCGAGCGGGGCCTGGTCGAGCACCTCCCCTATCAGTCGGTGGAGCTCACCGACAAGGGTCGCCGGGCGGCGGTGTCGGCCATCCGCCGGCACCGGATCGTCGAGCGCTTCCTCTCGGACATGCTCGGCTATCCCTGGGAAGAGGCCGACCGCCTGGCGGTGACCTTCGAGCATCGGCTTCCCGACGAGGTGGAGCACCGCCTCTTCGTGGCCCTCGACCGGCCCACCACCTGCCCGCATGGCTTCCCCATCCCCGACCCCGACTCCGACCACTTGCCCGTCCTTCCGCCCCTGGCTTCCCTCGAGCCGGGCGAGGAGGCGGTGGTGGCCGTCCCGGGGAGCACCGACCCCGAGGTGGTGGCCTTCCTGGAGACACTCGACCTTCGGCCGGGCGTCCGAGTCACCGTGCGTGAGAAGCATCCCTTTGAGGGGCCCGTCGTGCTGTCGGTGAACGGGCAGGATCGCACTATCGGTCACAAGCTGGCCCGTCAGATCTTCGTACGAGAGACACCATGAGGCCGGTTCTGGTCGCCGAGGGCGGCTACCAGGTCTTCGAGCTGGGCTTGGGCGAGTACGTCTGGCTGTGGTTCTCGGTGGCCACCGCCCTCCTGGCGCTGGGCGTGGGCTTCGCCCTGATGCGCAGCACCCTGGCGGCCGACCAGGGCACGCCGCTCATGCGCCAGATCGCCGAGGCGATCCAGGAAGGGGCCATGGCCTACCTGAGACGGCAGTTCCGGACCATCGCTCTCATCCTCATCCCGTTGGTCGGGGTGGTGTTCCTCACCGCCACCGCCGTGGTCCGCCCGGACGGGTCACAGGCGCTCAGCGTGGCCGAGTCGGGCCTCTTTCGCACGCTGGCCTTCGTGGCCGGCTGCCTGATGTCCGGCCTGACCGGCTTCATCGGCATGAGCCTGGCGGTGCGGGGCAACGTGCGCACCGCGGCCGCCGCCCGGGCCGGCTCGCTGCCGGCCGCCCTGCAGGTGGCCTTCCGGACCGGGGGCGTGGCCGGGATGTTCACGGTGGGCCTGGGGCTCTTGGGGGCCACCCTGATCGTGCTGATCTTTCAGAACGCCGCCTCGGCCATCCTGGTCGGCTTCGGCTTCGGAGGGTCGCTGCTAGCCCTGTTCCTGCGGGTGGGTGGGGGCATCTTCACCAAGGCGGCCGATGTGGGGGCCGACCTGGTCGGCAAGGTGGAGGCGGGTATCCCCGAGGACGACGCCCGCAACCCGGCCACCATCGCCGACAACGTGGGCGACAACGTCGGGGACTGCGCCGGGATGGCGGCCGACCTGTTCGAGAGCTACGAGGTCACCCTGGTGGCCTCGATCATTCTGGGCGTGGCCGCCTTCCAGTCGATCGGGGCCAATCCGGCCCTGGGGCTGATCTTCCCGGTGGTGGCCCGGGCCATCGGGGTGCTGGCTTCCGTGGTGGGCGTGTACGCGGTGCGCGCCCGGGAGGGCGACCGTAGCCCGCTCGCTCCCATCAACCGCGGCTTCGCCACCGCCGGCCTCCTCACGGTGGTGGGCACCTTCCTGGTGGCCCACTTCTACGTGCACAACCTGGACGTCTTCTGGGCGGTGGTGGTCGGCCTGGTGCTGGCCCAACTGGTGAGTCGCCTCACCGAGTACTTCACCTCCACCCACACCGCCCCGGTCCGTGAGATCGCCGAGGCCTCCCGCACCGGCCCGGCCACCACGCTCTTGTCCGGGTTCAGCTCGGGCCTGGAGTCGAGCGTGTGGGCGATCGTGGCCGTCGCCGCGGCCCTGGGGACGGCCATCGCCCTGGGCGATGGCAACCTCCAGTACTCGCTCTACCTGGTGGCACTGGTCGGCATGGGCATGCTGGCCACCACCGGGGTGGTGGTGAGTGAGGACACCTACGGGCCGGTGGCCGACAACGCGGCCGGCATCGCCGAGATGTCGGGGGAGTTCGAGGGCGAGCCCCGCCGGATCATGGTGAGCCTCGACGCGGCCGGAAACACCACCAAGGCGGTCACCAAGGGCTTTGCCATCGGGTCGGCGGTGATCGCCGCGGTGGCCCTGTTCGCCTCCTTCATCGAGACCATCGGCGAGGAGCTCCGCCTCGGGCTGCAGGGCTCGGCGCTCTTCGCCGATCCGCTCACCCAGGTCAACGTGGCCGACCCCACCACCTTCATCGGCTTGCTGGTGGGCGGAGGGGTGGTGTTCCTGTTCTCCGCCCTGGCCATCCGGGCGGTCGGGCGCACGGCCGGGGTGGTGGTGCAGGAAGTCCGGAGGCAGTTCCGGGAGCATCCCGGCATCTTGGACTACACCGAACGACCGGACTACGGGCGGGTGATCGACATCTGTACCGGGGCGGCCCTTCGGGAGCTGGCCACCCCGGCGCTGCTGGCCGTGCTGACCCCGGTCATCCTCGGCTTCGGGATCAGCTACCTCGCCCTGGGGGCCTTTCTGGCGGCGGTCATCCTGACCGGCCAGCTGATGGCCAACTTTCTCTCCAACGCCGGGGGGGCCTGGGACAACGCCAAGAAGTACATTGAGGACGGGCACCACGGGGGGAAGGGGTCGGAGGCCCACAAGGCGGCCGTGATCGGGGACACCGTGGGGGACCCCTTCAAGGACACGGCCGGGCCGGCCCTCAATCCCCTGATCAAGGTGATGAACCTCGTCTCGCTGCTCATCCTGCCGGCCGTCATCAACCTGCAGGACAGCCCGTGGCGGTACGCCATCGCCCTAGGGGCGTTGGTGGTGCTGGGGGTGGCCATCGCCTTCTCCAAGCGGGCCGGGGTGGGGTTGGTCGACGAGCCCGAGGCCGCCCTCCCGGCACGGGCCTAGTGCAAACCCTGGGACAATCCCTAGCGGCCGGTGCTGCGCAGCACGTAGTCGTCGGCGCTCTCGTCCCAGGTGAGGTCGACGAGGCCGCGGGTGGCGGCCGCCTTGGCGAACTGCAGGAAGCCGGAGAAGCCGAACTTCTTCTCCGTGAAGCCGGGCCGGCGCTTGCGGAGCCTGTCCTTCAGCCCGGAGAGGAGGGGCGGGCCGTCGGCGGATTCCAGCTCGGTCACCACCGATCGCAGGAGGTTGAAGGCCTCCTCCTCCTCGTCGCCATGCTCGGGGAAGCTC
The DNA here is from genome assembly GCA_050742155.1 of Acidimicrobiia bacterium. GTDB lineage: Bacteria > Actinomycetota > Acidimicrobiia > Spongiisociales > JALYHC01 > JBOGFC01. The sequence goes on from JBOGFC010000131.1 coordinate 5,221, forward strand.
ACTACCGGGTCGCCGGCCGCCGATCCCTCGCTCAGCTCGATGATCTTGCGCTCCTCCAGGTGGCGGAGGAGCTCGGCAAAGCCCCGGAATCCGTAGTCTGCCTCGTTGAAGGTGGGATCCTTGCGGAGCAAGGCTCGCTTGAGGAACGAGCCGTGCACCGCCTCGCCGGTGCTGCGCTGCAGGCCGGCCAGGGTCTGGGTGACCACCTGGGCGAGGTCCTCCACGCTCTCCGGCGCTTGCTCCGGTGGCCCCTCCGGCTGCGGCTCCGGTCGCTGCTTGCCCCGGCGCCTTTCCCTCCGGGGAACGTCCACTCCCTCCAGGCTCTCGTAGAAGAGGAACTCATCGCAGGCCGGAGGGAGCAGCGGCGAGGTCGACTCCTTGATGCCCACCCCGATCACCTTCTTGTTGAGCTCCCGGAGCTTGTGGACGAGGGGGGTGAAGTCGCTGTCGCCGGTGCAGATGACGAAGGTGGTCAGGTAGTCGCGCTCGAAGGAGAGCTCCAGGGCGTCCACCGCCATCTTGATGTCGGCGGCGTTCTTGCGCACCGCCCCCATCCGCTGGGGGATCTCGATCAGCTCCACGTGGCTGTGGGTGAGCATGCGGCGGTCCTCCTGGAAATAGGACCAGTCGGCGTAGGCGCGCCGCACCACCACCCGCCCCCGCTCGGCCAGGGCGTCGGCGATCGGCTTGAAGTCGAACTGGAGCCCGTTGAGGTTCTCGCGCGCCCCGATGGCCAGGTTCTCGTAATCGAGGAAGAGGGCGATGCGTTCCTCGTCGTTGGGCATGGAAGAGAGCCTAGCTCCCCCTCCATTGGGGAGGGGGCCGGGGCTACCTCCCCCTCCCTTGGGGAGGGGGCCGGGGGGAGGGGAGGCCCGGCCGGACCGCATCGACGTTGAGCCGCACGTAGTCGATGGTGACCGGCTGATTGAGGGACGCAGCCACCTGCTCCACAAATGCACTTCGCTTCCCGACGGGCAAGCGTTCCAGATGCGGGCCGAGCGAGATCGTCGCCAGGTGGGTGACCGGATCGTCCGGCACCACCGGACGAGACTCGAGCCAGCAATGAACCTCTGTGAACCCGGTCCGCTCCAGCGCCCTCCCGGTCTCCTCGGGGGAGGGAAAGCGGGAAGGCCGCTCCCAGCCGTGGAAATGGTGGGCGAAGGGAGTCCGGCGGCCGATTCGGGCGGCGGCCTCCAGGATGCGGGCGACGTTGCCGGCGCCTCCGAACTGGGCCACCAGCCGGCCGCCGGGCACCAGGTTGGCGAAGAGACGCTGGTAGAGGCGCTGCTGGTTGCTGATCCAGTGGAAGGTGGCGGTCGAGAACACCGCGTCGACCGGGCGCTCGAGGGCCAGCTCGGTCAGGTCGGCCAACCGGACGTCGACCCTAGGTCCGAGGTTCTGGCGAGCCAGGCGGACCATCTCCGCGTCGACGTCCACCGCGATCACCTTCCCTCGGGGCAGGCGGTCAACCAGGAGGGCGGTGACCCGGCCGGTACCGCATCCGGCGTCGAGCACGGTCTCGTCGCCCCGGAGCGGGAGTCGCTCCAGCACCTCGCGCCCCATCTCCTCCAGCGGTCCAGAGACCCGGTGGTAGCTCCGGGCGTTCCATTCGCGGGCGGGCATCAGTCACCCCCTCCCCGGCCCTCCCCCTCAGGGGAGGGAGCGGTGTCCC
>JBOGFC010000132.1:0-37806 GCA_050742155.1 Acidimicrobiia bacterium
AGGGGGAGGGAGTTCGCGGCGCGGCCCTCCCCCAAAGGGGGAGGGAGTTCACGGCGCCAGGGCCACTGTTGCTTTTTCGTACCCCTCCAATTTCAGTGTCAGTCACCCGGTCAGCCAATGACCGAGACCTGTCAGCCGAAGGGACCGAAGCGCAGAATGCCGGCTGTGCGGGCGGATCCGATTGCCCCGGGCGACACCGGTGGTCGCCCCGATGAGCCCGAGGATGAGCGGCAGGCAGCAGGCCAGGCACGCTGCTCCGACGAGAAGTGCTCTCAGTCTTCGGGTCATGCCGCAGCTCCGAATACCGCGGTGATGACTTGCCGCGTCGTCGGGGCCGGTCACGTCCAGGGTCACGCCTTCCGCCCCGATGCCGATATCGAAATGGAAGAACGAGCAGCAGGTCTGTTCGGCGGCAGCGAGCCCGGCGAGTGTGTGCGCGTCGACGTTTCGGTCGAATCTGACTCGAATGCCGTTTGGAATCGTTTCCCGGCTTGTCCCCGATGCGAGCATCTGGTTCCACTCGTCGATCCTTCCTCCGACCAGGTCCGGATGTAGCGAACAAGCGATGTCGACCGAGCCGACACCGGCGAGCGGGATCAGATCTCCTCCCCCAGCCGTTGATCTGCCTGGGTCGGACCGGCATCCGCATTCGTCGTCGCAGCCACCGTCCGGGGTGTGCACACCGATTCGAGCCCCTGCCGTCTGTAACTGGGCGGTGAACGCCACCAGCTCTGCGATCTGCTCCTGCGCTTGCGCGACCCATTCGGTGACCAGTTGTCTGATCCGGGTCTGCACCGGCCCGCACTCTTCCTGGTCGAGGAGCACCAACAGCTCGGTGATCTCGTCGAGGCTCAACCCGAGCTGTTTGCCCCGGGCCACGAACCGAAGCGCCTCCAAATGATCCTCTTGATAGCTCCGGTAACCGGTGGCCGTCCGCCCTGGGACGACCACACCTTCTTGCTCGTAGAAGCGCAGCGCCTACACCCTGAAACCGGTGGAACGAGTCGCCTCGGCGATCCTGTATCCGTCCATGCCCACCACGCTAAACCCTCGACCCGGGTCGAAGGTCAAGTAGTTTCGCGGGTGGTTCCTCGGCTTGTCCATCCCCCGGGGCAGCATTCGCACTCTCGCCAGATCTGTTGGGGTGGGTCTCCGGCGAGCAGCCGGGCGGCTTCGTCTCGGATGAGGATTCCGATCAGCTTGCCTTGCGGGGTGGTGACGAACACATGTGGAGCGTCCCGTTCCTGCATACGTTGGACGAGGGGGTGGAGCAGCCCGTCGGGTCGAACGGTGCTGGGCCCGGGCTCCATGACCTCCACCGCTAGACGGTCAGCGTCTGTGTCGAAGCCCGTGCTGCGGATACGGCCGATGGCCATCCCGTCACAGTCTGTGACAACACATACGTCCCAGCCGCCGTCGACCACCCTGGCCCTTATGTCACCGATGGTCTCGTCAGGCCGGCAGGTGGGGACGTCGAATCTGGTGGCGTCGGCGACCCGCTGCTTCGGATCGGCGGTTCCTTCGGTGGGCAGCCCGGCAGCTTTCCAGTCGGCGATGCCGTCGACGTAGTCGTAGACCCGGTCGTACCCGAGTGCTTCGAGCCGGCACGCGGCTCGTGGGGACATGTCTCACAACCCGTCGTGGCAGTAGACGACCACCGGTCGGTGGGGGGAGAGGACAGCAGCCGTTTCGGCGGTTATCTGATTGAGCGGGATGTTGACTGAACCAGGGATGTGCGCCTCACGGAACTCGGGTTCGGGGAGGACGTCGACGATCTGGGCGTCCTCGTATTCGACCAGTTGGAGCAGCTGGATGCGGTCGATGCCGGTCACCACGTCAGCTCGCTCCTTAGTAGCCGGCGATGGCTCGGCGCAGCTGGGGGACTGATGGTGAGCCGGTAAACCCGCTCTCCGTCCGATAAACCCGGCAGGCCAGTCCCACTGGTGCGTTCTCGTCGGCGAAGGGATCGACGCCGTCGACGAGCACCGTGGGTGACCCGCGGAAGCCGCGGGCGACTGCGTTCTCGTGGCTGTGGATCAGCTCGTAGCCGATGGTGGCGTCCAAGCCTTCTTCGACGAGCCGGGACAGGTGACCGGCGGTTGTCTTCCAGTTGGGGCAGCCGTCGAAGTATTGGAGGGTGATCTCCATCAGCCGGCCTCAGCTTTTCGGTCGGCTCCCGAGATGACCGTGCCCATCCGGAGACGGTTGGTGATGCGTCCGAGTTCAAAGGCCTCGTCGACACTTACGGCGAACAGGCCGGGCCGTCCGTCGATCCACGCCTGCGCCGACTCAGGTGAGGTGAAGAAATGCACCTTGTGGCAGAGCCGTTGGATGTCGTCGTCGGTGAAGCCATCCTCGGGAAGGAGAAGTGACACCACGGCTTCCGGCGGTTCCAGGCTGGTCACCCCGTCGGGGGTGACGGTGAGTCGGATCGGGGTCCCCTCGTGAGGGTCGGTGGAGGTGACCCGTGTCTGACGGCCGAGGATCTCGGTGATGAACAGGGTGTCCCAGGCGCACCAGGCGTAGACCGTGGTCCCGTCGACTTCGATGGCATGGGTCGGGGTGATGTGCTCGGCGTGGATACCCCAGAAACCGACCACACGATCCTTGTCGTCCCTGAGCACCAGCGGCCAGGCACGAAGACTCTCCTCCACCCGGGCGGCGGACAGGCCGGCGCCATCAGCGATCTGGGTGATCGTGACCGGCTCGGCGGTCTCCGCTATCAGCCGATAGACCTGAAGAGCGATTCGCTGCTGTTCTGGATCCATAGTCGGGCTGGCGGCTGCTAACTGCTCGGCCCAATCTCTGAGCTTCGTGTCGGTCATCATCACACCTCCTGGTGCGTCGGTCGCGTCCGTAACGTACACCTTCAAGTACGGTTGAAGGTCAAGTGCTAATCTTGCCTTCATGCAGATCGGTGAAGTAGCTCGGAGAGCTAGATTGGCTACCTCCGCGATCCGTTTCTACGAGGAGAAGGGCCTGATTCCTGAACCGGAGCGGAGCCCATCGGGCTACCGGGACTACGACCCGGCGGTGGTGGATCGGCTCGAGTTCATCCGCGCCGGCCAGACGGTCGGCCTCACCCTCAGTGAGCTGAACCAAGTGCTCCAGATCCGGGACCGGGGACGGTCGCCGTGCCGGCATGTCACCGAGCTCCTCGACGCCAGGATCAAGAACGTGGACGAACGCATCAAGGACCTGCGCAACCTCCGTCGTGACCTGGCCGCCGTCCGGGAGCGCGCCACTGACCTCGATCCGGTCGACTGCCCTCCGGAGAGCATCTGCCGCATCATCACTATCAACAGCTGACCTCCTACCAGGTAGAGTCGATCTCGGTGGTCTACCTCATCGGAGTCGCCGTCCGCACCACGCTCGATAACCCGACGGTTCTGGCTGGCCTCGGCTCCTTGTAATTATGAGCCTGATTCTGGATGGACCGCCGACCAGGGGAAACGCGCGAACTGCCTGGTCAGAGCCGGTTTTCGCTTCCCGTCATATCGCATTCCTACCCCTCCCATCGCACCCCCTCGCGCGATTGACGCGCGATGGAGTGACCAGCTGATCGATTCGACAACCTGGCGATACGCCGTCACGATGCTCCATCGGTCCGCTAGCGATCGGGACCACGCCGCCAGGGCGACCACCACCCGCCCTTCCCAAAGGGGGAGGAAGATCACGGCGCCAGGGCGACCACCACCCGCCCTTCCCCGGTCGCTTGGGCCACGGCCGGGGCCTGATCGCCGGGCACCGCCACCAGGCCGGTGGGACCCGCCAACGAGAACAGATCGTCGGAGGGGGCGGCCGCCTCCACCACCATCCCGGGCACCGTGAGCGGGAGGGCGACCGGGTCGACCGGAACGAGCACGAGCTGGACCCGATCCCCGGGCAGGGCCCGCCCGGGCAGGCCGATCGGGAGGGCCCACCAGCCATCGGGGACGGCCGCCCGGCGGCTGACCACCAGCGAGGGGACCAGCGGCTCGCCGGCCCTCACCGCCCGGGCCGTCACCCGGTCGTCCAGCTCGGCGGCCGGGAGCAGCCCGGCCGGCACGGGGCGCCAGTCGACCACCTCATCGGTGATCGCTCGCCCGGCCGGCAGCGGGCCCGCCGCAAAGGGATAGGAGACGGTCGGGGCCTTCCGGAACTCGCCCACCAGCGCCAAGGCGATCAGCAACGCGCCGACTCCCCAGCGCAGGTAGGGAGGACGGCGGAACCAGTACACAGCGGCAACGTACCGTGGGGAGAAGGGCCGGGGAAGAGGGTCGGACTCTCAGTCGTCCTGGGAGGAGTCCCTTTTCTTCGGAGAGGGCTTGGAGTCGGCCTTGGCCTCGTCCTTCTCCCTCTCCTTCTTCTTAGGACGCGAGTCGGTGGTGTAGAAGCCGGAGCCCTTGAAGATGATCCCGGCCGGGAAGAAGAGCTTCTGCAGCTCCCCGCCACAGCCCTCGTGCTGCTCGAGAGGCCGATCGGAGAAGGACCGGAAGGCCTCGATGCGCTGGCCGCAGCGCTTGCACTCGTATTCGTAGATGGGCATAGCGGGCAGGGCATCATATCAACGGCCTATAGACTCGCCGGGTGACCATCGAGGCCCTCGTCGCCCTCGTCATCGCCTACCTGTTAGGAAGCATCGATTTCGCGGTTTGGGTGTCGCGGGCCAAGGGGGTCGACATCTACCAGGTAGGGAGCGGCAACCCGGGCACCGCCAACGTGATGCGGGCCTTGGGGAAGCGCTACGCCGCCCTGGTCCTGGTGGGCGATGCCCTCAAGGGGCTGGTGGCCGCCGGATTGGGGGAGGCGCTGGGAGGCAGCCAGGCGATCGGATTCGCGGCCGGGCTGGCGGCGGTGCTGGGGCATTGCTACCCGCTCTGGCACCGTTTCCGGGGTGGAAAGGGGGTGGCCACCGCCGGGGGCGTGCTGGCCTGGCTGGCCCCGTGGGCCTTGGCGGCCTTCCTGGTGGCCTACGCGCTCATGGTTCGGCTGACCGGGATCTCTTCGCTGGGATCGCTCACCGGACTGGCGCTCGCCCTCCCGGTGGCGGCCCTCGCCGGAGCCGGTGGGTGGGAGCTGGTGTGGCTGGCCGGGCTGGTGGGCCTGGTCTTCTACCGGCACCAGGAGAACATTCGGCGGCTGGTGCGCGGCGAGGAGCGGCAACTGCGGGCGTCTGCGCGTCTCCCAGGCGCGCAGGAACCCTGGGTTGAACCCAGGGTTCCCCGAGGATTAACCGAGGACGCACGCAATGAAGATTGAGGTGGCGGTGGTGCCGGCCGCCGGACGGGGGACCCGCATGCGGCCGGCCACCCGGGTGGTTCCCAAGGCGCTGATCCCGGTGGTGGACCGGCCCACCGTCCAGTACGCCGTCGAGGAGGCGGCCCGGGCGGGGGCCCGCGAGGTGATCGTGGTGGTCGATCCCGACGTGGGGGAGCTGGTCCGCCGCCACTTCGACGAGGAGGGAGGGTTGCCGGGCCTGGAGGGGGTGGAGGTGCGGCCGGTGGTACAGCAAATTGCTCGCGGCCTGGGAGACGCGGTGCTGGTGGCCCGGGAGGCGGTGGCAGGTCGGCCCTTCTTCTGCTTGCTGGTCGACAAGATCGTGCTGCCGGGCCGCGACGTGCTGGCCTCGACGGCCGCCGCCTCGGACGGCCGCTCGGTGGTGTGCTTGCGATCCCTGGGGCCCGAGATGCTGGAGCGATACGGGGTGGTGATCCCTGGTCCCTGGCGCGACGCCCGGGTGCTGGAGGTGCGGGGGGCGGTGGAGAAGCCCGGCCGGGAGGCGGCTCCCTCCAACCTGGGCCTGGTCGGCCGGTACCTGTTCACTCCCGAGGTCTTCGAGGCCCTGGAGGGCCTGCCACCCGGCCACGGAGGCGAGGTGCAGCTCACCGACGCAATCCGCGCCCTCGCCGAAGGGGGCCGCTGCCTGGGCCTGGTGATCGAGGACGACCTCCTCGACGTGGGCACCCCGCTCGGCCTCATGGAAGCCACCGCCTTCCTGGGGGCCGATCACCCTGAGTGGGCCAAGGAGTACCGGGAGTTCCTGACCTCCTTCGTGGAGAGTCTGTGAAGCCTCTCCCGGAGGCCCAGCGGGAGGTGCTGTCGGCCATTCCGCTGCTGCCCGAGGTCGAGGTGCCGCTGGGGCAAGCGCTGGGGCTGGCCCTGGCCGCTCCCGTCACCGCCCCGCACGACGTGCCACCCTTCGCCAACTCGGCCATGGACGGCTACGCGGTCCGGGCTACGGATACGGCCGACGCTCCGGTGACCCTGGAGGTGGTGGAGGACGTGGCGGCCGGTCACCTGGCCCGGGGCCGGGTCGAGGAGGGCGCCGCCATCAAGATCATGACCGGTGCCCCCATCCCCGACGGGGCCGACGCGGTGGTGCGGGTGGAGGACACTGCACCCGAGGGGGATTCGGTGCGGGTGCTGGTCCCGGTGAAGCCGGGAACGGCGGTGCGCCCGGCCGGAGGCGACCTGGCGGCCGGTCGGGTGGTGCTGGCGGCCGGAGAACGGCTCGGCCCTGCTCACCTGGGCGTGCTGGCCTCGCTGGGGATCGCCCGGCCCCCGGTGCACCGGCGCCCCCGGGTGGCGGTGGTCTCCACCGGGGACGAGGTGCAGAGCCCGGAAACCCCGGTGCTCCGTCCCGGCCAAATTCGCGACAGCAATCGACCCCTCCTCTGGGGCCTGCTGGCCGAAGCACAGGTGGAGCTGCTCGACCTGGGCATCGTCGGTGATGACGCCGGCCTGTTGCGGAGCACCCTCGAGAAGGGGGCGGCCGAGGCCGACCTGGTGGTGAGCAGTGGCGGGGTGTCGATGGGGGAGTACGACCTGGTCAAGCTCCTGGTGGGAGAGCTGGGCAAAGTGCAGTTCTGGCAGGTGGCCATACAGCCGGCCAAGCCGCTGGCCTTCGGGCTCCTCGGCCCGACCCCTTTCTTCGGTCTGCCCGGCAATCCGGTGTCGGTGATGGTGGCCTTCGAGCAGTTCGTCAGGCCGGCGCTCCTCCAGATGATGGGCAGCTGGCGGATCTTCCGGCCCCGGGTGCGGGGGCGCCTGGCCGCGGCGGCGCACACCGACCCGGCCAAGACGGTCTTCCTGCGGGTGGAGCTGGTCGACCGGGAGGGCGAGTGGTGGGCCACCCCCTCCGGCCATCAAGCTTCCAATGTGCTCAGCTCCCTGGCTCGAGCCGAGGCGCTGGCGGTGATCCCGGCCGGCACGGGCACGGTGGAGGCCGGGCGTCCGGTGGAGCTGGAGATGTTCCGCTGGCCGGAGGGGCGGACCCGACAGGAGGTGCTCGATTTCTGATCGCCCCCTCCCCGGCCCTCCCCCAGAGGGGGAGGGAGTCCATCTCGATTGGGCCGGGCGAGCCCACAGACATACATGAGCGGCGACTTCCCCCTCCCCGGCCCTCCCCCGGAGGGGGAGGGAGCCCACCTCGATCGGGCCGGGCGAGTCCGCATGGTCGACGTCGGAGACAAGCCCGAGACCGAGCGCCGGGCGGAGGCGGAAGCGCTGGTGCGCATGGCCCCGGCCACCCGGGAGGCCCTCTTCGGCGGGGACCTGCCCAAGGGAGACGCCCTGGCGGCTGCCCGGCTGGCCGGCATCATGGCCGCCAAGCGAACCTCGGAGTTGATCCCGCTCTGCCATCCCCTCCCCCTCGACGGCGTGTCGGTGGAGGTGGAGGAGTCCGAGACGGGCGCCCGGGTGGTCGCCCGGGCATCCACCAAGGCCCGCACCGGGGTGGAGATGGAGGCGATGACGGCCGCGGCGGTGGCCGCCCTGACCATCTACGACATGGTGAAAGGGCTGGAGCGAGGAGTGGAGGTGGGCCCGGTGCGGCTGCTGCGCAAGGAGGGGGGAAAGTCGGGCCCGTGGAGCCGCTGAAGGCCGGGGTACTCACCGTCTCGGACGGGGTGGCGGCGGGAGAACGGGAGGATCGCTCGGGGGAGGTGGTCGAGCGGATGGTGCGGGAGCTGGGCTTGGGGGTGGAGCGCCGGGTGGTACCCGATGGCGTGGAGGCGGTCCAGGAAGCCCTGCGAGCCTGGGTCAGCGAGGACCTGGCGCTGATCGTCACCACCGGTGGTACCGGGTTCGGGCCGCGAGATCTCACCCCGGAGGCCACCGCCCCCCTCCTGGAGCGCCCCGCCCCCGGCCTTGCCGAGGCGATGAGGGCCGCCACCTTCGGCGAGAACCCGCACGGGATGCTCTCGCGGGGCGTGGCCGGGATCGTCGGGCGCACCGTGGTGGTCAATCTGCCGGGATCGCCCAGCGGGGCGCAAGAGTCGCTGGAGGTGATCGCTCCGGCCCTGCCGCACGCCATCCGCTTGTTGCGCGAGCAGTCCACCGACCATCACCCGGAGTGACTTGTCGCGGGCGGCGCCCCGCTATAAGCTTTGTCGAGAGCCCGGCGGAGTGAGAGGCGCATGGAGATCTTCATCTTTCTCCTTCTGGCTGCCGTGTGGGCCGCCTTCCTGCTCCCGCCCCTCCTGAAGTCCCGGCGAGAGGCTCCCATCACCTCCACCCAGGAGTTCGACCGCTCGCTGGCCCGGCTCGCCTCCATGCAGGGGTACACGCGTCTCCACACGACGGTCGACCGGCGCCGCATCCAAGTCCGCCGCCGGCGGGTGGTCGCTGTCCTGGTGGCGGCGGCCGCCGCCACGCTGGCTCTGGCCGTGTGGCGGGGGTCGCTCAACCTCCTCTTCCTGCACCTCTTGGTGGACGCCCTGGGCGTCGGGTACGTGGCCATGCTGCTCCACATCAAGCAACAGCGACGGACAGAGACAGCCGCCGCCGAGCCTCCCGGCGGGGAAGAGATGCCGGCCGACGAGGTGCGGGCCCTCGCCTCCCACTAATTGGCCAAGGCACCCGACTTCGACCCCCTCGAGCAGGTGGTGCGGGCGGAGCTGGATGACAAGTTCGCCGCCCGGGAGCAGGCCATCATCAACAGCCGGAAGGTCATCCGGGCTTCGGCTAACGCCATCCGGGCGGTGCACCGGGACGACCGGGAAGAGGCCGAACGGCTCATCGGCGAGGCGGAGGGCCTGCTCGAGGAGGCCGCCTCGGTGCTGGCCGATCACCCGGATATCTACCACGCCGGGTTCCTGGCCGACGCCGCCAAGGAATACGCCGAGGCGCGTCTCACCACCGCCCTCACCTACCGCGAGGCGATCCCGCTCCCCGCCGAGCTGGGAGTGGGGGTGGCTCCGTACCTGAACGGTATGGGAGAGACGGTGGGTGAGCTGCGACGGCGGATGCTCGACCTGCTGCGGGCCGGGGAGCTGGACGAGGCCGAGTCGGCGCTGCACGCCATGGGGGAGATCTACGACCTGTTAGCCAGCCTGGACTATCCAGACGCCATGACCGGGGGTCTGCGGCGCACCACCGACGTGGCCCGTTCACTGATCGAGCGCAGCCGGGCCGACCTGACCACCACCTTCGTGCAGGAGCGCCTGCGCCGCCAGCTCTCCGCGCACCTGGAGGACGATATTCCCTCCCCTTGAGGGGGAGGGGTTAGGGAGGGGGTAAGTCCGGAGGCGAGAAAGGGCAATGGGGCAGGTACTATCTGGTCACCTGGGGGTGTAGCTCAGTCCGGCAGAGCGCTTCCCTCGCACGGAAGAAGCCAGGGGTTCAAATCCCCTCACCTCCACCGCCGGAATCCCTTACGTGGCTTGGGATTCCGGCCTTTGGCCTGGAGCGGGACAACCTTTGGTCCGCGTTTGCGGAGGTTCGCGATGAACAAGGACGACTACCTGGGGCGCCTGGCACGGATCGAGGGTCAGGTGCGGGGGTTGCAGCGGTTGATCTCCGAGGACACCTACTGCATCGACGTGCTGACCCAGATCAACGCCGTGTCGTCGGCGCTGGGGCGGGGGTGGCGGTCGGCCTGCTCGACGAGCATGTCCGCCATTGTGTGCGAGAGGCGGCGGATGCCGGCGACGCCGTCGCCGCCGATCTGATGGTCACCGCGGCCATCAAGGCGATCGAACGTCTCGTTCGCTCTTGAGGAACGAGACCCGCGGCAACGAAGGATCCAATCGATGACACACCGCAACCACGACACGACTGACAGTCCGACCCACCACGGGCGCCACGACAGAGTGGTGGAACCCGCAGCCGGCCATGAGGAGCATCGCCATACCGCAGGCCGTGGGCAGGCCGGTCACGACGGGCACGATGGTGGACACGACAAGCATGCCGGCCACAGCGTGGCGATGTTCCGAGACCGCTTCTGGCTCTCGTTCCTGCTGACCGTCCCGGTCATCTTCTACAGTTCGATGATCCAGGAATGGTTCGGGTACACCGCCCCGACCTTCCCCGGATCCGATTGGTTGGCACCGGTGCTGGGCACCGTTGTCTTCATCTACGGCGGGGCGCCGTTCCTCAGGGGGGCGGTGCAGGAGGCCAGAGACCGCCAGCCGGGGATGATGCTGCTGATCGGGATGGCGATCACCGTCGCCTTTCTCGCCTCCGCCGCCACCACGCTGGGGTGGTTCAACCTCGAGTTCTGGTGGGAGCTGGCGGCCTTGGTCACCATCATGCTGCTCGGCCACTGGATGGAGATGCGGGCCATCGGCCAGGCCCGTGGCGCCCTGGCGGCCCTCGCCGAGCTGCTTCCCGACGACGCCGAGCGGATCACCGGCGGCGGCACGGAGAGCGTGCCCGTCTCCGAGCTGAGGGTCGGTGATGTGGTATTGGTCCGCCCCGGCGGACGGGTGCCCGCCGACGGGGTGATCACCGAGGGCGACGCCGAGGTTGACGAGTCGATGGTCACCGGCGAGTCAAAGCCGGTTCCGAAGAGCCCCGGGGACCGGGTCGTCGCCGGCACCGTGGCCACCGATACGGCCATCCGGATGAAAGTCGACGCAGTGGGTGACGACACGGCGTTGGCCGGGATCCAGCGGCTGGTGGCCCAGGCACAGGCGTCCAGCTCCCGGGCCCAGGTCCTCGCCGACCGGGCCGCCGCCCTCTTGTTCTACGTGGCGGTCACCGCCGCCGCGGTCACCGTGGTTGCCTGGCTGACGGCGAATCGGGCCGACCAGGCGGTGGTGCGGATGGTGGCGGTGTTGGTGATTGCCTGCCCGCACGCCCTCGGCCTGGCCATTCCGCTGGTGATCGCCATCTCTACCGGGATGGCAGCTCGGAACGGGATCCTGGTCAAGGACCGGCTGGCGTTGGAGCGGATGCGAACGGTGGACATTGTGCTGTTCGACAAGACCGGGACTCTCACCAAGGGCAGACATCGGGTGCGCGATATCGCCACCCTCGAGGGCGACGACGACCGACTGCTGGCGCTGGCCGCCGGCGCCGAGACCGACTCCGAGCATCCTCTCGCCCGGGCCATCGTCGCCGCCGCTGAGGAGCGAGGCTCGGTCACGGCCGCCACCGGGTTCCGCTCGTTGAGCGGACGGGGCGTCGAGGCCACCGTCGAGGGGGCCACCGTGGCCGTGGGCGGTCCCGCCCTGCTGCGCGAACGCGACCTCGAGGTAGCGCCTGCACTCGAAGAGGCGGTCGGCCCGTGGCGGGAGCGCGGCGCGGTCGTCCTCTACGTGATCCGCGAGGGAGCTGTCGTCGGGGCGCTGTCGCTCGAAGACGAGGTGCGCCCCGAATCACGAGCAGCGGTGGATGAGCTCCACCGGCTGGGTGTGCAGGTGGCGCTGATCACCGGCGACGCCCATCAGGTGGCCGATGCGGTGGGGGCCGATCTGGGCATCGACGAGGTGCTCGCCGAGGTGCTGCCCGAGGACAAGCACTCCAAGGTCGCTGAGCTCCAGCAGCGAGGCCTGCGGGTGGCGATGGTGGGAGACGGCGTCAACGACGCCCCTGCGCTCGCTCAGGCCGATGTCGGGATCGCCATCGGAGCCGGCACCGACGTGGCCATCGAGTCGGCCGGGATCGTCCTCGCCTCCGACGACCCCCGCGGTGTCGTCGGCATCCGCCGTCTGTCGGAGGCTGGGTACCGCAAGATGCTCCAGAACCTGGCCTGGGCCACCGGCTACAACGTACTGGCCATTCCCCTGGCGGCTGGCGCCCTGGCCTGGGCCGGGATCGTCCTCGCCCCGGCGGCTGCGGCGGTGCTGATGAGCGCCTCGACGGTGGTCGTGGCGATCAACGCTCAGTTCCTGCGGCGGCTCGACTTGCGTCCTGCCACGCTTTGAATCGACCGTTGCAGGCTCCAGGCTGACGGCAGGGACACGATCGAGGTGACCAGCAGTATCACCCGACGATCCTGTCTGCTCGGCTCATAAGGGTGGCCGCTGTGCAAGACCTACTGAACAGCAGACATGCAAAGCGGCGCGGCCCCAATAGCGCGGAGGACCGTCACAGGCTGGAATGCCCTCCAGCCCAGCTCGACGACGAGGGCAGTGATGGGCGCGACCTCGGCCATCTCGAACCCCAGGAGGTGAGTCGCCGACTCCTTCCAGGTCTCGATGCTGTTGATGGTGCGGAGGATGCAGGTGAACCATCAGCCGGCCCGCAGGCAGCCTACGGAGGTCGAGGAGCACCGGGCCCGGTTGGAGGGGAACGGCGATGGACACACTCACGCGTTGAGGTTCCACCGAAAGCCCGGGGCGGACGGTCGCCGGGCCAATCCGGGAGGCCTTGGGGCCGGTAGCCGTATGACGCCGATGTCGCCCATCATCCCCAGCATCCCGCCGTCATCTCCGTCATCCCCCACCCATCATGCTGCCCCCCATCATGGACCTCATGGCGGCGCACTGATCCATCATCTCCTCGGCCCCCGGCACCTGGCGCATCTCCTGGACGGTACCCGGCCCGTGCATGGCCTCCATCATCTCGTGCATGAGCTGATGGGCGTGGCGCTCGGAGACCTGTGCCGGGGCGGGCGTGGCCAGCGCCACCGTGCTCAGCCCGGCCACCCCGGCGGCGAGGAGGATCGCCCCGAGCCAAGCCGACACGCCACGTGACATCGAGCCCTCCTTGGAGCAAGCACTACGATCTGTCGTAACTCTACGGTAGCGATGAGCTGACCGAAGGTGAAGCCGGTGGTTTCAGACCCCGACAGGGAAGCTAACGGGAGGCCGGCTGGGCCGGTGGGGGCCAGGTCGGCTGGGTTTGCTCGTTGGGCGGCGGTGGGAGGCATCTTGGGGGTCATCGTGCTCACGCTGGCCTTCGCCGGCCGCTTCGGGATCGACCCGTCCCTGGTCGCCTCGCCGCTCATCGGGCAGCCGGCTCCGGAGGTGACGCTGCCCTACTTGCAGGAGCAGGGGTCGCTCACCCTCGGCGAGCTGCGGGGGGAGATCATGGTGATCAACTTTTGGGCCTCCTGGTGCCTGGCCTGCCGAGCCGAGCACGATGACCTGGTGGCGGCCGCCGATGCCTACCGAGGGGCTGGCGTCCGGTTCGTAGGCATCGTGTACCAGGACCGACCCCAAGACGCCATCGCCTATCTGGACGAGATGGGGCGCGGCCAGTTCGACTACGTCATGGACCCGGGCTCCCGGGCGGCCATCGAGTTCGGGGTATTCGGGGTCCCGGAGACCTTCTTCATCGACCGGGAGGGGACCATCGTGGCCAAGATCACCGGGGAGTCCAGCTTCCCGCTCCTGGCCGCCATCCTCGATCAGATAATCCTGGGCCGGAGGCCGGAGTCGCGGACCACGGGCACCGTCCAGTCAGGCCCGGACAACTGAGTGCGGCCCCCTAGTCTCGGGTGGCCCACACAAGTCCGGTCACCACCAGGAGGGCGCCTCCCCACTGCGCCAGCAGGTGGTGGGTGTCGAAGGGCAGGAAGGCGAAGCCCGCCCGGGCACCGACCTGTCCACCCAGGAAGAGGATGCCTCCCATCACGACCAGTGGCCACCCCAATCGTTTCCGCCAGTCCGTCTGGGCCGGCCGGAACTCGGGAGAAGGGTGGGATGCCTGGGGGCGCCGCTTGCGGCGGGAGGCCTTGCGGGCCGCCATCAGCAGCTCCTCCGCTGTAGCCGTGGCGTTCCAGCTCCTAGCGCTCCGACCCCGACCAGGCTGACGAGGGCCAGCCAATTCACCAGCGTCGCCTCCTTAGCAAGAACTACGACGGTTCGTCGGGATAATAGAGCAACGAACGGGGCGTCGGCAGGGCTTGACCGGGAACAGCACGCTCTTTGCTGCGGCATTACACTGACCGCCAGTTGCGACGGCGCGTAGGAGGTACGGGCAGGATGAGCGACCGGCGGCGTGCACCCGAGCCAAGCTCCGTTTCGGGGATGGGCGAGCTCGAAGCGCGGGTGATGGAGGTGCTCTGGGAGCGGGGTGGGTGGTCGACCCCGGGGGAGGTGCAGGGGGCACTCGCCCCCGAGCGCGAGCTGGCCTACACGACGGTGATGACGGTCCTTGTCCGCCTGTGGCAAAAGGGACTGCTCGAGCGGCACCGAGACGGTCGGGCCTACGCCTACCACCCGACCGAGAGCCGGGAGGAGTGGGCGGCCCGCCGCATGGGAGAGCTGCTGGCCGCGGCGGGCAACCGTTCCCAGGCCCTCGGCCACTTCCTCCAAGCGATGGGGGACGCTGAGCGGGCTCAGTTACGGCGCCTCCTCAAGATCGACCGGTGATCGTCCTCCTCCCTGTTGGCGCCGCACTCCTCCTCCTCGCCTTGCCAGGCTTGTCCCGGCCGCTGGGAAGGCGGACGGATCCCCGGCACTGGGCGAAAGGGGTGGCGATCTCGCTGGCGGCGGGGGTGGTCGCCCTGGAGGGGACGCTGGCGCTGGTGGCAGCGCCTGCCGTCCTGCGGGCGCTGGGGGCGCCGGCGTTGGCCGCCATCTGCCAGCGGGCGGTGGAGACGTTGGTCCCCGCACACCCGGCCATCGCCTGGTCGGCGGGAAGCGGCGCGGTCTTCCTGGCGGTGGCGTCGGCCTCGGGTATCCGGCGGGCGCGCCGTATCGAGCGGGCCATGCGCGTCGAGACGTGGCTGGGCGACCACCGCGACCGGGGCGACCACCAGCTGGTGGTCCTGCCGACCCCCGAGCTCCTGGCTCTCAGCCTGGCAGACCGACCGGCCCAGGTGCTGGTCTCCGAGGGCCTGGTGGAAGTGCTCTCGCCCGACCAGCTCGAGGCGGTGCTGGCCCACGAGGAAGCCCACCTGCGCCACGGCCACCGGCGCTACCTCCTCGTGGCGGCAGCCGTCCAACGAGCCTTCGGGTTCCTCCCCTTCGTCCGAAGGAGCGCCGCCGCCCTTCGGCTGGCGATCGAGCGGTGGGCCGATGAGGAGGCTGCCGCCGTCGCGCCTGGGGGGCGGGCAACGGTGAGGGAGGCGCTGGCCACCTTGACGGCGGCCGCCGTTGCGCCGGGAGTAGCCGCCTTCGGGGCGGCCGACACGGTGCTGGAGCGGGTGCGGGCGCTGGGCTGCCCGCCCGGGTCCGGTGAGGGTCGGGGGCTGAGGCTCTACGGGCCGATAACGGCGTTGGGGTTGGGGGTCATGGGCTCCTGGGGCGCCTGGCTGAGTGCAGCCGGGTCGGCCGTGGCGGCCGGTCCGCTGTGTGTGGTGTGAGCATCGTGCGCTTGGCCGCACATCTGAGAGGCGACTGACCGGTTAAGGCCCCCCGCGAGGCCCGGAGCCCCTAGCGATACATCGAGGCAGAAGAGGCCGCCCGCCGGTCCGTCTCCGGCACAGCCACCTTGGTAGACCTGGACGCTTCCTGCAGGAGCGCGCTCAGCCGCCGGGCGTTCCAGGCCAGGGAGGCCACTAATGCCGCCAGGGCGAAGGGGAAGAACCAGCTGCGCAGGGCGATCAGGGCCACGATGAACTGTGCCCCCAGCACCAGCGCCACGGTGGGAACGCAGCAGGCGAAGCCGGTGAGGAAGCCGGGGAGGGCGCCGAGCAGGCCACCGAAGGCACGGCGGCGGCAGACCCGGGCGGTACGGAACACCTGGAGGGCGGCCGCCACGTTCAACCCCACCAAGAGCCCGAGGACAAGACCCATGGCGATGTTCAGGGGCGAGACGAGGAGGGTGACATGACCGCCCAGGCGCAGAGCCGCTACCGGCTCGTAGGAGAAGGCGGCGATCGGCTTGAGGGCCCGGGACGGCCAGTCGGGGACCGCCTGCCAGAGGGGGCCGGGCAGGCTCCGGGAGGTCACCAGCAGGTTCTGGATGGCGAGGAGGTAGACGACCAGGTAGAGGGCCGTGACGGCCCAGGCGAGCAGGGGATGATGCCGCAGCGACCGGCCGCCCACCCGGAGGGTGTCCTGTGCCAGCGTCACGCCAGCACCTCCGTCCCGGGGAAGAAGGCCACCCAGGCGAACCACATCACGTCGTAGAAGCTCAGCCGGGGGAGCTGGGTGCCCTCCCGCGGTCCCGCGACCGCCCGCCCGAAGGCGTCCCAGGTCGACCCGGAGGTCTCGTCCACGTAGCGCCCAGGGCTGTCTCCGGGGGAGAGGCGCACCTCGTCACCCTCCACCCGCCCCAAGAAGGCGAAGCCCTCGTCGAGGTCGGGGTCATAGAGCAGGACCACCGGGTCCTCCCCCATGGCAGTCCGGACGGCTCCTTCGGCAAGCAGCCTCTCCTTGCGCACCGCCAGCCGGGCTGGGTCGTGCTTGACACCCACGAAGACGTCTTTGTCGTCGAAGCGCTCGTCGAAGTGCATGACCGGGAACAACCTCGGCGAGCCGGGGGCGAAGTAGCCCCCCAGCGGGTTGTAGGAGCCATAAGGGTCCGAGCCGTAGCTGCGCACGTAACCCGTATCGGTGGAGAGCACCTCGGTGTCCGGATGGGCCTGGCGCCATCGTCCCCAGGTGGTCCAGGCCACCGGGATCTCCTCGAGGGTGGCGTCCAAGGCCGGGCCGCTGATGGCCTGGGCGAGGATCTGGGGCCAGCGGCTGTCGGTCTGGCGGTCATACATGAGCAGGTTGGAGCTGACCAGGTTGCCGGAGGTCCCGAACGTGTAGGCCTCGCCGGAGGAGGCGGTGCCCCGGAAGGCGACCGTGGACCCGGTGAGCGGGCAGTAGGTGACCGAGAGCGGACCGTCGGGAAAGGTGTCGTTGACGATCTCGTGCCAGACCAAGACCAGCTGCGGGTAGGCCACCACCCGGCCCTCCCGCTCCAGGCCGAAGACGACGTCCCCGTCCTTCAGGAAGTCGACCTCTTCGGCGCCCAGATACTTGGGTTCGTCGATAGGCGGGATGCCGTCCTTGGGAGGCCCGCCGAACTGGACGTTGTCGGCGAAGTCGGCCAGCTCGAAGACCGGCGGCGCGGCGGCCTGGGCCGTGGTGGAGGGGGCAGCCGAAGCGGCGGTGGAGCGGGTGGACGAGGGAATGGTTGTCGAAGCAGCGGTGCCGGGCCCACCAAGCACCCTGGTCCCCAGGTAGGTGGCCCCGCCCGCCACTCCCAGCCCGGCCAGCAGCTTGAGGAAGGTCCTGCGGCTGGCCCCCGGCCGGAACTCGTATCGATCGGTCTTCGGGCCCGGGTCGGTCGAGGTCATGGCGGCCTCCTTGCAGGTCTCGGCTCCTGCAACGACGGCTGGACGTAGATGATTCCGTCCCTTCGGGTGACCTTCCTCGTCTCGGTCCCGGCTCCTCGGATGTGGAGTTATGATGACATGTAGTAGCAAGGACCGGTGCGGCATGACCACTGCCCAGATCCTGGCCCTGGCCGTGGCCGGAGTGGCTCTCCTCGGGATGGTGGCCGTCTTCGCCATCGCCTTCCGCCGGGAGACGGTCGAGCGGCCGGCCCCCCTCCTCGACCGGCGCACCCTGCAGCGGGACCACTCGGCGACATTCCCCGTCGCGGCGCGGACCCGCCCAACCGAGGAAGGACGGTCCCTCGCCTTGGACGTCCTGGAGCAGCCTCGGCCCATCGAGAAAGAAGAGGAGCCTCCGCTGGCCGTGGAAGCCATGGAAGTGCGCCGGGTGGAGGAGGTTCCTCCCCAGGAGGCCGGGGTGACCCGCCGGCAGTTCTTCAACCGGGCTCTCTTGACCGCCTTAGGGTCCTACTTGGGCCTCCTCGGGGTCTCCATGCTGGCCTTCTTCTGGCCCAAGCTCAGCGGAGGGTTCGGGGTCCGAGTCGACGCCGGGGACGTGGAGGAGCTGAAGGCCCAGCTCTTCCAGGAGGACGGGACCGTCATCCCCGCCTACGTCCCAGACGCTCGCGGCTACGTGATCCCCTTTCCTGAGGGAGAGGTGTCCGGCACCGACTTCGAGGGGATCCCAGTGATCGTGGCCGGGCTGACCGCCCTCTACCAGCGCTGCGTGCACTTAGGTTGCCGCGTCCCCTGGTGCCACCCCTCCCAGGGCTTCGAGTGCCCCTGCCACGGCTCCAAGTACAACCTGCACGGGGAGTACGAGGCCGGGCCGGCTCCCCGCAACCTGGACCGCTTCTTGGTGGAGGTGGACGAGGGCAACCACCTCATCATCGACACCTCCCAGATCATCCAGACGGCCCGCGCCCAGCACAAGACTGTCCCCTACCCGCAGGGCCCTCCCTGCGTGACCATCGGCTGAGGTCCGCTCAGGTCCCGAAGTACCGGGCGAGCAGCTCCTCGAGCTGGGCTTCGGTCACCGCCCCCATCACCCGCCCCACGATCATGCCCTCCGAGGAGATGAACCAGGTGGTGGGGAGGCCGAAGGTGGGGTAGCGAACCAGCATGGTGCCGGTCTCGTCGACGGCCAGGGGATAGGTGACGGCGACCTCCTCGGCGAAGGCGCGGGCCGCGGCCGGCTCGTCCTCCACGGCCACTCCCAGGAAGAGCACCTCGGGGTGCTGGCGGGAGACCTCATCGAGGAGGGGCATCTCCTCGCGGCAGGGGACGCACCAGGAGGCCCATAGGTTGAGGAGCACCGGCCGGCCGTCTGTGGCCAGGTGCCCGGACAGCGAGAACTCCCGCCCATCGAAGAGGGTGAGGTCGAAATCGGGGGCAGGCTCCGGCTGGGTGGGGACGAAGGCGCCCGGATCAGTGAGCGCATCGAGTGCCCCTGGGGGCTGAGCGATCGGGGAAAGGGTGAGGGCCAGGGCCCCGAGGACGGCCGCCAGGAGAGCCAGCACCACCAGCCACCTGATGGCGCGGCGCGCAGGCGATGGTGGCGGGGCGGGCCCCTCATCAGAGGGGTGCTCTGCTGGTCCGGGTTGGGAGGCCCTACCCGCACTGAGGTTTCGCAAGCGCATTTGGCTGGCTCAACTATAGAAAGTAGTAGCAGCCTTGGGGGCTGAGACGGGGAAAGCCTACGACGGGCTGTAGCATACCGGGCATGGACCTGGTCGGCCTGGCGCTTCCCTTCCTGGCGGTGGTGGCCGGCATCGTCTCCTTCACCTCCCCGTGCTGCCTGCCCCTCATCCCGGCCTACCTCTCCTACGTCACCGCCCTGCCGGTCTCCGAGCTCGGACGCGAGGAAGCCAGGGGGCTCGCCTTGCGGGCCTCGCTTCTCTTCGTGGCCGGGTTCACGCTGGTGTTCACCGCCCTGGGGGCTTCCTTTGCCTTGGTCGGCTCCCTCCTGCTCCGCAACGTCCCTTGGATCGTGCGGGTGGCCGGGGTGGGCATCGTGGTGATGGGTCTGGCCATGATGGGGCTGCTGCGCATCCCGGGCCTCTTCCGGGAGCGGCGGCTCGATCTCGCCCGCCTGCCCAGGGGGCCGAGGGCCGCCTTCCCGCTGGGCATGGCCTTCGCCTTCGGGTGGGTGCCCTGTGTCGGTCCGATCCTGGCCACCATCCTGGCCATCGCCGGAGCCACCCAGACGGCGCTGTGGGGGGCGGTGCTGCTGGCCCTCTACTCGCTGGGGCTGGGAGTACCGTTCGTGCTGCTGGCCCTGTGGTACCAGGGGGCCAGGAGCTCCCTGGCCTGGCTGCGGCGCAACGGGCGCCGCATCGAGGCGGCGGGCGGGGCACTCCTGGTCGGGGTGGGGATCCTGTTCGCCACCGGGGCCTGGCGGTTCTTCTTCATCCCGCTCCAGCGAACCTTCGCCCGGCTCGGTTGGCCGCCGATCTGATGGGAGGGCCTCGTTTGGGGAAGGGAGTAGGAAGTCGATGATGCCGATGGGCCCGTGGATGCTGTTCGTATGGCTGCTTTTCCTGGCCCTGATCGTGGCGGGAGCGGTCCTCGTGGTCCGGGCCTTCTCAGACCGGAGCGGCCCCGGCCAGGACCGGAGAGGGGATCGGGAAGCGCTCCGCATCCTGGAGGAGCGCTACGCGCGGGGGGAGATGGACCGGGAGGAGTTCGAGGAGCGTCGCCGGGTGCTCGGCTCGTAGGAATGGCCGACCATCCCACGTGGACGCGGAAAGCCCTGGCCGTCCTGGCCGGTGCGACATTCCTGGCGGCCTGCGGCGGGTCGGGCCAGGGTGAGCGGGACCGGCTCCCCGCCTCGGACCACGTGCACGCCTTGCGAGCCCTCCAGGACGGGAGCCTCCTGCTGGGCCTCCACGGCGGCCTCTGGCGAAGCGCAGACGGCACGACCTGGGAGTCCGCCGGGTTGGAGAGTCAGGACGCCATGGCGATCGGCGCCCACGACCCGGGCGCCCCAATCTTCGTGGCGGGACACAACGTCCTGGCTCGAAGCCGGGATGGCGGGAGGACCTTCCAGCCGCTCCGTCCCGGTGATCTCCCGGGACTAGACATCCATGCCTTCGCGCAGGCCCCCTCCGACCCGGACCTGGTCTATGCCTTCGTGGTGGGCTTCGGGCTGTTCCGAAGCGGCGACGCCGGAGAGAGCTGGGACCTCCGTTCGGAAGTCGGTCGGGTCCCCCCCGACCTCCTGGCGCTGGCGGTTGGCCCCCGGGATCCGGACCTGGTGGTGGGAGCCGGTCCGGAGAATGGCATGGTCCGGTCCACGGACGGCGGCGGAAGCTTCGCCCGCACGCTCGAGGTCGGGGCCTGGTCGCTGTCCTCCGACCCGACCGATCCCGATCGCCTTCTCGTCCTCAGCGCCCGGGGAATCGAGGAGAGCCGGGACGGCGGGGCGACCTGGACGACGCTACTTCATCGCGGCCAGGAGCTCCCCGGCGACTGGGCGGCCATCGCGGTCGGCCCGGACGGGGTGCTCTGGGTGGTGACCGAGGCGCCACGCACCCTGCAGCGCTCCGACGACGGCGGCGAGATCTGGCAGGAGGTGGCCCGGACTTGATGGGGCGCCGGAGCCGGCCGGCCCTGCTCGCCCTCTTCCTCACCCTGCTGCTGGGATCCGGCGGGCCGGCGTGGGCGCACGCCTTCCTGGTGCGGACCGATCCCGCCCAGGGAGCCCGGCTCCAGACCGGGCCGCAGGCGGTCGCCTTCCAGTTCAGCGAGCCGGCGGTCTTGGAGACGGCCCGGGTAGCCGTCCGGAAGGCGTCGGGCGGGGAGCTGGAGGCCGGGACGCTTCGGCCCGAGTCGGAGGGCCGGGTGCTGCGCCTTCCCCTTCCGCCGCTGGACGACGGCATCTACCTGGTCTCCTGGCACGTGGTCTCGGCCCGGGACGCCCACCAGTCGGCCGGCGAGTTCGCCTTCGCCGTCGGCGAGGTGGAAGGGGCGGTGCCGATCTCCAGAGCAGCCGGGCCGCTCTCCTACTCCCTGGCGGTAGCCGGTTGGCTGTTCTTCGTCGGCTTCTCGGTGGCGGTCGGGGCCCTCCTGGCCGGGCAGTTCCTCCACAGAGAAGACGTCGGCTTGCCTCAGCCGCTCGGCCTGCGGCCCGCCCTGTTGCTGGCGCTCATGGCGGCGGCTGTCTCCTTCCTCGTCTCGTGGAGGGAGGCGGCATCTTCCTCGGTCGCGTGGCTGGGCGGGCTGGCGGTCGTCTGGCTGGCCATGGCCTCCCTGGCGGTGCCGCTCTCGGCGCGGGAATGGCTGCCCCTGGCCTTCGTGGCGGCTGGAGGGGTGGCCTGGTCGGCGCGTGGCCACCTGGCGGCAGAGGGCGGGCTGGCGGGCGCGGTGGTCGACTTCGCCCACCTGGCGGCGGCCGCGGCCTGGGTCGGGCTGCTCGCCCAGATGGTGCTGGCCCTCTGGCGGGCCCGTCGGTCGACCCCGCCGGGTCTGGTATCCATCCTGCGCGCCTACTCGCGGCTGGCCGCCCTGCTGGTCGGCCTGGCAGTGGTGGCCGGGCTGGTCTCGGCGGTGCTCGTGCTGGGGGCGCCCTCCGACCTGTGGGGGAGCGGCTACGGTCGCTTGCTGGTCGCCAAGGGCACCCTGGTGGCGGTGGCGCTCGTCTTGGCCGTGATCGGCCGGAGGCGCGCCCTGCCTCGGGCCGACTTCGGGCTCCTCCGCTGGATCACCTCCGCCGAGGTCGGCGCGCTGGCCGTGGTCCTGGCGGCCTCGGCCCTGTTGGCGGGAACGGCCCCTCCCGCCTCCGGGAGCCCCGAGGCCCTTCTCGGCCCCTCGCCGATCGAGGGCCCCGCCAGCCGAGCGGCCGGGCTGGCGGGGACGATGACCATCGGGGTGGCGGCCGGGGAAGGCAAACTTCACGTCGAGGCCTTCAGTCCCTCGGGAGGGATCGAGGGGACCGAGGTCACCCTCTCGGCCCGGTTCCCGGACGGCACCGTCGCCGACCTGCATCCCCGCCCCTGCGGGGCCGGCTGCTTCGCCCAGCACCTGGAGCCGCCCGAAGGCGTCACGAGGCTGTCGATCACCGCCGCCGCCCCCGGTTGGGAGGGCGGGATCCTGGAGGTGGCTCTTCCCTGGCCTCCCCCCCGGGAGGCCTCGGCACTACTGGAGGAGATGCTCGTCACGATGCGCCGGGTCGAGTCGCTCGAGCTCGTCGAGGTCGTGAAGAGCGGACCCGAGGCGGTGGGGCGGGCCACCGCCCAGCTCAGTGGACCCCGCTTTCTGGAGGAGGAGGTGTACGTGGGAGGCGGGGCGTCGGACGTGCGCTTCCTTCCGGGGGAGGAGCGAGCGTTCCGCCTCTACCTGCCGGGCTCCCGCATGTGGTACGTCTTCTGGCTCGACGAGCAGAGCCGCATCGAACGGGAGCGGATCGTGAGTCCCGGGCACGAGATCGAGAGAGTGTTCACGTACCCGGGTTGACGGCTGGCACTGCGAAGGTGTTGACAGTCACAAGTGGGTCCTGACTCGGTATTCCCGAGCCGGTCCCTGGTTGCTGAACGGCTGAATTACCTATGAACATTTGAGCTTATATTCAGATAAGGGGTACGGTTTGCATCGATGAGCGAGCACAGTGCCGGTAGGGCTCGAAGCCAGCTGTCCGGCGACCTTCGAGACGTCGAGGCCGTCGAGCCTCGAATCTTGGATCCCGACGACGCGTTGGAGCTGGCGCAGCGCTTTCAACTGCTGGCCGACGCCGGAAGGCTTCGGATGGTCTATGCGCTGCTGGAGGCAGGCGAAATGTGCGTTGGGGACCTAGCGGCGCTGGTGGGGGCATCGGAGTCCGCCACCAGTCACCAGCTCCGGCAGCTGCGACTGGCCGGGCTGGTGCGAGCCCGCAGGCAAGGCCGCGAGATGTTCTATCGGGTGGCCGACACCCACGTGCGACTGTTGCTGGATGTTGCCGTGGAGCACTACCTGCACGGACACGAGGACCGGTCATGAGTGGCCTCCACGCGCAGGTGTCCGCGCGTGCCGGAGCTCGCCATCTCCGACCCCTCGCGATCGCTTTCGCGTTGGTCGTGGTGTTCATGGTGGTAGAGGTGATGGCCGGGTTCTGGACCGGTTCACTGGCGCTGTTGTCCGACGCTGGTCACATGGCCACCGACGCGCTCGGCCTTGGCATGGCCCTTGCCGCGATCATCGCCGCCAACCGCACCCAGACCCAGGGTCACCGCACCTACGGTCTGTACCGGCTCGAGATCCTGGCGGCCCTCGCCAACGCGGTGCTGTTGTTCGCCGTCGCCGGCTACGTCCTCTATGAAGCCGGCCGGCGGCTGCGAGACCCATCCGAGGTGTCGGCCGGCCCGATGCTGCTCGTCGCGGTTGCCGGTCTTGGTGTGAACCTGGTCGGCTGGTGGCTGCTGCGGGAGGGCGCCACCGAGTCGATCAACGTTGAGGGTGCTGCCCTCGAGGTCGTCGCCGATCTGGTCGGATCGATCGGGGTAATCGCTGCCGCACTTATCCTGCGGTTGACCGGATGGCAATACGCCGATCCGCTCTTCGGTGCTGCTATCGGCTTGTTCATCCTCCCTCGTGCTTGGCGGCTCGGCCGTCGAGCCCTCCGGGTTCTCGTCCAAGCCGCTCCCGAAGGGCTCGACCTGGACGAGCTCCGCGGCAGGCTCTCATCGATCGCTGGAGTCCTCGATGTGCACGACCTTCACGTCTGGACCCTCACCTCCGACATGGATGTCGCCTCCGTCCACCTCATGACTCGCAACGGCGTCGATCCTCACCCCATCCTCGATGAAGCCCGAACTCTCCTCCAGCACGAATGCGGCATCGGGCACGCTACCCTCCAAGTCGAACCTGGCACTCACCAGGGCTGCGCCGAGGTGACCTGGTAAGTCGAGGTGAACCTCCGGCCCGCTGGGGCGTGGACCTGGAGCGGACATCGCGCACCTCGGCTCCAACGAGGACATCGGACCCTATCGATCCGAAGGGAGGGCGGCAAGTAGTGACCAGCCCACTCGCAACCAGGGCCGCCCGGGTGATCGACCTGACGGTCGGAGAGCCGACGGGCTCATTTCCTCGACTGGGATGGAACCCGTCGGGACGCGGCGCCAGGCGGTAGGCGGGGCAGTCAATCCCAAGAAGTAGTTGAGGCCCTCATCGACCGACGCCGTCATGCCGACGCCCACCGCCAGACCGGCCGGGAGCCCGCCCCCAGCCTCGGCGCTGGAGGAGGAGGACACCCACGCCTGCGACTGCCCCGAAGGCATGGTGCACCAGTTCCCGATGGAACGGGCGGTAGCCGGATCAGGCTCCATCCCAACGAGCCCAACCAGATGGAGCGCGTCGCCGGCTTCCTCTACGAGCGGCAGGAGGAGGCCGCACGTGAGCGGGAGGAGCAGCTCAGAAGGCGATGCCGACCGCCGTGGTGGTCGAGAAGGTACCAAGGGGATCAGGAGCAGGCTGGCGTCGAGCTCCCTCGACCCCTGGTACTGGGTGAAGGTGTTTCGCTCCGGGTCGTAGGCCTCCCGGCACACCTGCTCGTGGATGGCCGCCCTGAGTGTGCGCCACCGGTCGACCGGCCCGTCGAGGCCGAACCGCTCGACGGCCTTGACCGCCCGGTCGAAGGCCACCCAGGCCATCACCTTGGAGTGGGTGAAGTGGCGGCGCGGGCCCCGAACCTCCCAGATACCCTGGTCGGGCCGCTCCCAGTTGGCCTCCAGGAACTCCAGGAAGGCTCGCTGGAGGGCCCAGGCGTGCGGCTCGGGTGCGATCCCCGACCGGCGGGCCACGTGCAGGGCGTCCATGACCTCGCCGTAAACGTCGAGCTGGAACTGGCTGACGGCGGCGTTGCCGATCCTCACCGGCCTCGATCCTTCGTAGCCGGGGAGCCAAGCGAGCTCGAGCTCGGGGAGGCGGCGCTCCCCGGCGGGTCCGTACATGATCTGCAGCTGCCCCGGGTCTCCGGCCACCGCTCGGAGCAGCCAGTCTCGCCATGCGCGGGCCTCCTCCGTATAGCCGGTGATCATGAGGGCATACAGGGTGAAGGTGGCGTCGCGGAGCCAGACGTAGCGGTAGTCCCAGTTCCGCACCCCGCCCAGGCTCTCCGGCAGCGAGGTGGTCGGGGCGGCCACGATGCCCCCGGTCGGCTGGTAGGTCAGGGCCTTGAGGGTGATGCACGAACGGAGCACCGCCTCCCGCCACTCGCCCTTGTAGGTGCAGCGGCTGGAACAGGTCCGCCATGCCGCTTCTGTCTCCCGGATGAGGGCCTCCGCACTCGCGGGATCGGGGAGGGGGTCGTTCGAGGGGAACCAGGTGAGGACGAACGGCACACGTTGTCCCTCGGCGACCGAGAACTCCGCCACGGTGGCGAGGTTCTCCCCCCTCGTCTCGACCCCGGCCTGCAGGGCGAGGGCGTCCGGCCCCGCCACGGCGAGGAGCGCTCCGTCGACACGCCGCACCCAGGGGACGATCCAGCCGTAGTCGAAGCGCAGGGTGAGCTCCATCCGCATGGGCACCCGCCCGCGCACCCCTTCCACCACTCGGACGAGGTCGGCGTGTCGATGAGGGTGCGACATGCAGTCGACCAGGCGCACGACACCCTCCTCCGTTTCGAACTCCGTCTCCAGCACGAGCGTCCCTTCGCGGTAGGTACGGCGAACCCGCCGGATCCCCCCCTTGGGGGAGACCAGCCAGCGCCCGTGGCGCTCGTCACCCAGAAGGCCGGCGAACACGGCACCGGAGTCGAAGCGTGGCAGGCACAGCCAGTCGATCGAGCCGTCCCTGCCGACCAGCGCCGCGGTGTGGGTGTCGCCCACCATGGCGTAGTCCTCGATCCTGAGCGGCATGGCCTCATCCTGGCTTATCCAATCGGCTACCGGCAGGACGTAACTCGAGCACCCTGGTTAGGAAGAGCCCACCGTGGGCCTGGTGCTGGGGGGTCGGCAGGGCACGGGGCGAGCCAGGCGCCAGCGGGTGAGGAGGTGGGGAAGCTTCGGACAGGCGGGGAGCAGGTCACCCCGGCAGCTGAAGACACGATGGCCGTGCCCGTCCACCCAGTGGCCGCTGGCTGGGGCCGGACGGCCGTTGGCCTCGACGAGCTCGGCAGGCACCTCACCTCCTCTGGTGCTCATCGGTTGAGTCGAGGCCGGGAGCGGGAGGTGTCGGACCCACCACCACCCCAAGGCGGCCCCAGCGGGGCGCTGCTGCCCTTTGACTGGTCCACGGACTCCAGCACGACCGCTCTGCGGTGGGGAGCCTCCGGATAAGGAGCCGGCATCCTGCATGCATCAGGACTCGCCGGCGGCGACCTCCTCGGCTCTGACCACAGCGGGTTGCCCTTCCACCAGCGTCACCCAGAGGCGCCAGCGGCGTTCCTGGCGAACGCCCTCGAGGGCCACATCCACACGGACCTCGAGGAGCCAGGCCGCCTCGCCGTCCACCTCCGCCCGCCCGGCGTCTACGTCGACCGGAACCGGCTCCGTCTCCACCCCGTAGTGTTCGAACAGCCAGCCCTTGGCGACGAACCCGGCCTCCTCGATGGTGAGTGGCCGGGGCGGGCTGGCGGCCTTCGACCCGCAGGCAGAGACGAGGATCGCCACCAACAGCACCACGGCGCCCAGCTTGCGCCTCGGCCTCATGCCGCTCAGGCGGCGCAGCAGGAGAGCTGCTTCACGTCCTTGCGGAACCCCTGGGCCGCCAGCTTCAGTCCCTCGGCCATGGTCAGGTAGGGGTGGTAGGTGTCGGCCAGCTCGTCCACCGTGGCGTGGTAGCGGAGGGCCATGATGGCCCCCTGGATGACGTCGCCCGCTCCTTCGGCCAGGACGTGGGCGCCGAGCAGCTCCCCGGACGCCTCGTCGGCCACCAGCTTGACCAGCCCGGTGGTCTCCCGGTTGACCTGGGCGCGGGGCACCACCGAGATGGGGAGAACGGAAGAGATCACCGCCCGGCCGTCTGTGCGGGCCTCCTCCTCGGTCATGCCCACCGAGGCGACCTGGGGCGCGGTGAAGGTCACCCTGGGCACGGTCCGGTACTCGATGCGCCGGTCGGCGCTCCGCAGGGCGTTCTCGGCGGCAATGGAGCCCTGGCGCGCTGCCACGTAGACGAACTGGGGGGCGGTGGTGCAGTCCCCGGCCGCCCACACCTTGGGGTTGGAGGTGGCCATCTGGTCGTCGACCACTACGTGGCCGCGCGGATCGGTCGCCACCCCGGCCGCCTCGAGGCCTAGCCCCTCGGTCTGGGCACGCCGCCCGGTGGCCATGAGCAGGTGGTGGGCCTCCAGGCGCCTCACCCTCCCCTCGACCTCCACCTCCAGCCAGGCCCGGTCGCCCTCCCGGCCCGCCTCGGTGGCCTTGGCCGAGGTGATCAGCTCACCCCCCTGGCCCTTCAGGTGGTCGGCCAGGGCCTCCGAGATCTCTGGCTCCTCGAAGGGGGCGATGCGTGGGAGGACCTCCACGAAGGTCACCCGGGATCCCAGGTGCAAGAAGAGCTGGCCCAGCTCGAGGCCGATGGCATTGGCCCCCACAACCAGAAGCTCCTCGGGGAGCTCGGTGAGCTCCAGGGCGGTTGTGGAGGTCAGGTAGCCGGTCTCCGCCAGGCCGGGGATGGGCGGGACCCAGGGAGCGGCCCCGGTGGCCACCAGGTAGGCGGCGGCCGTGACCGGCTGCCCGTCCACCTCCACGGCGTCCGGTCCGACGAACCGTCCCTGGCCGGAGATGACCTCGAAGCCGTGCAGGTCCGCTAGGTCCTCGTACTTCTCCTTGCGCATGGCCTGCACCAGCTCGTCCTTTTGGGCCACCAGGGTCTGAAGGTCGACCTTGCCGTCCCGGAACTCCATTCCCGAGAAGTGGTGGTGGGTGGCCTGCCAGTAGAGCTCGGCGGGACGGAGGAGGGCCTTGGAGGGAACGCAGCCCACGTTGACGCAGGTGCCGCCGATGGTGTGCCGCTCGACCAACGCCACTCGGGCGCCCAGCTCCCGGGCGGTGATGGCCGCCGCGAAGGCGGCCGAACCGGAGCCGATCACCAAGAGGTCGTAGTCGCCCTCCTGGAAGGCGGGGATCTGGGACGCGTCGGGGGCCTCTGCCGAGGTTCCCACCAGCTTGTAGCCGACCTCCTGGAGGGCCTGGGCAGCCCGCTGCGGGGAGAAGTCGGCAGCCCTCCCCTCCGCCCTTCCCCGCCGCCAGTCGGCCCGTACGTCCTCCAGGCCGGCCCACTCCAGGGTCTTGGAGACCGTGATCTCGCAGTGGTCGCAGGTCATCCCCTCGATGTCGAGGCGGATCCTCTCGCTCATGTCCTCGCTCCCTTCTTGCTTGTCGAAGGCCGAAGCTCCCCTTAGGCGGTCCGCCGGCAGGCGGCGATCTCGGCCTCATTCGCCTCCAGGAACACCTTGGCGATGTCCAGGAGGGCGATCACCTTGGGGGAAGCCACCCGGTAGCGCACCAGGCGGCCCTCCCGCTCGGCCTCCACGAACCCGCACCAGGTCAAGCAGGCCAAGTGCTGGGAGACCTGGCCCTGGGAGAGGCCGACAGCCCGGACGAGTTCCTTCTGGTAGCGGGGCCGCTCCAGGAGAAGCTCGATGATGCGGAGGCGGGTGGCATCGCCCAGGGCCCGGAACAGCTTGGCCACCAGCTCGCTATCCGGTAGGGGAATCGCCTGAGGCTCCACGATGGCCGGCCGTCCCACGTGGCTCTCCTTTCGTATTGGGGTTTCCCTATGGTAGCCGAACAACTCCATCCCCTACACGATTCCCTCTGGCGTCACTCGGTAGGAGCCCGGACCGCAGGCCGGGCATGACAGTGCCTCCTCGAGCGAGTCCCGTAGAGCTACTCGCGCCCGGCGGAGGCGGGCCTTGACCGCGTCCCGGGAGATGCCGAGACGCTCCGCCGTCTGCTGGGTGGAGAGCCCCCACCCGAGGCGGAGCAGCACCACGGCCTGCTGGGAGTCCGGGAGCTCCCGGAGGGCCAGGGCGGTGCGGCAGGCGGCCACCGACAAGTCGAAGGAGTGCTCCCCGGCCCCGGTTGCCTCGGAGGAGGGGACCTGCTCTTCCAGCTGGGCGGCTGTGCCCCGCCGACGACGCCGCACGTCGAGGCAGGTATGGCGGGCCACCGAAAAGATCCAGGTGCTGAGCGACGAGTCTCCCCCGGAAGCGGGGAAGGCCGTCCAGGATGCGCAGGGCGATCTCCTGGTAGGCGTCCTCGACTTCGCCGGGCAGGACCATGCGGTGGGCACAGCTCCAGAGTCGGCTCTCGTAGCGACGAAAGATCTCCGCAAGCCAGCGACGATCTCCCAGGTCGGGCCGCCTGGCCTGCTCCTCGTCGCTCGGGCCGACGGCATCTGCGCTCGGCCTGGAGAGCTGCTCTGCCTGGAGCACTTGACGTGTCATTGGGTAATACCAATGCTACCATGACGGCTCCCCCAGCGAGGAGCCCGATTGGCGCAACGTCGGAACGACGGAGGCGATCTGCCTTGGCTAGCGGTGGCCGGGGCCGTGGCGCTGTGTTGCGGCACCACCCTGCTTGTCGCCCTGGGCGTGGGCTGGCTGGCGGCCGTGCTGGTGAGTCCATGGTTCTTGGTCCCGGCGGCCGCGGCCCTGGGGGCCTGGGCCTGGTACCGGAGGCGGAGACGCTGCCGGGTCCCCGAGCCCCGGAATCCGGCGGCCGGTCGACGGGCCGGGGGTGTGGGGTGAGGGTTTCCCCCCGCCCACTGCGGGTGACGGGCGCCTGGCCGGGCGCCACCTGGGCGCCTGGGGGGGTGGCTACTCGTCCTCTCCGGCGCCTACATCGTCTACTACTGGAGCCTCAACCTGGCGGTGGCCCCCCAGACGGCCGGGCTCTGGGTGGCCCCGGTGCGGGTGGTGAGCCATACGTCGTTCTGGCTGGCCCGGAGCATGGGTGAGGCGCCGGTGGCGTGGGCCCTGGGGGCGGGGGCGGTGGTGGCTGGAGCCGCGGTCGCCAGCCTGGGCCGGCGTGGTCGCTCGGAGGAGAAGGTAGACCATGGCAACCGCTGACGTGGACACGGTGGTGATCGGAGGCGGGATGGCCGGGCTGCCGCTGTCCATCCGGGCCTCCCGCCAGGGGCGGACCGTGCTCGTAGAGCGGGGCCGCCTGGGAGGGACCTGCCTCAACCGGGGCTGCATCCCCACCAAGACGATGATCGCCTCGGCCAAGGTGGCCCACACCGTGCGGCGGGCGGCCGAGTTCGGGGTCCACGCCGGCGAGGAGGTGCGGGTAGACCTGGGGGAGGTGGTGGACCGCAAGGACCGGGTGGTGGACTCCATCCGCGACGGCTCCTACCGGGCGGTGGAGCGGGCCGAGGCGCTCACCCTGGTCGAGAGAACCGCCCTCTTCCTCGGCCCCCAGGAGGTGGAGGCCGACGGGACCCTCTACCGGGCCCGCCGGGTGGTGGTGAACACCGGGGCCCGCCCCCGGATCCCCGACCTCCCCGGGCTGGAGGAGGTTCCCTACCTCGACAGCACCTCCGCCCTGGACCTCAGGGAGCTCCCCCAGCACCTGGTGGTGGTGGGGGGTGGCTACGTGGGCTGCGAGTTCGCTCAGATGTACCGGCGGTTCGGGGCCCGGGTGACCGTCCTCCAACGGCCGGAACGGCTCCTTCCGACCGAGGACCCCGAGGTCTCCCAGGTGATCGGGGAGGTCTTCGCCCGCGAGGGGATCGGCGTTCGGCTAGGGAGCCCGCCGGAGTGGGTGCGCCGGGAAGGGGACCGCATCAGGGTGGGGGTGGCGGGGGAGGAGCTGTCTGCCTCGCACCTGCTGGTCGCCGCCGGCCGGGTCCCCAACACGGAGAACCTGGGCCTCGCCAAGGCCGGGGTGGAGATCGACCAGGAGGGCTTCGTCCGGGTGGGTCCGGACTACCGCACCTCGGCGGAAGGGGTCTACGCCATTGGGGACGTCGTGGGGCCGCCCATGTTCACCCACTCCGCCCGGGACGACGCCGCCTTGCTCTCCCGCCACCTCCTCCAGGGGGAGGACATCTCCCACCGCTCCCGGCTGGTGCCCCACGCCGTCTTCACTGACCCCGAGGTGGGAACGGTCGGTGTGTCCGAGGGGGAGGCCCAGGAGCGCTGGGACGGGGAGGCGCTGGTGGGCACGGAGCGCTTCCGAGGGGTAGCCAGGGCCCGGGCGATGGGGGAGACCGACGGGTTGGTCAAGCTGGTCGCCTCCCCCGAGCGGCTGCTCGTCGGAGCCACCATATGCGGCCCCGATGCCGGCAACCTCATCCACGAGCTGGTGGTGGCGGTCACCGCCGGGCTGACCGTGGATCAGGTGGCGGACGCCCTCCACGTCCACCCCACCCTCGCCGAGGCGGTCAACGCCGCCGCCGGCGGCGTGCACCGGCCCACGACCGAACAGTGAACGGCGAAGATTCGGCGAGGGCGGCAGCGGAGCAGAGAAGGCACTCGCTTGCCTCCTCGCCGGGTCAGCCAGATCGGCGGGACCGAACCGACGAGCCCCATGATGCTTAAGGACCCCGCCGAGCTCCGCGGCTACAAGCGAGCCTACCTGGTGGTGGAGTTCACCCGCCCGACCCCCGGCGGGCCGGAGGTGGCCGTCGACGCCGGCTTCCGCAGCCACGCCTCAGATATCCTCTACCGCGCCGACGACGAGGCGCTGTGTCTGGAAGGGGGGGACCATCGCCCTCCCGAGCCTGGCTGCCGGTGCGGCTTCTACTCCCTCAAGGATCGCCGAGCCGTCGAGAGGTAGCGGTTCACCGGGGCCTTCTTCTGCTCCCACCCCGGTGGTCGGGGGATGGAAGCGACCACTCCACGTCGTGGTGGTCGTCGACGACCAGCGCGGGGAGGAACGGATCGTGACCATCTACGAACCCGATCCGAAGCAATGGTCCGACGATTACCGTAGGAGGCGCTGATGGTCTGTGAACGCTGCGAACAGGGCGAGCGGCTAGCGGTCCGCCGAGCCAAGGTGGCCGAGCGGGACGGCAAGGTGGCCGTCGTGCTGGAGGTGCCTATGGAGGAGTGCCCGGCCTGCGGTGACCGCTGGCTCGCCTGGGAGGTCGCCGGCCGTCTCGATGAGCTGCTCAACGCCATGCTGTCCGGGGACGTCGAGGTGGCCACCCGTCACTTCGAGGCGGCCGACGAATCGGCCGCCTGACGCCGCCCTCACGTTCGGCTCGGGACAGTTGCTTGCAGGCAGCGCAGCGGCCGGGGGAGTGAGTTCTAGACCGGAGTGGGCATCCGGGGTAACACCGTCTTGAAGGGCTTCGCCCCGGCTCTGCTCTGTGGCCGCCCTCTGGATTGCCAGAGGTCGAGACACGCCGGACTCCCGCGAAGGAGAGAGTTCGGGGTGTCCGTCAAGTGTCCGTCAGAGAATCGAAAACGATGCGATCTGACGGAAGCCAAGAAACGGCCAAATCCCTTATAGAACAAGGGATTTCTCGAATTCTCGCAGGTAGGCAAAACCGCCCGATCTTCCCTCGCACGGAAGAAATCAGGGGTTCAAATCCCCTCACCTCCACCTCGCCCGGTGACGTTCTGCTACTCGAACTCGCCGAGGAAGGCCGAAGCGTTCCGGATACTGATTCCTCGCCAGGATGCGAGGCGCAGCAGGTGGCGATCACCCGAGACGATGATCTCGGCGCGCCCGTCGGCGGCGGCTTCGAGCACACGGTCGTCCGCAGGATCCTCCTTTATCACACGGATCGTCTCGCTCGGCTCGACGACAGCGCCCAGCCTGGTCACCTGCGCCACGGCCTGCTCTGCTCGGCCCGGGTCCCAACCAAACTTGTCGGTCAGGATGCGGCCGAGCTCGGCAAGCAAGGGTCGGGACGTCACGAGTTCCATACGCCCCTCGAGGGCCAGCCGGTAGACGGCTTCGGGGGCTCCGCCGGGGAAGATGAGGGCCGAGATCAGGATGTTTGTGTCGAGGACAACCCTCAACCCCGGGCCTCTTGGATCAGGCGCTCTACGTCCCTCTCCGTCCTTATGCCTCGACGCCTTGCCTGAGCGGCTCCGTACCGCTGGAGCGACTCGAAGGTCTGCGTCTCACGATAGACCCGGTAGACCCGCAGCATCTCCCGGAAGAGCTCGCTCTTGTTCCGGCCCTCCGCCTCCGCTAACCGTTCGAAGTCCGCGGCGTCGTCCGGAGGCACAGAGACGGCAAGCACTCGGGACGATCGCCTTCCTCGCATTTCATACGGAGTATAACAGAACGGGCACACGCGGGGGGAGGTTGGCGGTCGAGCAAGAGCTTCACGCCGGCTTGGCGATGGGAACCTAGCGCTCGTTGACAACCGCGCGGCGGCGTAATCGAGGGCGGCCGGGACTGTCTCAGCTGGAGTTGACCCAGGAGATGCGCGGGCGAGCCCGAGCGCAGGCCATCACCCCCGACGGCTCCTTCCTCTACGCGCTGTACACCAGCGATACCGGCGACCCCATCCACGCCCACGGCGAGGAGGCTCACTGGGCGTTCGTCCACGCTCTCAGCCTCACCGAGGACTGGTCGTTCTGCATCTTCCTGCCGGTACCCTTCGAGACCGAGGAGTCGGAGGTGGGCCTGGGCATCTCACCGGACAGCGCCATCCTCTATGCGGTGGACTCGGGTTCCGACCTGGTCGCCCGGGTGGACACGCGGGAATTCGAGGTGGCGGCCACCGCCACAGTCGAGCAGCTCCGCGGGGGGAGGGAGCGCACCCGGTGGCGGTCGGCCCGGACGGCACCCTCTACGCCGGGTCGAAAGGCGTGACCCTGGCGATCGATCCGGAGACCTTGATCCCGGTGGCAGCCTGGGGGAATCGAGCCGGCCGGGGGAACATCGACTTCCTGGGGCCGCCCACCGGACACCTGGAGGAGTATCCGGTCGGGTGCGCCTGCTGAGCTCAGGACAATCGCTCGATGCCCGGATAGACGTCGAAGTTGGTGTCGAAGCTCATGATCTGGGTGGCGCCGTGGATCTCCATGATGGCCACGTGAAGGGCGTCGCGGGCCGTGAGCCCCAGGGCGCCCAGCACGATGCGCTTGGCTCGCTCCACGACGGGGAGCTCCACCGGGAACACCTCGTCGACCACACCGAGCAGCGCGTCGAAGGCCGGTTGGATGGCATCGAGCCGGTCGACGGCGACGTACCGATGCAGGATCTCCTGCAGCGCCTCCACATCCGTCACCAGTCGGTCCCGACGGGCCACGGCCCCTTCCAAGAGATGTCGGGCCCGGGCTTTGTTGGTGTGCGGCGCACCAACCAGGTACATGGGAATGTTGGAGTCGACCAGGATCACCGCGGAGTCATGCCCAGGTAACCGGCTTCGACCTGGGCCAGCATCTCATCGATGTCCGCGGTGGGAAACGAGTGCCCGGCGGCGGCCCTGATGACGTCCAGCTTGCGGTCACCGGTCTCCAGGGGCTCCCGGCGGCGGGCTGTCCGCAGCGCCTGCCGGACCCATTCCGAGACGGTCATGCCGTTCTGCTTGGCCGTCCGGCGGATCTCCCGCCATTCTCGTTCGTCGAGGAGAACCTGAAGCCGTCTACTCATAAATATGAGTATAGAGCACTCATAGCCGTAAGTCAGCGATCCCCTCGGCGCTCCCGGTGAAGGTGGCGCTCGCCCACCGGAGCGTGGGCGGGGTCGTCCACCACCAGCCGTCCACCGATCTCCACCATTCGTACACCGTAGGCCTCGCTGAGGTAGGGAGCCGTCAGCACCTCCTCCGGAGTCCCGGCGGCCACCACCCGGCCCGCCAGAACCATCACCTGGTCGGCGAAGCCGGCCTCGCTGAGGTCGTGGGTGGTCATCACCACGGTGCGCCCCTCCTCCCGTTCTTCGTCGATCGCCGCCAGGACGTGGTCCCGGGAGACGAGATCGAGGCCGGTGATCGGCTCGTCGAGCAGGAAGAGCCGGCGGTCCTGGGCGAGGCCTTGCGCCACGAAGACGCGCTGGCGCTGCCCGGCCGACAGCTCGTGGAGGCGCCGCGGGGCCAGGTGCCCGATCTGCAGGCGCGCCAGGGCGGCGTCGATGGCCCGGCGGTCGGCCCGGCTCAGCCGGCCGAGCAGCCCTCGCCCGGCGTAGCGGCCCATGGCCACCACTTCTCGCACCGTCACCGGCATCTGACGGTTGACCCGGCCGGCTTGCAGCACGTAGGCCACCCACCGGCGGACCTGCCCGGGCGGCTGGCCGAGCACCTCGAGGCGTCCGGCGGCCGGCTCGTGTAGCCCGGCCATGGCGTTGAGAAGGGTCGACTTGCCCGACCCGTTGGGGCCGATAACCGCCGTTACCCGGCCGGTGGGCACCTCGAAGTCGGATGCCTCCAGGGCTACCCGGCCGTCGTAGGCCAGGGTCACCCGGCTTCCCTGGACGGCGGGCGTCAGCGGCGGCACCGGGCGCACACCCCTTCCAGATGGAGGCTGTGGCCACCCACCTCGAAGTCGGCCGGCCCGCTCACCTTCCGGGCGAAGCCGGCGATGGTCTCTTCGAGCTCGGCTTCCAGCTCGATGTCCTCGGTGCTGCCACACTCCACGCACACGAGGTGGTCGTGGTGGCCGGTCAGCCACTCGGCCAGCTCGTAGCGGGCCAGGCCCTGGGGCCCGTGAAGGCGCTCCAGCACTCCGGCCTCGTCGAGCACCGCCAGGGTCCGATAGAGAGAGGAGAGGGGCACCGAACCCTTCAATCTCTGCTGCAGGTCGGCGGCCGATTGCGGCCCGGGGGATCGTTGCAGGGCGGCCACCACCAAGCGGCGACCCCGGGTGAAGCGGATGTCGAGGCTCTTCAGGTGCTGATGGATGCGGCGGCCGATCTCACCAGGTTGCAGGACGAGAGCCGGGATGATATCTTGCACCCGAATAAGAATAAGACTGACTCTCATTTTGTCAAGCGCAATGGGAAGCCGACAGCTCGCTGCAATCGTCATCGTCTTCCTGGCCACCGCCTGCAGTGGTCGTCCGGCCTCGGTGCCTCCCGACCTGCTGGTGATCAGCACCACCAGCGTCTGGGGAGACGTCACTGTCAACGTCGTGGGTGCAGCAGCACGGGTGGAGGTGCTGATGCCGGCCGGCACCGACCCTCACGAGTTCCAGCCCTCCGCCCGCCAGACCGCCCTGCTCGAGGAGGCCGACCTGGTGATCGCCAACGGCCTGGGGCTGGAAGGCAACCTGGTCGATCGGCTCGAGGGGACCGACGCAGAGGTCCTGGAGCTGGGCCCGGCCCTCGACCCGCTGCTGATCGGCGGCGGCCACGACCCGCACGTCTGGCTGGACCCGCTGCGGGTGGCCGAGGCGGTGGAGCTGATCGCCGGGCGGCTCCCGGGGGTGGAGGGCGAGCGAGCCGGCTCCTACCGGGAGGAGCTGCTGGCTACCCATCAGCAGGTCGAGTGGCTCTTGGCGGATGTTCCGCCCGAGCGGCGGCTGCTGGTCACCAACCACCATTTCCTCGGGTACCTGGCCGACCGCTACCGCCTGGAGGTGGTGGGGACCATCATCCCTGGGACGAGCACGCTGGCCGAGCCGAGCCCGGGCGAGCTGGCCGAGCTGGCTCGGGTGATCCGGGAGACCGGGGTGCCGGCCATCTTCGTGGAGGCCGACGCGCCCACCCCGCTGGCCGAGGCGGTGGCCGAGGAGGCGGGCGACGTGGAGGTGGTGACCCTGTTCATCGAGTCGCTGGGACCGCCAGGTTCGGGGGGGGAGACCTATCTGGGGCTGCTGCTGACCAACGCCGAGCGGATCGCCGAGGCGCTTCGCTGATGGACCGGCTGGCCGATCTGGTGTGCCAGGGTTGGGTAGCCGGAGCGCTGTGCGAGCCGTTCTCCTACGGGTTCATGCAGCGCGCTCTCCTGGCCGGGCTGCTCACGGTGGTGATCACCTCGCTGGTGGGGACCTGGGTGGTGCTGCGGGGACTCAGCTTCATGGGGGACGCGCTGGCCCACGGGGTGGTGCCGGGCGTGGCCCTGGCGGTGCTGGTGGGCTTCGATGCGGGCTTGGGAGCCGTGCTGGCGGCGGCGGTGATGGTGGCCGGCATCAACCTGGTGCACCGCAAAGCGCGCGGCTCCCTGACCGAGGACACCGGGATCGGCCTCCTGTTCGTGGGGATGCTGGCCCTGGGGGTGATCATCCTTTCCCGGACGGAGTCCT
The DNA here is from genome assembly GCA_050742155.1 of Acidimicrobiia bacterium. Classification (GTDB taxonomy): domain Bacteria; phylum Actinomycetota; class Acidimicrobiia; order Spongiisociales; family JALYHC01; genus JBOGFC01. The sequence goes on from JBOGFC010000132.1 coordinate 37,497, forward strand.
ACGCCGGCAATCTGGCCGACGTGCTGTTCGGGGACGTGCTGGGGGTGAGCCGCTCCCACGTCGTGGCGCTCGCCTGGGTGGCCGGGTTGGTGGTGGTGGCCTCGCTGGTGCTCTACCGGGCCTTCCTGGTGCTGGCCTTCAACGAGGACAAGGCTGAGCTGCTCGGCCTGCGCCCCCGGCTGGCCCACCTGGCCATGTTGGCCCTGATCACCCTGGCGGTGGTGGCCTCCCTGCAGACGGTGGGGACGCTGCTGGTCTTCGGCCTGCTCATCGCCCCGCCGGCCGCCGGCTCGCTGGTGGTGCGGCGGGT
>JBOGFC010000133.1:0-10989 GCA_050742155.1 Acidimicrobiia bacterium
ACGCTTCGGGACCTCGCGCCTTCGCCTGGTGGGGGATGGTGTGGCTGATCTTCACCGAGGCCGCCCTCTTCGCCACCCTGATCTTCAGCTACTTCTTCCTGCGCTTCCGCTCCGGGCCGGTCTGGCCCCCGGACGGGATCGGCCGGCCCGACCTGGTGCTACCCCTCGTCATGAGCGCCATCCTCTGGTCCTCCTCGATCCCGGTGCATCTGGCCGACCGGGGCATCCGGCAGGGGGGACAACTGCGGCTTCGCTGGGGGCTGGGGGCCGGGTTCCTGCTGGGAGCGGTCTTCCTGGGGATGCAGCTCGGCCTCGAGTACCCCGAGAAGCTGGCCGAGTTCAGCCCCACCACCAACGCCTATGGGTCGCTCTTCTACACCCTGACCGGCTTCCACGGCCTGCACGTGGCGGCGGGGCTGCTGATCAGCCTGTGGACCCAGGCGCGGGCTTGGCTGGGGGCCTTCGACGCCGAGCGGCACCTGACCGTGCAGCTCTTCGCCATGTACTGGCACTTCGTGGACGTGGTGTGGCTGTTCGTCCTGCTCACCCTCTACGTCTCTCCCCACCTGTGACGGCCGAGGCGATCACCCGGGCCGAGGGACGGGGCTCGGCGGTGCTGTGGGCCGGGCTCCTCACCGGTCCGCTGGCCTGGACGGTCCAGCTGCTGGCCGACTGGGGGCTGTCCGAGGTGGTCTCCTGCGCCCCGGCCGCCCAGGAGCCCGGGACCATCCTGGGACTCTCCCTCAACGGGTTCATCGCCCTGCTCAACCTGGTGCTCCTGGCGGCCACGGTCGGCTCCGGCCTGCTCTCGCTCTCTTGTCTGCGGGCCATCCGGCGCCGAGGCGACGACACTCCGGGTCGCCGGGCTGACTGGATGGCGGCCGCCGGGGTGATGACCGCCGCCCTCTTTGCCATCGTCATCGTCGCCAGCTTCGCCCCGGTGGTGCTGGTGGAGGGATGCGCCCGGTGACCGCGGCGCTGCTCCTCCTGGCGGCCATCCTCTACGCCCGAGGGCTGGGGAGGCTGCCGGGCAGGAAAGAGCGCCGACGCCGCACGCTCGCCTTCGTGACCGGGCTGGTGACCATCGGCGGGGCACTGGCCTTCCCGATGGAGGAAGCGGCTCGAGCGCTCTTCTCCGCCCACATGGTCCAGCACCTGCTCCTCATGGTGGTGGCTGCTCCCCTGGTGGTCTACGGCCTGGCCGGGCGGACCCTCTTCATGGGGGTGCCGGCCATGCTGCGGCACCGCCTGGCGGCCCTGGGGAGAAGACTCAGGCTCATCCGGCTGCTCGGCAGCCCGCCGGCCGTTTGGGGGCTGCAAGCCCTGGCCCTCTGGAGCTGGCACCTGCCGGGACTCTACGAGCTGGGGCTGGCAAACGAGCTGCTGCACGCCGTCGAGCACGGCTCGTTCCTGGGTACGGCCCTCCTCTTCTGGTGGCTGGTGGTGGAGGCGCCGGGGCGGCTGGGCCACCTGGAGCGGGCCCTGTTGGTCTTCGCCACCGCGCTGCAGACCGGCCTGCTCGGGGCGATCATCCTGTTCGCCTCGACGGTCCTCTACCCGGTCCACGCTCCGGGCACCTGGGGCCTCACCCCGCTCGAGGACCAGCAGCTGGCCGGGGCGATCATGTGGATTCCGATGTGGGTCGTCTACCTGGCCACGATCGGGGTGCTGCTGGTGCGTGCCTTGCATCGGCTGGAAGCGGAGCCGGCCGATGGGTAGGCCTGGGCTGCTTGCCGCCGCGCTGGTGGTGGTGACCGGCTGCGCCTACCTGGGCGGGCGGACGCCGGGGCCCTATCGCCCTCCCGCCCTGGAGGGGGTCCCGGCGGTGGCGTCCGGGGAGGTGCTCTATGCCCAGGACTGCGCCTGGTGCCACGGCCCCCGGGGAGAGGGAACCGCTCGAGGCCCGGACCTGGACGGCCCGCTGGACGGAGGCGCCTACACCGACTTCGTGCTGCGCACGGGGCGGATGCCCCTCGACTTCCCCGAGCAGCCTTCCCGTCACACCGACCCCCTCTACACCGAGGAGCAGATCGCCGCCCTGGTGGCGGTCGTGGAAGGCTTCGGAGGGACCGGCCCCCCGATCCCGGACCCCAGGCCGGAAGAGGCCGACCTGGGGAGAGGTGCCGAGCTCTACCTGGAGAACTGCGCCGCCTGCCACTCCACCACCGGCATCGGGGGGGCGCTCACCTCCGGGGAGGTGGCCCCCGACGTGCTGCGCTCCACCCCCCTCGAGGTGGCGGAGGCCATGCTGGTGGGCCCCGGCTGCCCCAACGACAGCCCCACCTGCGGTCCCGGCGAGGGAGCCATGCCCCGCTTCGACCTGCCGGCCGCCGACGTGGACGCCATCGTCCGCTACGTCCAGTTCTTGCAGGAACCACCAGATCGGGGCGGCTGGCCGGCCGGCCGGATCGGCCCCGTCTCGGAGGGGGCGGTGGGCTGGATCGTCGGCCTAGGCGTGCTGCTGGTCGTCTCCCGTTGGATCGGGACGAAGGTGGGCGAGGGATGAAGCAACCCGTGTTCTTGCGTGAGTTGCGCCCCGCCGGCGGGGAGTTTCTCACGCAAGTTCGGGGAGGGGAGGAATGAGGGAATCGCGGGGAACGGCTGGGGCGATCGCGCTGGTGTTGATCCTGAGCGCCCTGGCCTCGCTGGGCCTGACGGTGGTCTACGTCTTGGGAGGCCAGCCGCAAGCGGAGGGGATCCTGCTGGGCGTGGCGCTGGGAGGATTAGGGGTAGCGCTCATCCTCTGGGCCAAGCAGTTCATGCCGGTGGGTCACGGAGTGCAAGAGCGCGGCCTCTATGAGCCCACTCCTGAGGAACGGGAGGAGGCCGAGGACACCTTCGCGGCGGGGGCCGACCTGATGGCCCGGCGGGGATTCCTGCTCCGGCTGCTGGGAGCGGCCCTGGCGGCCCTGGGGCTGGCCGCCCTCTTCCCGATCCGCTCGTTGGGGGGCAGCCCCGGACGGACGCTTTTCGAGACCGCCTGGAAGCGAGGGGTGCGGATGGTGACCTTCGAGGGCCGGCCGGTCCGCCCCGAGGACGTGGGGCTGGGAAGCGTGCTCACGGTGTATCCGGAAGGCCACGAGGGCTCGGCCGACGCCCAGGCCCTCCTCATCGGCCTGGAGCAGGACCTCTACCGGGGCATTCCCGGGCGCGAGGACTGGGCGCCCGGCGGCCTGGTGGCCTTCTCCAAGGTGTGCACCCACGCCGGCTGTCCGGTGGGCCTCTACCAGCCTTCCTCTCACGAGCTCTTCTGCCCCTGTCACCAGTCGGTCTTCGACGTTCTGCAGGCGGCCGCCCCCGTCCAGGGTCCGGCCACCCGGCCGCTTCCCCAGCTCCCCGTCTCGTTGGCCCCCGACGGCTTCCTGGCGGCCGGTGGGGACTTCTCGGCCCCGGTCGGCCCGGGCTTCTGGAACAGGCCCTCCGGTGCTTAGGCGTCTCCTCCGCTGGCTCGACGACCGACTCGACGCCTCCTCGTTCACCAAGCACGCCCTGGACAAGGTGTTTCCCGACCACTGGTCGTTCATGCTGGGCGAGATCGCCCTCTACAGCTTCGTGGTGCTGGTCCTCACCGGGACCTTCCTCACCTTCTTCTTCGAGGCCAGCCCGAGCCGGTCTATCTATGAGGGGTCCTATCAACCCTTGCAGGGAGTGGAGGTCTCCGACGCCTACCGCTCGGTGCTGGAGCTCTCCTTCGACGTGCGAGCCGGGCTGGTCATGCGCCAGACCCACCATTGGGCGGCGCTGGTGTTCATCGCCGCCATCATCGTGCACCTCTCCCGGATCTTCCTCACCGGCGCGTTCCGCCGTCCGCGGGAGATCAACTGGATCATCGGGGTGACCATGCTCGTTCTGGCCATCTTCAACGGCTTCTCCGGCTACTCGCTCCCCGACGACCTCCTCTCCGGGACCGGCCTGCGTATCGCCTACTCGATCGCCCTCTCCGTGCCCATCGTCGGCACCTGGCTGGCGTTTTTGATCTTCGGGGGGGAGTTTCCGGCCGAGCAGATCCTCGGGCGGCTCTACGCCCTCCACATCCTGCTGGTGCCGGTGGCGCTCGGCGCCTTGATCGCCGTGCACCTGGCGCTGATCTGGTACCAGACCCACACCCAATTCCCCGAGCGGGGACGGACTGAGCGAAACGTGGTGGGGTCCCGACTGTGGCCCACCTACGCCACCAAGTCGGTGGGCCTGTTTTTCCTGGTCTTCGCGGTGTTGTTGGCGCTGGGTGGCTTGGCGCAGATCAACCCGGTATGGCTCTACGGTCCTTTCAACCCGTCACAGGTGACCTCGCCGGCCCAGCCGGACTGGTACCTGGGCTGGGTGGAGGGCGCTCTCAGACTCTTCCCGCCCTGGGAGACTCGGGCCTTCGGCTACGAGATCCCCAACCCCTTCTACCCGGCGGTGCTGCTGCCGGGCCTGACCTTCCTCTTCCTGTATGCCTGGCCGTTCCTGGAGGCCCGCTTCACCGGGGACCACGCGGTCCACCACCTCCTCGACCGCCCCCGCGACCGGCCGGTGCGGACCGCTCTGGGGATGACCACGCTGGCCTTCTACGTGGTGCTCCACCTGGCCGCCTCCAACGACCTCATCGCCAAGCGGTTCGGACTGGACGTGAACGCGGTGACGCTCTTCTTTCAGGTGGCCCTCTTGGTGCTGCCGCCGCTGATCGGCTACGCCACCTACCGGCTGATGCGAGGTTTGGCCCGCTCGGGAGCCGACCGGCTCTCCGAGATGCCCCTCTCGGCCCTCAGGCGGTAGCAGGAAATCGCTCGAGGCGGCGTCCGGAATTGAACCGGAGTACAGGGTTTTGCAGACCCTTGCCTATCCACTCGGCCACGCCGCCGGCATATGCAATTCTACGAGGCGCGTCCCCATCCTGATGCGTTGGGACGAGGCCTCATGGAGCAACCGCTCAGCGGCCTGAGAAGGGACGCTGAGTTGGGAAAACATCCCGGAGCGGACGACGGGATTCGAACCCGCGACCCTCACCTTGGCAAGGTGATGCTCTACCAACTGAGCCACGTCCGCGTGCCGGCCATCCTAGCCGGAGACCACCTCAGCGGCCGGTGGACCCGAAGCCCCCCTCGCCGCGGGGAGAGTCCGGAAGCTCATCCACCTCCACCAGCTCTTGGTCGGCCACCGGCACGACCAAGAGCTGGGCGATCCGCTCGCCCCTCGCCAGCCGGACTGTCTCCTGGCCATGATTGACCAGTAGCACCCTCACCTCACCCCGATAGCCGGAATCGACCAAGCCGGGACCGTTCACCACTCCCAGCCCGTGCCGGGCGGCCAGTCCGCTCCGTGGGAGGACCAGCCCGGCGAAGCCTGGGGGGATGGCCAGCGCGATCCCGGTCGGCACCGAGGTCCGCGCTCGAGGGGCCAGCGACACGTCCTCTCGGGCGAAGAGGTCCACTCCCCCATCCCCCGGGTGAGCCTGGACCGGCAGAGGTAACCCCATATCCAGGCGTCGAACTGGTATCTTCATCGGCGACACATTCTGACAGGGGCTCCCATCGGGCGGAGGACGATAGGGAGAACTCTGTGGCTCAAGCCTTTTGCCGTGTTTGCGCCGCCGAGGCAACCGTCCGAGGGAGGCGATGCCTCGCCGGCCACCGGGTCGAGGACTTTCCCCGTCGCAGCCGTCCAGGACGGCACCGTCCGCATCGCTCATCGCCCGTCCCTGCACTCCCAGGCGTACAACCCGGGCGGGTGATGCTGGAGCTCGTGCATGGCATCGAGCTGCTGGGGGACCGGGCCATCCGCGGCGTGAACCGGCGGATGGGCACCTGGGCTCCCCACCTGGTCTCGTTGGCCGGCCGCTTCGACGCCACAGTCGACCGGCAGGTCAGAAAAGTGTTGGAAGAGGGCCGTCGGGTAGGGCGGGACTCGGCCGACCGATTGCCGTCCCCTCCCTCCCAGAGCCAACCGCCTGAGGAGATCGCGGAGAGCGACGACTCGACGATCGCATGGCCCGCCCCTTCCGAAAGTCCCCCTCTGGAGCGGCTGCCGGTCCTCGAGTTGTTCGGCCTGGCCGAGCCGGAAGTCCACTACCCGCCATCGGCCGTCTCGGTGCGCACCGCGCCGCCGCGTCACATCTCTCCACCTCAGAACGGGATCGCCATCAGGCCCCGGCCGAGTGAGCTTTGGGAGCACCTTCCCAGGCTGGCGGACCTCACCCAGGAGGACGAGGACGAGGTGGACACCGGACGGCTCATTCAGCGTCTCTGGGACGCCGGAACCTCCGAGGACGAGGCGACCGCCGGCGGATGGGTGCCGGAGCGCTTCTCGCCGACCGCCATGTCCCGGCGCTCCTTCCGGTGGTCGGTGCTCGTGCCGGCGGTGCTGTTCGCCGTCGGCGCGGTGGCCCTGCTGCTGGCCGCCACCGGCATCCCGCAGAACCGGGCGGCCGAGGTTGCCTCCCGCTACCGCCAGTCGAGCGGCCGCCTGGAGGACATCCTGCCCGACGCCCGACAAGCGGTCACCCTGGTGGCCGACCCGGGAAGCGATCTGACCGCCCTGGCCGAGGCGGCGGTCCCACTGGCCCGGCTGAGGACCCGTTCCCTGGAGCTCTCCACGTTGGCCAGCCAGCCCTTACCCAATCCCCCGCCGCTGGCCTCCCGTCGGCCCATCGAGACCCTGGTCCCGGCCCGGGACCGCCTGCAACAGGCGGCCGAGGCGGCCCGGGTGACCCAGGGACTCCTGGGCAACGTGCTCGACCATCGCCTGCTGGTGGCGCGCACCTTCCAGTTGCCCCCGCTCCCTCTCTCCGCCTCGTCCGAGCAGATCGGGGACCTGGGGGTGGAGCTGGCCGTCACCCTGGCAGACACGTTGGATGTCATCGCTCAGCTCCCGGAAGAACCGGTTCTCGCCGGTCATCGCCAGGCGCTCGGGGACTTGGCCGAGCGGCTCGAGTCCTGGCAGGCCTCCTACCTGGATGCGCTCCGCAGAGAGGACGCGGAAGAGGCAACCCGACTGGTGGAAGAGATGCAGCAGGCCGCGGCCTCGGTGCGGGCCGACCTCGCTGAGCCGCTCAGCTCCGTGGAACAGTGGGCCCAGCAGCAGTTCGACCAGATCGAGGGCCTACTCGGCGAAGCCGAAGCCATCCTCCGCTCGGGGGAAACGCCCCCCTAGTCGATCAGGCTCGCTCCTCTTCCAGGGCCGCCACCTCCCGCTCGAAGTCCCCGGTGCCCTGAAAGTCCTTGTACACGCTGGCGAAGCGCAGGTAGGCGACGTGGTCGAGCTCCCGCAGGCCTGCCAGCACCTCCTGGCCGATCTCCTCGGAGCGAAGCTCCGGGGTGCTCCGCCGGGCCAGATCGTGGACCCGACCGACCAACTCGTCGACCCGACCGGACCCCACCGAGCGGCCGGCCAGGGCTCGCTCCAGGCCCCTTCGCACCTTGTCGATCTGAAAAGCCTCTCGCCGGCCGTCCCGCTTGCGCACCAGCAGCGAGTGCTCGGCTCGCTCGTAGGTCGTGAAGCGGTTGCCGCAACCCTCGCACTCCCGCCTGCGGCGAACGCTCTCCCCCTCGTCGGCGGGTCGGCTGTCCACCACTCGGGTGTCGTTCTGGCCACAGTACGGGCATCGCATCGCAGCAGGAGGGTACCCGATACCCGGGCCGGGCCCAGACGTCATGGAGTCAACAGGACCTGCCCCGGAGACAAGCCGCTCCCCTGCAGATCGTTCAGCCGCCGGATCTCATGCACCAGGCGACGCACATCACCCTCAGGCCCGGACAGGCGTGACCCCACACCCCAGAGGGTGTCCCCCGGTCGCACCACATACGTGCCGGGCGGCTCGCCCGGCCCGGCCTGGACTGCCGAAGCGAGCAGGAGGAAGAAGACCGCGGCGGTGAGGAGGACCACCACCCTTGACAGGGCTTCGGCGTTCGTCACGACTTGCTCCCTCCTGGCTCGCTCTCGACACCGCCACGGTAGCGGGCGGGTATGACAGAAACGAACGTATGTTCGATGCCTACTCTAGCGAACGCCCGTTCGCTGTCAAGATCGAACATATGTTTGTTTCCCATCGCCGGGCGGGGTAAGCTGGCCGGCGATGGAACCACTCAGCAAACGCCAGCTGCAGATCCTCGAGCTGATCCGACAGACGGTCGCCCGGCGTGGGTACCCCCCGTCGGTGCGGGAGATCGGCGAGGCGGTCGGTCTGAGCTCGCCCTCCACGGTCCACAGCCATCTCACCGCCCTGGTGCGATCGGGGCATCTCCGCCGCGATCCGGCCAAGCCCCGCGCCATCGAGGTCGTGGAGGCGCAAGGGTCGTCAAGCGAAGGGCTGTCCCGGGCACCCACCCGAGACGTCCCCCTCGTGGGCCGCATCGCCGCCGGCTCCCCCATCCTCGCCGAGGAGGACATCGAGGAGGTCTTCCCGCTGCCGGCCGAGCTGGTCGGGAACGGCCCGATCTTCATGCTGCAAGTGCGAGGCGACTCGATGCTGGCAGCCGGCATCTTCGACGGCGACTTCGTGGTGGTGCGGCGTCAGGCCGACGCCGTGGACGGCGAGTTGGTAGCCGCCCTGGTGGGCGATGAGGAAGCCACCGTGAAGCGGCTCCGCCGGCGCCCCGGCGAGGTGGCGCTCCTCTCTGAGAACCCGGCCTACCCGCCGATGCGCTTCACCGATGGGGTGACCGTGCTCGGCAAGGTGGTAGCCGTCCTCAGACGCCTCTAGCCGTCAAGCCTCCACAGCCCGAGCCGGGGCGGAGGGGATGAGGTACTGGACGGTTCGCTCCAGCTCGGCAACCGGCAGTCGCACCCGCATCCAGGTGCCCTCCTCCCGGTACTCCTCCTCGAGCACCTCGGCCACCTCGTGCAAGCGAGCCACCACCGCCCCGTTCGAGAAGGGAACCATCAGCTCCACCTGGCGGTCGAGAACTGAGAGCCGGTTACCGACCTCGGCGATCAGGTCGGCCAGCCCCCGGCCCGTGAGGGCGGAGACCACCACCCCCTCGGAGTGGGCCGCTCGGAAGCGAGCCAGCCCGGTGTCGGCGGCGCGGTCCACCTTGTTACCCACCATCAGCTCGGGCACCTGGTGCGCCCCGATCTCCTCTAGAACCTCCCGCACGGCCGCGATCTGGCTTTCCGGCCGGGTCGCCGCCACGTCCACCACGTGCAGAAGCAGATCAGCCTCGGTGGCCTCCTCGAGAGTGGAGTGGAAGGCCTCCACCAGCTCGTGGGGCAGCTTGTGGACGAACCCCACCGTGTCGGAGACCAGCACCAGGCGCCCGTTGGGGAGCTCCAGGCGGCGGGTGGTGGGGTCGAGGGTGGAGAAGAGCTGGTCCTCCACCAGCGCCCCGGCATCGGTGAGGGCGTTGAGCAGGCTGGACTTGCCCGCGTTGGTGTAGCCCACCAACGCCACCAGCGGAAGCCCCCGCCGCTCTCGCTGCCCGCGCTTCACGCGCCGGGTGCGGGCCAGGTCCTCCAGCTCCTTGCGGAGCTTGGCGATGCGAGTCTGGATGCGCCGGCGGTCCACCTCCAGCTGGGTCTCGCCCGGGCCCCGGGTGCCGATCCCGCCCCCCAGGCGGGAGAGCTCCACCCCCCGGCCCCGTAACCGGGGCAAGCGGTACTCGAGCTGGGCCAGCTCCACCTGGATCTTCCCCTCCCGGCTGCGAGCGTGCTGGGCGAAGATGTCGAGGATGAGGGCGGTCCGGTCGAGCACGGGCCTCTTCAGTGCCTTGGAGAGGTTGCGCTCCTGAGCCGGGGTGAGATCGTTGTCGAAGATGACCAGGTCGGCGAGGGCCGCCTCGGCCGCCAGCTCGGCCACCTTGCCCTTCCCAACCAGGGTGGCCGGCTCGAAGCGTTCCCTTCGCTGCACCAGGGCCCCCGTGCACTCGGCCCCGGCCGTCTCGGCCAGCCGGGCCAGCTCGGCCAGTGAGACCTTCGCCTCCTCACCGCCGCCGGTGGTGACTCCCACCAGCAGCGCCCGCTCACTCATCTGCCTCCCACCTTCCCTCGAACACGTAGCGGGCCGGCCCGGTGATCCAGACCCCCTCCTCTTCCACCTCCACGTAGAGCTCTCCGCCGGGGAGGCGGACGGTCAGGTGCCGGTCGGCCTGCCCCAGACGGCTGGCCACCGCCGCCGCGACGGCCGCCCCGCTCCCACAGGCCGGGGTCTCGCCTACCCCCCGCTCCCATACCCGCAGCTCGAGGAGCTGGGGAGAGCGAACCGCCAGGAACTCGACGTTGGCGCCATCGGGAAACAGCGGGTCCCCGGCGATCGCCGGGCCGAGCTCGGCCAGCGGAGCTTGCGCCGGGTCATCCACCAGCACGACCGCATGAGGGTTGCCGATGCGGGCCGGGTGCACCATCACCCCGGCCACCTCTTCCGCCGGCCGCTCCGGCCAGCTGGGCGTCCCCATCAGCGCTCGCACCAACCCATCCTCCCCGACCGTCACCGGGCGGTCCCCGGCGGCGGTCTCCACCACGAAGGAGGACCCTACCCAGCCGCGGTCGGCGGCCAGCCGGGCCACACAGCGGAGCCCATTCCCACACGTCTCCGCTCCGCTGCCATCGGCGTTCCAGTACTCCATTCGTATCCGGTCGGGCCGGAGCGGGGTGACCACCAGCACGCCGTCGGCCCCGACGCCGCGCCGGCGGTGGCACCACCGGGCGGCTTGCTCGGCGCTCACCTCCCGCGGTCCCGTCAAGACCACGAAGTCGTTGCCCAGGCCCTCCATCTTCACGAACTCCACGCGGCGGTCTCCTCGACGGCCTCCCGAACCAGGCGGGAGCGCTCCTCCGAGTCGGCGGACCACCGTACCCAGCGGACACGGGGATCGCGGCGGAAATAGCTGCGCTGATGGCGGGCCAGCTCTAGCGAGGCCCGGCGGGCCGCCTCGATGCCCTCCTCCAGGGAGGCCCGGCCCCGCACCACCGGGAGCAGCTCCTTGTAACCGACCGCCTGGCGGGCGGTGGGCCCCAGCCGATCGGCCAACCCGGCCACCTCCTCGAGAAGCCCGGCCCCCAGCATGGCTTGCAATC
>JBOGFC010000134.1:0-15271 GCA_050742155.1 Acidimicrobiia bacterium
CGGTCGATTGGTGGACGATCGCACCATGTCGCGCCCAGGCATCGGCCTGGGCCTTCCACTGGCCCGGGCCTTGGCCGAGGCACACGGCGGTTCCCTGGTCTACGCGCCCGGCGAAGGCGCCACGTTCCAGCTCACTCTCCCGGCGTAGATTTACTGGTCCTTCTGCGGGCGAGAACTCGGACGTTTCGCCGACAATCATGACGATTCGCTTGCTCCGTGAGGTTGGCACCAGCGCGACGCGAAAGGAGGAGGACGTAGAGCCGGTCGTAGGCGCGGGCCTCGGGCCCGCCCTACTTGGGCCGAACGACCTGGACCAGCTGTCCGGCGCCGAAGAGGCTGGGGACCTCCAAGCCGAGCCGCCCGTAGACGAGGGAGGGCACGGAGATGTCCGCCAGGTAGAGCTCGCCGACCTCCGGCGCCGATCGGAGACCAGTCTTCGGTAGAGCCAGGGTGAGGGTGACGGTGGCTTCGACGCAGGGCGAACCGGGGTGCCCGCTGGTGACGTCGAGACCGCTCGGAGTATCGAGGGCCAGCACCGGGGCTTGCTGATCGTTGGCCCACTCGATGAGCTCCGCCGCTCTTCCCTGCGGGTCTCCCCGCAGGCTGTAGCCGATCAGCGCGTCGATCACCAAGTCGGCCGGGCTGGGATCCTCGGCGATAGGGACTCCCATCCGGCGGAGGACCTCCAGCTGGGCCCGGGCGGCCGGGCTCATCTTCTCGGCCGGCTGGGCGAGCACCACTCGCACCACCACGCCCCGATTGCCGAGGTGCCGAGCTCCCGCCAGCCCGCCACCCCCATTGCCCCCCGATCCGGCCAGCACCACCGCCGAGCGGGGACGGAATCGCCGGAGGCCCAGTTCGGCCAGGCCGCGCCCGGCGTTCTCCATCATCTGGAGCAGCTCGATGCCCACCTCCTCGATCATGACCCGGTCAACCTCCCGCATCTGGCCGGCGGTCAGGGCCGGCACGGCATCCCAGTCGATGGCGGTCACTCCCCTTGCCACACCCGCCCCTCCGGCCAGAAGGTCGGGAAGTCTTCCGGAAAGGTGGTGAAGCCGGGGAGGAGATCGAGCGCTTTCCCCTCGAGGGGACCTTCGAGCGCCCAGCCGAGCACGGGATCCCACATGGTCCCGGTGGCGACATCGACCAGCCGGCCTTCCTCGACACGGAGATCCACCACCCGTTCGTCCAGCCGGCGGGAGAAGACCGCCCAGCGATCCTCACCGCTGGGATCGATCACCACTGCGATCTCGAGGCCGGCCACGGGGTCGTTGGCCACGCGCACTCGTCGGAGCTCCGCGACCGGGTAGGCCACCGCCTCGTCGGCCAGCTCGACCACGATCGCCATCCGGGTCAGGTCGAAGCCCGATCGACCCGCCGGGGAGTCGAGCGCCAGCGTGCCCGGATGAGAGGCCTGCCAGGACGCCCACGAGGTGAGGGTGGCGGGAAGCAGTTCCAGGCGGTCGCCCTTTCGGGGGCCTGCGATGGCCTCTCCCAAGGGTTGGCTCCAGACGCTCCCCGAGTCGTGGTCCCACCAGGTCATGGCGTTGCCCCATAAGGCCCCCTGGTTGCCAAACACCACCTCTTCCCCACCGATTTCCCGGCGATGGACCATCGCCGTGCCGCAGAGTGGTCACCAGGTGACCAGGATGGGTACCCCTGCCAGCCGGTCCAGGACCATCTCCCGTCCGTTCAGGATGCTGACCGGATAGGCCTTGGCCTGCTCGTCCACGGCTACTCCAATCACCAGCACGTCGGGGCCCCAATCCGCTCGATCGGCCGACACGAACGTCGGCTCGTAGATGGGGAAGATCGCATCGCGGGGTAGGAGCTGGCGGAATCCTCGTGGCAGCGGCTCCCCGGCCGTGACCGGGGGTCGTAGATCTCTCCCGGGCCGGCGATCGTGCCGGGTTCAGCTGTGATCGGACCCCGGCCGTCACTCAAGGTCGCCACGAGGAGCACCAATCCGAGCAGGGCGCCGAGCGGGAAGAGCCAATTCCTCATCGCGCCGCGAACTCCTCGAGGATCGCCCGGTCGGCCAAGCGCACCACCCGATACCCTGTCTTGACCGCCCCTAGGGCCCGCAGTTCCCCGATCGCCTCGTTGACCGACTGCCGGCTGGCCCCGAGCAGGGCGGCCAGGCTGGCCTGGGAGAGACGGACCTCACCACGATCGTCGGCCTCCTCGAGGAGCAAGGCGGCGACCTGGCCCTTGACTGTCTTATGCATCAGGTGCACCACGTGGCGCTGGGTCTCCTTGAGCTGGTTGAGGGCCGCCACCAGCCACCGCAGACACACAGCCGGATGGCGAGCCAGCTCGGGGAGCAGCTGGTCGCGCTGGAGCTCGAAGGCCACCACCCGGTCGACGGCCTTGGCCGACATGATGTACGGCTCTCCGCAGAACATGGCGACGTCTCCGATCACCGAGCCGGGGCCGACCCGGGCCACCACGTGGCGACGCAGACCCTTGCCCCTCGACAACTCCACCTCCCCCTGGCGGATCACGAAGGCGGCTAGGGCCGGGGTGCCCTCGTGGAACAGGTGAGTTCCGGGGTGCCGCTCCACGACGCGGGCCACGCTCTGGATGGCCTGGAGGTCCTCGGTCGTGAGGGGCAGGTAGTCGGCCCGGCCGAAGCTGCGGGCCAGCCAGGCCAGGTGCTGGTTGCCCGCCACGTCAATGGTCATCCGGTATCCATCTCTCCCACATCAACCCCGGCCGAGGGCCGGTCCTTCCTGCCCAGTCGCCCATCTCCGAGTGCATCAGTCGGGTTTCCGACAATCCCGCCGAGTTGGCTGCTCCCCGATGGTTGTCAGGAGCACGATGACAAGGAGGTAAGGAACTGTGTTGTTGAGAGCGATCCTGGCGGCCGTGCTGGGGACCGTGGCCATGACCATGTCGAGCACCACCGAGATGCAGTGGCGGGAGCGATCGGCCAGCAGCGTGCCGGCCCGGGCGGCGCTCAAGGTCCTCAGTCCGGTCTGGAAGCCGGACCTCAAGGAGCGAGGGATGCAGATCCTGGGCAACTGGACCCACTGGCTCTACGGCACCTGGTGGGGTGTGGTGTTCTGGCTCCTCATCGATGTGGCCGGGCTCAGCCTGGCCGCCACCGCCGTGTCCTTCTTCTTGATCGTGTGGCTGTGGGAGCAGATCCAGTTGCCGTTGCTCGGGCTCACGCCTCCCTCCTGGAAGTGGGGCTCCAAGGAGAACCTGATCGACGCCTGGCACCACGTGGTCTACGTGGCGGGGACCGTGGTCGGTTGGGTGCTGATCGGACTGACCGGATAGACAAACGGAACAAGCTCGCTGCAAGGCCGGTTGCCTGACATGTGGAGCCCAGAAGCGCTGATGGAGCTCCTGCTCCCTCGTACCGACGCCGGGGTGGTCGCCCAGCTGGTGGCCTTCGGGACCGGAGCGACTCTGATCCTCTGGCTGATTCGGCGCCGTCGTGACCTCGTGATCTTCGTGTCCGGGGTGACCCTGTTCGCTCTGGCGCTGATGGGCTTACGAGCGCTGCATTGATCCGACTAGGGGCCCCGCACGGGCGTTCGGGCCGGGTGGCGGGCGCCGGCCACCAGCACGGCCGCCGCCACCAGCGCCGCGCCGATGTCGTAGGGAAGGACGTAGCGCCACAGGGCCGGCCCGGAGACGACCCAGCCTCCCTGCGGCGCGAAGCCCACCACCGCCAGGTAGCGCCAGATCGCCCATACGCACACCACTCCCAGCACGGTACCTCCCAGCAGCGCCGCCGGCCGGCCGAGCATCCGGCGCAGTCCGACGATGAGCGCTGCCCCCGCCCAGGCGATGTCGAGCGAGGAGAGGAGCTGCAGAAACTGCAGAGAGGGGGCCAGGCGGAGTGCTGCCGAGGAGGCCAGCGTGACCAGCGCCACCACCCCGGTGACCAGCGCCACGACCGAGGCGCCGGCCGCCACTCTCTTCCCGATGGCGGGCCATGGAGAACCCTCGAACCATCCCTCCTCGTCTGCCAGCGGGGCCAGATCGAAAGCCATCGCCAGTCCGAAGACCACGAGGGCTGAGAGATGGACGGTCGCCAACAGCAGGAAGGCATCGCTCCGGGAAGCGGAGAGCAGCACAAGCGAGGCCAGCAGCCCCGCCCCCAGCCAGGGAAGGGCCCGCAGCACGGCACGCTCTACAGGAGCCACGACCGCACGCTACCGGCGGCCCCTCTCTACCTGCTCCCCGGCGGCCGCATCGGCGTGACCACCCGCAGGTTGTGGCTTCGCTCGCTCTGGGGAGCGGCCTGGCTCCTGGTTGGGACGGGCTGGCTCATGCGAGCCACCGCCCGCCTAGGGGGTCTGGGGGCTCATGGCAGCCTCGAGCCGACCGAAGGCGACACAGCCTCCATCGCTGCCGGACCCCCCCAGAGGAAAGGGGGTGAGGCGCTCCCCAAGAGGAAGGGAGCCAGGCGGCTCGTCCACCGGCTGGAGCGGTGGTGGGCACGCCGGGTGGTGCGCTTCCTCAGGATCGGCCTCGAAATCGAAGGCCTCCAGCACGTCGATCGGAAGGCCAGCTACGTCGTGGTATCCCTCCACGAAGGTTTCGCCGACGCCCTGGCGCTCCTTCACCTCCCCCTCGACCTGGTCTTCGTGGCCCGCGATGAGCTCTTCGAATGGCCCCTGCTCGGAGGCTACCTCCGCGACAGCAATCAGGTGATTATCTCCACTCCCGATTCCCGTCGCGGTTACCGGGAGATGCTCAGGCGAGGGCGAGAGGTTTCGGCGGCCGGGGAGAGCCTGGTTGTGTTCGCCCAGGGATCGATCCTCGGCATCGAGGTCGCTTTGCAGCCGGGCGCACTGCGGCTGGCCCGGAGTCTGGGATTGCCGGTCCTGCCGGTGGTGCTGACGGGGAGCCACCGGGTGTGGGAGTACCCGTATACGGCCCGCCTTCGCTACGGGTGCCGGATGAGCATGCAAGTGCTACCGCCCGTGATAGCTGAAGACCTCGAGGCCGGCGAGCTCCAGGACCGTATGAAGGCGCAGGCCCTCGACGGGCGGATGGCGCCCCCCCGGCGCTTCGATCCCGACCTGGACGGGTACTGGGACGGCTACCCCTACCAGATCGACCCTGCTTTCCCCGATCTCTTCGAGCGGGTCGCCCGGCATCGAGGCGCGGTCGAGCCGTGAGGGGGCAATACGACCTGGTGGTGATCGGGGCCGGCTCGGGGGGCCTGACGGCGGCCATCTTCGCCGCTCGCCTGGGAGCGCGGGTGTCGCTGGTTGAACGGGGACGGGTGGGCGGGGATTGCACATGGACCGGCTGTGTCCCATCCAAGGCCTTGCGGCGGGCGGCCCGGGCCGCCCATGAGGTGCACTCCTCCGGCACCTACGGGGTGAGCGCCTCGGCCCCGTCGGTCGACATGGCCCAGGTCCGGCAGTTCATCCAAGGAGCCGTCGAACAAGTTTACCGCCGGGAGTCTCCCGCGGAGCTCACCGGAGAAGGCATCGAGCTGATCCAGGGACCGGGCCGATTCCTCGACCCGCATACGCTCCTCGTCGACGGGCAGAAGGTCCCGGGTCGGCACTTCATCATCGCCACCGGCGCCAAGCCGGCCATCCCCCACATCCCCGGATTGGAACAGGTTCCCTTCCTCACCCATCAGACCATCTTCGAAAACGAGCTCCTGTGGGATCGCCTCATCGTGCTGGGCGCGGGGCCGACCGGAGCCGAGCTCGCACAGGCATACCAGCGCCTCGGGGCGCAGGTCACCCTGGTCGACCTGCAGCTCCTGGCGGAGGAGGAGCCTGAGGTGCGGACCCTCATGCAAAGGGTCCTGGAGCGGGAGGGCATACGGTTCGTCTCCGGCCTGGCGGAAAGGGTGCGTCGTGAGGAAGAGGAGCTGGTGGTGGAGGTGGCCGGAACCGAGATCAGGGGGGAGGCGCTACTGGTGGCCACCGGACGGGTTCCCGACCTGGAGGCACTCGACCTGCCGGCCGCCGGAGTGGAGCACTCCGCCGATGGCATCGCCGTGGACGACTCCCTGAGAACCACCGCCCGGCACATCTACGCGGTGGGTGATTGCCTGGGAGGGCCCCAGTTCACTCACCTGGCCGCCTGGCAAGGATTCGTGGCGGCACGCAACGCCCTGCTCCCCGGGCGCAGCCTCCGGGGCACGCAGAGCCTGGTCCCCCGGACCACCTTCACCGATCCCGAGGTGGCCCGGGTCGGCCTGACCGAAGAAGAAGCCCGCGCCCGCCACGGTAACCGGGTGCACGTGGACCGCTTCGAGCTCGGTCGAGTAGATCGAGCGGTCTGTGAGAACGACCGGAGTGGGTTCATCAAGCTCGTCCACGGGAGGCTCGGCAGGCTGCTGGGCGCAACCGTGGTCGCCGACCGGGCCGGGGAGGTCATCACCGAGGTGACACTGGCGATGGACAACGGTCTCCGACTCCACCGGTTGGCCAGCACGATCCACGCATATCCGACCTACTCGATGGGAGTGTTGGAGCTGGCCGCCCACGCTTCCAGCCGACGCCTGCTGTCGGGATTGAGCGGGAGGGTGATCCGCGGGGTCTCTCGCCTGGTGCGGTGACTGCCCGGGTCAGCGGGCTCGGCGCTCTCCGAAGCCGGGCCTGGCCGGCCGGGGCTCCCTGACCCTGGCGTGGTGTGGGTCGCTTCGCCATCGGGTGGTTTGTCCCATGAAGTTCTTTCGGTTGGTACCAACCTCTTAGAGCGAATCGGCATGATTGTCGGCGCAACGACTGAGTTTGGCCCGCAGAAAGCCCGCTGGGAACCGTCATGTGCCTCGGCCAGGGCCCGGGCCAGTGGGAGGCCGAGGTCGATACCAGATCGGGAGATGTGCTCCCCGGCGACGCCTCGACCCCCTACCCGGCTTTACATCCTTCCCGAAGGACTTCCCCACCTTCTGGCCCGAGGGCCGAGTCTGGAGTCCCTGAGGGACCCTCTGGGGCAGGGCGAGGAGGAGGGGAATGAAGAGTGTGACGGTACGGTTCGCCGGAGGTGAGGATCAACGATGGGAAGGAACCGGATGACCACCCGACGACGAGTTCGGCTCGAAGAAGGAGCCAAGCGGGTCCGCACCTACCTGGGCGGAGAGGCGGTCGCCGACACCGCCCGGCCGCTCTACGTATGGGAGACGCCTTATTACCCGACCTACTACTTCCCGGCCGCCGACGTCCGTACCGACCTGCTGGTGTCGACCGGCGAGACCCATCGCTCCTTGAGCCGGGGCGAGGCCGAGGTGTACACGGTGAAGGCCGGCGGCAAGGAGGCTCCGGGGGCGGCGAGCTGGTACAGGGAGTCCCCCATCGAAGAGGTCCAGGGCCACATCCGCCTCGACTGGGACGCCATGGACGCCTGGTTCGAGGAGGAGGAAGAGGTCTACGTCCATCCCCGTGACCCGTATACACGGGTCGACATCCTCCAGAGCTCTCGCCACGTCGAGGTGGTCGTGAACGGCGTCAAGGTGGCGGACTCCCACCAGCCCCGTCTCCTGTTCGAGACGGGCCTGCCGACCCGCTACTACCTGCCCAAGACGGACGTCCGCATGGACCTCCTCACGCCGACCGACCATCTGACCCACTGCCCCTACAAGGGGACGGCCAACTACTACTCGCTGGAGGTCGACGGCCAGGTGTTCGAGGACTTCGTGTGGTGGTACAAGCACCCCACTCCGGAGAGCCAGAAGATCATCGGCTACGTCTCGTTCTACAACGAGAAGGCCGATCTCTTCGTGGACGGCGAGCTGCAAGACCGCCCCAAGACGCCCTTTTCCTGATCGTCCGGGCCCCGGGTCGGGAGTCGCAGGGCTGATTCCATATCAGGATGGGGGCCCCGGCGGACCCGGCCTCGACCATCTCGAGCTCAGGAGTCTTCACGGCCGGTGCACCGCGACCTCTGGGAAGGCGGCCACGTAGGCGAACCAGAAGCTTGTCCGAGAGGGGAGCGCCTCGAGCCGGTGACCCGCCAACGGTCCCTGGATCCCCTCGCCGGCCAGGTTCCAGCGGGTCCCGGTCTCCCGATCGACGAAAGCGCCGTGCTGGTACGAGAAGGTCAGGGGACGGCCCTCCACCAGAGGGGAGAAGGCGTTCCCGGAGGGCCCCTCGGCCCGGGAGAAGACCACCACGGGCCTCCCGCCGATGGTGGCCTGGACGGAGGCGTCTCCCCACAAGCCCAGGGGGAAGACGACGTGCTCGTCCCCTATGGCCACCCCCAGGACCACCTCGGACGGGTCCAGGCGGGGGTCGGCGGCGGTCTCGGAGACCGGGAAGGGAAACCGCCCGGCGTCGACCAGGTCCGCGTACCCGACGAAGGGGTCCCGGTCGTAGGGACGGCCGTAGCCGGTGTCCCGGGTGAGCACCAGGGTGTCAGGGTGGAGCTCCCTCCACTCCCCCCAAGTGGTGGTCACCGAGGGGAGGGGAGTGAGGCGTTCTCCGGCCAGGGTCCCCACGATGGCCAGGCCGGCCACCTGCCACCAGTAGCTGTTGGTCTCCCGGTCGTACATCACCAGGTCGGACTCGTAGAGGGCGGAGGTGTTCCCGAAGGTGAGCACGTGGTCGGCCACCCGACGGTCGTAGACCACCCCGCTCCGACAGAGCGGGCAGTAGCTGACGAGGACCGGCACCCCCCCGATGCGGTCGTTGACGATCTCGTGGAAGTTGAGGATCTTGATGGGGTAGGCGTAGGGCTGCTCGCCCCCCTCGTAGCCGAGGACCAGGTCGTCCCCCGCCAGCCAGTCCCCGACCTCCGCGTCGCCGTACTCGGGGAAGTCGAGGGGCGGGATGGCGTCTCTCAGACGTTCGATCAGCTCGGGGTCCGCCTCCGCGAGGGGGACCGACCCGCCGTCGAAGGTGTCGAAGTGAACGTCTTCGAGGGAGACTACGTGCTGGGAGCGATCGAGCTCGGGGAGCGACTCGCCCGCCGGAGAGCCGGGAACCGCTTGGGCCGTGTGGGAGGGCGGACCTTCACCTCCTGAGCAGGCCACTCCCAGCAGGAGGAGGGCCAGGACGGCCGCGGTGGCGCGGAGCGGCTCCATGATTCCAACAACCGGGGCGGACCGGGACGCCTTCCGCAGGTGGGTAGCCCCTTCGTCCCTCGGTGGTGCGTCGTCGGCCGAAGCACTTGCGCATTGCGGAGAGGGATCTGCCGGCCGTGGGCCTCGAGTTGACCGGGCACCGTCAGCTGAACGATCGGATTTGCGACAGTTCTGGAGGAGCGAGGGAATCGTCCCGGCTGTTGCAGACGAACGAGGAGGGGTTCCATGACAAGAGCCGTCCTGGCAGATGCGGTCCTGGCCGAAAGCGATCGGGTCCGGGTCGTGGAAGGCAACGTGTACTTCCCATCTGAGGACGTCGACCGCCGATACCTGATCGAGAGCGACACGCACTCCTGGTGCTATTGGAAGGGTCGGGCCAGCTACTACCACGTCCGGGCAGGCGATCTGTTCCTGACCGATGCCGCGTGGTGCTATCCGAAAGCCTGGCCCCTCGCCCGCTGGCTGCGCGGGTATGTGGCCTTCTCGTCGGGTATCGAGATTCGGCCCTGAACGTCGTGGTGGTGCTGGAGATCGACCTCTCGGCGCCGGCGCTGGTCGGGGAGCGGCTTGATTGAGAGGCCGGACCGGAGCGGCGTGAGCGCTGGGGCCCTCAACTGCGCGTCGGTCGTAGGATTGATATGTGGAGCGCCTACCCGAGCCGCCGGCGGTGGGAGATCGGGCGCCGCCCTTGGAGCTGCCGACCCTCGACGGCGCCTGCTTCCGGCTGGAGGACTTGCGGGGTCGGCCCCTCCTGGTCTCGTTTCTGCGGCATGCCGGCTGAATGATCTGCCGGGCACACCTCGTGAAGGTGGTGGAATGGAGGGACCGGGTCGACCGGGCCGGAGGATCAGTGGTCTTCGTCGTCCACGACCCTCCGGACCGGGTGCGGGCGTCCATGTTGCAGGGGCTGGAGGTGCCCTACCCGGTTCTCGTCGACCTCGAGCGGGTCGGCTACCGGGACTGGGGGCTGGGGAGGGCCTCATTCGCCCGCGTCTATCTGGATCCCAAGGTCTGGCTCCAGTATTCCCGCTTGCTCCTCCGGAGTGAGCGACTGCGCCGGCCGGGACGCGACACCCGGCAGCTGGGAGGGGACTTCGTGGTGAGCCCCGACGGTGATATCGCCTACTCGCGCCCCCAGCGAGCCGACGATCGCCCGCCCGTCACGCTCCTTCTGAGGGAGCTGGAGCGGGCGGGGGGAGCTGACCGGTGAGGCGGTGGGGAAGCGGACCGGCTTTGCTAGGGGCCCTTGCCCTCGTCTGGGCGGCCTGCGGGCCTGCCCGTGCTCAGCCGGAGGTCCCCGATGCGGCCGACTGGGCGTCGGTGCAACGTGGGGCGGCCGGGCAGACCGTACGCTGGTGGATGTTCGGCGGCGACGAGCGGGTGAACCGCTACGTGGACCAGCTGGTCGCTCCTGCCGCCGCCGAGCTGGGCATCAACCTGGTGCGGGTGCCGGTTGCCGACACGGCCGACGCCGTGCAGCGGGTGCTGGCCGAGCGACGGGCGGGCGGAGCCGGTGGAGGAGTGGATCTCGTCTGGATCAACGGGGAGAACTTCACCCTCGGCAAGGAGGCGGGTCTCTGGCTGGAGGGCTGGTCCGAGGCGCTCCCCAATTCCCGTTACGTGGATTGGGCGGATCCCACCATCGCTCGCGACTTCGGGGTGCCGGTGGAGGGTCAGGAGTCTCCCTGGAGCCGAGCCGCGCTCGTGTTCGCCCATGACCGGCGCCGCACCCCGGAGCCGCCTCGCTCCTTCGAAGAGCTGCTCGCTCTTGCCCGCCGCCACCCCGGGCGGGTGACCTACCCGGCCCCTCCCGACTTCACCGGATCGGCATTCGTCCGGCTGGCGGTCCAAACCCTTGGTGAGGAGCGGGCCTTCGCACTGCTCGAAGAGCTGAAGCCCCTCCAGTGGCAGCGGGGCCTTGTCCCGGGCTCGGAGGCGGAGCTGAACCGGCTGTTCGGGGACGGGCAGGTGGACTTCGCTATCAGCTACGACCCGAGCTTCGTCCTGACGGAGGTGGGGCGGGGCGTGTTCCCGGAGTCTGCCCGCCCGTTCGTCTTCTCCACGGGTACGTTGCAGAACGTCAGCTACGTGGCGATCCCGGCCGGGGCGGCTCACGCCGCCGGTGCCCTGGTGGTGGCCAACCTGCTGCTGGATCCCGGCTTGCAGGCCGCCAAGGCGGACCCCGCCTTGCTGGGGCTCCCCACCGTGCTCGACCGGTCCCGCCTGTCTCCCGCCCAGCGGCGCCTCTTCGAGATCCCTGTCGGCAGTCCCCATCTCCTCGAGGACCTCGGGCCGCTGCTCTCCGAGATGGCCCCCAACCGGGTGATCGCGATCGAAGAACGCTGGAGGGGGGAGGTTCTGCCATAGGCGGCCTGCGCTGCCAGGGGGTACGGGTCTCTCGGGACGGCCGTGAGGTGGTTCGGGGGGTCATCCTGGAGGTCCCGGCAGCCACACTCACCGTGGTGGCCGGCCCCTCCGGGGCCGGCAAGACCACCTTGCTGCGGGCCGTCGCCGGGTTGGAGCGGGAGGTCTTGGGGACGATCGAGGTGGTCGGCCGGGACGTGGGGGGCATTCCCGCACATCGGCGGGGCGTCGCCCTCATGTTCCAGCAGCCCCGCCTGTTCCCCAACCTGAGCGTGCTCGACAACGTGGCCTTCGGGCTCCAGGCGGCGGGGGTGGACCGGAGGAGGCGCCGGACCGAAGCGATGGAGCTCCTGGAACAGGTGGGTTTGGAGGACTTCGCCGGGCGCTCTCCACGGGGGCTCTCGGGAGGCGAGCAGCAGCGGGTGGCGCTGGCCCGGGCCCTGGCGGTCAGCCCGGAGCTGCTCTTACTCGACGAGCCGCTGTCGGCGGTGGATCCCCATCGCCGAGGCGAGCTCCGCAGGCTGATGGCCAGCCTGCCGCGGCGAAGAGGCATCACCACCCTCTACGTGACCCACGACCGGGAGGAGGCGGCCGAGCTCGGAGACCGGATCGCCGTGATGCTGGAGGGGAGGATCGTGCAGCACGATCCTCCCGAGGAGCTCTTCGAGCGTCCCGCCTCCCCGGCCGTGGCTCGCTTCTTTGGGAGCCGGAACGTCTTCGGGGGCTCGGTGCGGAGCGGGCGGCTTCGGCTGGCGGGGAAGTGGGTGGAGGTGCCCGGTCCGGACGGGTCGGGAACCTTCACCATCCGCCCGGAACTGGTGCGGTTCGAGCAAGGGGCCGCGCTGCGACTCCGGGTCGAGGAGGCGAGATACGCGGGGACCCACACCCGCGTGGCCCTGCGGGGGCGAGACTTGAGGCTGGAGGCGCACGTGGTCGACGGGTCGGCACCGGTGCCGGGAACCGAGGTGGGAGTAGTCCTCCCCAGGGACCGCATCTGGCGGTTTCCCGAGCCGGCTGCCCCGCTCGACGCGGAGGCGACTCCTTGAGGGGGCGGACGGCTGCCTCGATGACACCGGCTCTGGCGGCCGTCGGATTGCTCTTCGGGGGCGCCCTACTGGGAGCGGTGCGGTCGAGTCTGCGGTCCGACCCACTCGGAGAGCTGGGCCCGGAGGCCTGGTGGTGGCTTCTCCGGAGCCCCGGCCTCGTCGACTCATTCGTGTTCTCGGCCCGGGTGGCCGTGCTGGCCACGCTCCTCTCTGCGGGCCTGGCGGCGGCGGTCGGAGCGATGCTGCGAACCCGTGGCGCCTTGGTGCGAGGCCTCTTCGCCTTTCCGGTCCTGGTACCGCACCTCGTGGTGGCGGCGGTGGCGGTCCTCTGGCTGGGGCCGGGAGGGATCGCCGATCGGCTGCTGGGCGGCCTCCCCCTCCAGGTGGTCCGCGACCGGGCCGGATTGGGGGTAGTACTGGTCTACCTCTACAAGGAGGTCCCCTTCCTGGTCCTGGTTGTGCTGGCGTCCTGGAGAGAGGCGGTGGCGGAACGGGAGGAGGCGGCCGCCGTGTTGGGGGCCGGTCCCTGGCAGCGGTTCCGCTGGGTGGTGTGGCCGGCCATCCGTGCCCCGCTGGTGGCCGGGTCCTTGATCGTGGCGGCCTTCGCGTTCGGATCCTTCGAGGTACCGCTGGTGGTGGGCCCCACCCATCCCCCCACGCTGGCCGTGTTCGCCCTGGAGACCGCCAAGAGCGCCGATCCGGCCGGCCTGGCCCGGGCGGCGGCCGTCCTGCTCTTCACGGCGTTGGCGGCGCTGCTCGCCGCCCTAGCCGCCCTGCCTCGTGCCTGGGGGGGCGATGCGTGAGCGGGGTGCCGCCGGGTGGGTGCTGGCGGCATCCGTGGTGGTGCCGCTTTCCATCCTGGCGGTTTGGTCCGTGGCCGACGTCTGGCGGGCGCCGGCGCTGTGGCCTCAAGAGGTCGGCCTGCGCGGCTTCCGGGTGGCCTCGTCGGCGTCCACCCGCGCCGGGGCCGGGCTGGTCAACTCACTGGTGGTGGCGCTGGCCGCCACCCTGCTCGCGTTGCTCCTCGGATGGCCGGCCGCCCGGGCGTTGGGGAGCCGCCAGGTGAGGCGTCCGATCCTGGCTTCCATGCTGCTGGCCATGCCGCTGTTGGTGCCCGGCTACGCCACGGGTACCGGGCTGGCGGAGTGGTTCCTTCGCCTGGGGCTGGCGGATCGCCTCTCGGGGCTGGTCTTCGCTCATTTGGTGTACGTCCTGCCCTACGTGGTCCTGCTGCTGGCCCCCGCCTTCGGCGTTGAGGTCCAGGATCTCGAGGAGGCGGCTCGGAGCCTCGGAGCCGGATGGCTCCGGCGGCTCCTCCTGGTGACCGTCCCGGCGGTTCGTCCAGCCCTGGCTGTGGCCGTCCTGATCGGCTTCCTGGTTTCCTGGAGCCAGTACGGGACCAGCCTGGCGGTGGGAGGTGGTCTCCCCATGCTCCCCCTGGTTCTGCTGCCCTTCGTGCCGACCGACCCCCAGGTGGCGGCGGCGCTATCCCTCCTGTTCCTGGCTCCGGCTGTGGCCGCCCTGGCGGTGGCGGTGCGAGCCGGGAGGGGGCCTCTTGGCTATTAGTAGCCCAAGGTGGAGACCTAGTGCCGTATTCCGACTACGTGGCGGGGACTGTGATGGGATGGGTCTTGATCGGACTGGCGGCCTGACCCTGGTCCTTACCCTGGTCAGCCGACTCTCCGCTCCCCAAAGCGGGGCCGGGCCGGCTGGGGCTCCCTGACCCAGAGGGGCGCCGGGAGGAACATGGTGGGCCGGAGCGGGACGAAGATCCCGGGGTGCTCGCTGCGGGCCGCCCAGCGGATGCGCGGCCAGCTGTCCCGACCGATCTTGACCTGACCACAGTGGCAGTGGCGCCGCGTCAGCCCGGCGCCCACGGGATGCTGCCGATACTGGTGCTCGTGCTGGGCTCGGCTCCTCGGTCTCCAAAGTCGCATGATGCCTCCCTTGCTCGCCGTCCAGTCATCGGCCCCTCCTGCGGGACTTTCGGAGCATTCCGGCTCGGCCCGGGAGAACTAGTGCTCCTCCGGAACTCGAGGTCCTGCAACTCAGACGAAACGGAGGTCGGACTCGCCGTGGTCTTCGTGCACCGGGTGGGCGCAGGTCGGGCAATACCAGCGGGCCTCCATCGGGGTGCCGCAGGCGACGTGCCGCGGGGCGCCGGCCTCCTCGGAGTGACCCGCTCCCCAGTGGGCCAGCAAACGCAGGGTTCCGGCCAGCTCCCGACCGGGGGCGGTGAGCTCGTAGATCATCCGGAGCGGCCTCCGGGAGTACGGCCGGGCCACCACCAGCGCGTCGTGCTCCAGGCGCTTGAGGCGCTGCGACAGGATGTTGGGAGCGATGCCGGAGATGTCCCCCTCCAGGTCGGTGAAGCGGCGCGGCCCGGCTAGCAACGCATCGACGATCAGCAGGGTCCAGCGATCTCCGACCCGCTCGACTGCTTCTTCCAAAGGTGAAGACATGACCTGCATGCTAAGACCTCCACGGTCCGCTATAGTGAGTTGCAAGTTGCAAGTTAGCTGGAAGGAGGGCCAATGCTCGAGGAGCTGCAGGAGCTGATCCGTACCGTGGCCCGGGAGGTCGGGCCCGGGGTAGTGGGGATCGGTAACCGCTGGGGAACCGGATCGGGCCTCGTGGTGGCCGAGGACCGGGTGCTGACCAATGCCCACAACCTGCGGGGTGATCAGGTCACCCTCACCTTCGACGGGGGCCGGAGCGTCCCGGCCGAGGTGCTGGGGTTCGATCTGGATGGGGACCTGGCGGTGCTGGAGGCCGAGACCGACGGCGCGCCCCCGATCGCCTGGGCCTCCTCCGACGCCCCCGAGATCGGACGACCGATCCTGGCCCTCGC
>JBOGFC010000135.1:0-2204 GCA_050742155.1 Acidimicrobiia bacterium
CCCCGGCTTCGGCCGGGGCGCCTCTCTTCGTCCTTGCTGCCGGCGCCCACCCATCCATCCCACCCATCGGCACCGAATAGCAGATGACTGCCGAGCGAAGGAGCGCCCGATCATGGCCAATATCGCCAAGACCATCGCCTACGTCTTCGGAGTGGTGTACGCCCTGGTGGGGCTGGTGGGCTTCGCTCTCACCGGTTTCTCCGGGTTCACCGCCACCGAGGGGCCCAACCTGCTCTTCTTCCAGGTCAACCCGCTCCACAACCTGATCCACCTCGCCATCGGCGTGGCGCTGGTGGCCGCCGCGGCGGCCAGCGGGACGGCGCTTCGGGCCGTCACCGGAGCAGTGGCCGTGGTGCTGGCCCTGGTGGGAGTGCTGGGGTTCTTCATCATCAACAGCCCGCTCAACATCCTGGCCCTCAACGCAGGCGACAATCTGCTCCACCTGGCCACGGCGGGGGTGCTGTTCGTGACCATGTCCCAAGCCCGCAGACCAGCTACGGTCTAGAACGTCGGCCCGGGAGCTGCAACCGATGAGACGGGTGAGCCCCTCCTTGGAGGGGGCCCGCCAGCAGAGAGTCCAAGCCGACCTGGACGAGTTGCTCCTCCAGGTGGCGCGGGGCGACCAGATCGCCTTTGCCACCCTCTACGACCGGGTGGCGGGACAGGTCTACGGCCTGATCCGTCGTGTCCTGCGTGATCCCGCCCAATCCGAGGAGGTCGCCCAGGAGGTCCTGGTGGATGTATGGCGCACCGCTCCCCGCTTCGATCCGGCCCGCGGGCGAGCCGCGAGCTGGATCATGACCCTGGCCCACCGCCGGGCGGTCGACCGGGTGCGCAGCGAGCAGTCCGCCCGCCAGCGCGAGCGCCGCATCGCCCCCGGAGAGCGCTCCCGTCCCTACGACCAGGTGGCGGAGGCGGTAGAGACTCGTCTGGACCAGGAACAGGTCCGGCGGGCTCTGGACGAGCTCACCGACGTGCAGCGAGAAGCGGTGGTGCTGGCCTTCTACGGGGGGCACACCTACCGGGAGGTGGCCGAGCTGCTCGACGCCCCTCTCGGCACGGTCAAGACCCGCCTGAGGGACGCCCTCATCCGCCTGCGAGATACCCTGGGGGTGACGGCATGACGGCCGACATCCACACCCTGGCCGGCGCCTATGCGCTTCACGCCCTGCCCTCTGAGGAGCGCCGGTTCTTCATGGAGCACCTGGCCGCCTGCGAGGCCTGCCGCGAGGAGGTCCGGGAGCTGCAGGCCACTGCCGCTCGATTGGGAGCGGCGGCCTACGAGCCGCCACCGCCGGGCCTGCGGGAACGGGTCCTGGCCGAGATCGACGTCACCCGGCAAGAGGCTCCACTGGTCGGCCGGGCCCCGGCCCCGCCTCCCCGCTGGCTAGGGCGGGTGCTGGTCCCGGTGGCGGCGGTGCTGGCCCTCCTGACCATCGGGCTGGCCTTGCTGGTCGGGGAGCTCAACCAGCGCCTCGATCGCCTGGAGACGCTCACCGCCGAGGTGGTGGCCATCTTGGCGGCTCCCGACGGGCGTCGGGTGGCCCTGGAGACTCCGGAAGGGACCCTGGCCCACTTCGTCTACTCCCCCGGCGAGGGACGCGGCGTGCTGGTGGCCGAGGGACTCCGGCCGGTCCCGGAGGATCGTGCCTATGCGCTGTGGCTCATCGACCAGGAGGGACCGCAGCCGGCCGGCTTGTTCCGGCCGGGTGCGGACGGCCGGGCGACCGAGCTGGTGGTGGGGGACCTGGCCTCGGCGCAGGCGCTGGGGATCACCATCGAGCCGGCCACCGGCTCTTTGGTCCCCACCGGAGAGGTGCTCATCGAGGGGTCCCTGGAGACCTGAGCAGCGGCCGCGTGCCGCCACCCGCAAGGTTCCGTCGTGGCCGGCAGCCCCCTACCACCGCCGGGAGGAAGGGGTGCGGGCGCATGCCTTTCTGTGCATGCTGGCTGAGTATGTGGTCTGGCATCTGCGGCGGGCGTGGGCTCCGCTCACCTTCACCGACGAGCACTCGGCAAGGCCCAGCGTTCTGATGCCGCCGCTCAGAAGGCCTCTCGCCGGCAGACCTGCGACGGGGAGCCGGCACACAGCTTCGGAAGCCTCCTCGATCACCTGGCCACCTTGACCCGCGACGAGATCGGCTTTGCCGGAGGGGCCACCGTCGAGAAGCTCGCCCTCCCTACCCCCGTCCAGCGCCGGGCCT
>JBOGFC010000136.1:0-21016 GCA_050742155.1 Acidimicrobiia bacterium
GGGGGGAGGGAAGAGTGACCAGTCGTCCGCACGTGGTCATCCTGACCGGCATGTCCGGGGCCGGGAAGTCGGCCGCCGCCGACGTGCTGGAGGACGTCGGGTACTTCGTGGTGGACAACCTGCCGGCCGGGCTCATCGGGCAGGTGGTGGATCTCTCCGATGTGGCCGACCGCTCCCGCAGCCGCCTGGCGGTGGTGGTGGATGCCCGGGGCGGCTCCTCGTTCGAGACCGACCTGGAGCGGGCCATGCTGGGCCTGGATGGGCAAGGGGTGGCGACCACGCTGGTCTTCTTGGACGCCGACGACCAGACGCTGGTACGCCGCTACGAGGAGAACCGCCGCCCCCACCCGATGCAGGAGGGGACCCTGGCCGACTCGATTGCCACCGAACGGAAGCTGCTCGAGATGCTGCGGGGGGAGGCCGACGTGGTGGTGGACACCAGCGAGCTCAACGTGCACGAGCTGCGGGACGTGCTCCTCGAGGCGTTCCCCGAGGACCGCACCCCCCGGCCGATGCGGGTGGCGGTGAGCTCCTTCGGCTTCAAGCACGGCACCCCGCGGGACGTCGACCTGCTGCTCGACTGCCGGTTCCTTCCCAATCCCCACTGGCAGGACGACCTGCGGCCCCTCAGCGGTCGGGATCCCGAGGTGCGGGACTACGTCTTGTCCAACGAGGATTCCCGGGCCTTCCTGGGCAAGGTGGAGGAGCTGCTGGACTTCCTGATTCCCCGCTTCGAGGCCGAGGGGAAGGCCTACCTGTCCATCGGGATCGGTTGCACCGGTGGCCGGCACCGCTCGGTGGTCCTGGCCGAGGAGCTGGGCCGTTGGCTGGAGAAACAGGGGATCTCGGCCACCGTCAGGCACCGGGACGCCGGTCGATGACGGTGGTGACCACCGAGGTGGAGCCGCAGCTCAGCCCGACCGACCTGGGCTGGAGTGGGCCGAGGGTGGTGGCCGTCGGGGGGGGCCACGGGCTGGCCCAGCTCCTCGAGGCCGTCCAGCAATACGCCGGAGAGATCTCGGCCGTGGTCACCGTGGCCGACGATGGGGGCTCCTCCGGCCGCCTCACCTCGGTGCTGGAGATCCCTCCCCCCGGCGACCTGCGCCGCTGCCTGCTGGCCCTCAGCCCCGAGCCCACCGTGTGGCGGGAGCTCTTCGCTTACCGCTTCGAGGAGGGCGACGTGGCCGGCCACTCGCTGGGCAACCTCCTCCTGGCGGCTCTCACCGAGATCCTGGGCGACTTCGAGTCGGCCCTGCGGGCGGCCGGGGGCTACCTCCGCTCGCTGGGCAAGGTCATCCCGGTGGCCCGCCGCTCCCTGCACCTCCAGGCGGTCATCGATGGCCGGATGGTGGAGGGCCAGGAGACCATCACCAAGGCCCGGGGGCGGGTGAGCTCCCTCTCGCTGGTGCCGGACGACGAGCCGGCCAACCCGGCCGCCCTGGCGGCCATCACGGCCGCCGACCAGATCGTCATCGGCCCAGGCAGCCTCTACACCTCGGTCCTCTCGGCGCTGATCGTGCCCGGCCTCACCGAGGCCATCAACGAGTCGCCCGGCCAGGTGCTCTACGTCTGCAACCTGATCACCCAGGACGGCGAGACCCTCGGCATGAGCGCCCTCGACCACGTGGAGGCCCTCCGTACCATCAGCGGTTTGGCCGCTCCCGCCGCCATCCTCGTCAACGGCGGGGAGGTGGCCGTCCCCGAACCGCTGGGGGTGGTGACGGTCGACCGGGAGGCCCTGGAGGCGTCGGGCAGCAAGGTGATCGTGGCCGACCTGGTCGACCGCCGAGTCCCCTGGCCCGAGCACGATCCCATCCGCCTGGGAGAGGTGCTGGCACGTCTGGTGTGATGCACCCCTTCCTCACCATCGACGACCTGGAGCTGGATGGCCGGCGGGTGCTACTCCGGGCCGACCTCAACGTGCCCCTGCAGGACGGCCAGGTGGAGGACGACTTCCGGATCAAGGCCAGCGTGCCCGCCCTCGAGCGGCTCCGAGAGAGCGGGGCCACCGTGGTGGTGTGCAGCCACCTGGGCCGTCCCCAAGGCCCCGACCCGGCGCTCTCGCTGAGGCCGGTGGCGGAGCGGCTGAGCGAGTTGGCCGGCGTGAGAGTCGAGATGATGGACGAGGTGGTGGGACCGGCGGTGGAGAGGACGGTGGGGGAGGCCGGGCCGGGTGAGGTCCTCATGCTGGAGAACACCCGCTTCGAGCCAGGTGAGACCGGCAATGACCCGGAGCTGTCCGACCGCCTGGCCCGGTTGGCCGACTGCTTTGTGCTGGATGCCTTCGGCTCGGCCCACCGGGCACACGCCTCCACGGTAGGAGTGGCCGAGCGGATCCGTTCGGCGGCCGGTCCTCTGGTGGTGCAGGAGGTCGAGGCGCTCTCCCGCTTCTTGGGGGAACCGGAGCGTCCCTACATCATGGTGCTGGGGGGGGCCAAGGTCTCCGACAAGCTCGGGGTCATGAGAGCGGTGCTTCCCCAGGTGGACGCCCTGCTGGTGGGGGGTGCGATGTGCTTCACCCTGCTGCGGGCGGAAGGCTACGGGGTAGGGGAGTCTCTCGTCGAGGAGGATCGGATCGGCCAGGTTCGGGAGCTGCTCGAGGGGGAGCACGGTGACCGGATCATCCTCCCCGAGGACTTCGTAGTGGCCGACCGGATGGCCGAGGACGCCCCGACAGGGGTGGTCCCGGCCACCGACCTGCCGGACGAGGGGGTGGGGCTGGACATCGGTCCCGACACCGCCGGGCGCTTCGCCCGGGTGGCCGGTGCGGCCGAGAGCCTCTTTTGGAACGGCCCCATGGGCGTCTTCGAGTGGGAGCCGTTCCGGGCCGGCACCGAGCTGGTGGCCACGGGAGTGGCCGGGAGCCGGGGGTTCACCGTGGCGGGCGGGGGTGACACGATCGCCGCGCTGCGCCTCCTGGGGAAGGAGAAGGAGCTCTCCCATCTCTCCACCGGAGGAGGGGCCGGCTTGGAGTTCCTGGAAGGGAAGACCCTGCCCGGACTGGCGGCCCTCGAGAAATGGTCACCTCGTGGCTCGTAAGAAGCTGATCGTCGGCAACTGGAAGATGAACGGCCACCACCTGGAGGCCATCCAGAGGGTGCAGAAGCTCCACTACCGCCTCGGCCCGGCCGACCTCGACCGGGTGGAGGTGGTGGTGGCCCCGCCCTTTACCTCCCTTCGCTCGGTGCAGACGGTGATCGAGGCCGACCACATGCGGATCGGGCTGGGCGCCCAGGACGTGCACTGGGAGGACCAGGGCGCCTACACCGGCGAGGTCTCAGCGGTGATGCTGGCCAAGCTGGGAGTGGCCCACGTCATCTGCGGCCACTCCGAGCGTCGGCAGCTGCTCGGCGAGACCGACCAGACGGTCAATCTCAAGCTGCAGGCGGTCCTCCGCCACCGGCTGGCCCCCATCCTCTGCGTGGGGGAGACCCTGGAGGAGCGGGAGGCGGAGAGCACGGCTGAGCGGGTCACCTCCCAGGTGCGGCTCGGCCTGCAAGGGGTCCACCAGAAGGACCTACCTTCCGTGTCGGTGGCCTACGAGCCCATCTGGGCGATCGGCACCGGCCGCCACGCGGCGCCCGACGACGCGGGGGCGGTGGCGGGGAAGGTCAGGGCCGTGCTCCGGGAGGGCTGGGGCGAGGCGGCCGATCAGGTGCGCATCCTCTACGGAGGGTCGGTCGATGCCGGCAACATCGCCGGATTCATGGCCAAACGGGAGATCGACGGCGCCCTGGTGGGAGGCGCCTCGCTCGACCCCGACGGCTTCGCGGCGGTAATCCGCTACTGGGTGTAGGTCTCCCGAGCGAACCTAAGGCTTGGCTGTACCGAAACGGTACAAGTCTGCCCAAGGAAAGGGTGCCCGGCTAAGATTCCCCGCGTTCCCCCCGAGAGGCGAGGTATCGATCGTGGTCTGGGTGCGAGGCGCCATCATCGCGGTGCACGTGATCGTCTCGTTGCTGCTCATCCTGCTCATCCTGCTGCACGCGGGGCGGGGCGGCGGCATCTCCGACATGTTCGGGGGAGGTATCGGCCCAAGCGGGCTGTCCGGCTCGACCGTGGTGGAGCGGAACCTCGATCGCATCACCGTGGCGGTGGGCCTGCTCTTCGGCCTCACCACCCTCGTCCTGGCCTGGCTGCTGCGCTGATCGGTCGTCGGCGCCGGCTGGTACCGCTGGCCGCCATGGCGCTCCTGTTCCCAGCCTGCCTGAACCGGGCCGACGCTCCGCAGCAGACCGGCACCAGCGCGGCGCCGGCGTCGCCGCAGGCTTCTCCTACCCCGCCACCCACCACCGCCACCACCACCGAGCCCGGGACCCCTCGCGGCGGGGAAGCGATCCTGGGGGCGGCCCTGGAGCCCTCCTCCCTCAACCCCTTCCTGGAGGAGACGGCCGCCGACCCCACGCTCTCCCTGATCGGCCAGGCGGTCTGGGCGGGGGTGCAGACCATCGAGGCCGAAACCCTCGACTTCGTCCCCGAGGTGGTCACCGAGTTGCCCTCGGTGGAGAACGGGGGCCTGCAGCTCAACGACGACGGGACCATGACGGTGCGCTATCGGATCCGCCCGGAGGCGGTCTGGGAGGACGGGAGCCCCATCACCGGATCCGACTTCGAGTTCACCTATCAGACGATCATCAACCCCCGCAACTCCATCCGCAGCTCCTTGCGTCGGGCCTACCAGGCCATCGTGCCCGGCTCATTGAAGGCGGAGCAGAAGAGCTTCGAGTACGTCCTGGCCGACCCCTCACTGGGTTACGAGTTTCTCTTCAACGTCATCCTGCCTCGCGCCCAGGTGGAGGGATCCAGCTTCGCCCGTGACTGGCGGGAGACGATGTGGATGGCCGGCGGCCCATTCCGTTTCGTGGAGTGGAACAAGGGAGAGTCGATCGTCCTGGAGCGCAATCCCGAATACTGGAAGGAGGATCCGTCCACCGGGGACCGGCTCCCCTATCTGGAGGAGGTGGAGTTTCGCTTCATCCCCGACCCCCGCGAGCTGGTCGTGGCCTTCAAGAGGCGAGAGGTGGACTTGATCAATCCCCTCCCGCGACTCGACTTCATCGAGGAGCTGGCTGCCCTGGAAGGGGAGGGGGCCGATGTCCAGGTCCGGCAGGGGCCGGCCTGGGAGCACCTCAACTTCCAGTTCGGAGGGGGGCGGTTCCAGCGCAACCCCGAGTCGCTGAACCAGTACGTGGAGTACCGGCGCGCCATCGCCCACCTGGTCGATCGCTCGGCCATCGCCGAGTCGATCCTGCAAGGCTCGTTGGGCCCGCTCCACTCCTTTATCGACCTCTATTGGCCGGGAGCTTCCCAGGACGCCTGGTCCCGTTACCACCACGATCCCCGGCGGGCGAGGCAGCTCCTCGACCAGCTGGGCGAGGAGTTGGGGAGGGACTTCGCCGAGGAGCCGCCTCGGGCCGTTTTCACCACCACCAACGAGCCGGAACGGGTGCGGCTGGCCGAGATGCTGGTCCGTATGCTGGGCGAGGGAGGCATCGAGGTGACCGTGGAGCTGGAGGAGCGGGCGGTGTTCTTCGGGAACTCGGTCGCCGAGGGGACCTGGGATATCGGGGAGTGGGCGTGGATCGCCCGCCAGGGCCGGGCCGGCCTGGTCCGCAGCCTGCAGGAGCTCTTCTACCTACGGCCTCCCAGCGGCCTCAATTACTACCGCTGGAGCGACCTCGGGGAACCGAACCCCGATGCCCGGCGGGCCCAGGAGATTCTGGCCGGGCTGGATACCGTGGTCGACGAGCAGGAGCTTCGCAGTCAGATCCTCGAAGTGGAGCGCATCCTGGCCGACCAGGTGGTGATCATCCCGCTCTATACGGAGCCCGACGTCGGAGTGGTGTGGGCGGACGAGATCGTCGGCTACCAGCACAACCCGACGGTGGCCGGGGATACCTGGAACATCGAGCACTGGTACCGTCCCGGCTTCGAGCGCCCCGACCTCCCCACCGGCGGAGGTTAGGGCCGTTCCTCTCCCTCCCCCTTCGGGGGAGGGCCGCTCCCGTCTCCCTCCCCCTTCGGGGGAGGGTTGGGGAGGGGGGTATACTCGATCCCATCCTGTCGGAGTGGCGGAATAGGCAGACGCGCTAGGTTGAGGGCCTAGTCCCCGAAAGGGGGTGGGAGTTCAAGTCTCCCCTCCGACACACTCGTTAGTACACGCGCCCACCTGGGGCGCGCCGGCACTGACCAGGACCGTTCCGCTGGGCTCGTAGGTCAGGTTCACCCCCAGCTCGGCATAGACGGCCCGCTTGTCCTCGGGGTCGGCGTCGGCCAGTACGGTGGTGATCTCCTTCAAGCGGCCGACCAGGGCCCGGACCTCGTTCTTGGTCAGCTTGCGAGAGGTGGGCACGCGGCCCAGGTCGTGCTCGATGGCGCTGCGTTCCTGTTCGACCTCGGCGATCCAGTCGGCCACCACCGTGACGTTCGGGTTGTATTCCAGCGCCGCCCGATACTTGGCGAGCTTGCCCTCGCATTCCTTCAACCTGCGACGCAGCTCTAGCTGGCGGGCCTCGTCGTCGCTGCTCGAGGCCCGGCTGGCCGCCGCCAGCGCCTCGCAGGTCGAGTCGAGGTGTTGGTCATCGAACAGGTGGGCCAGCCACCGGTCGAGAGCCGGGAGGATGGCCTCTTCTCGCACGTAGACGGTCTTGGCGTGCTGCTTCTCGGTGACGGCGTACTCGGCGGGGAACTTGCAGCGGTAGTAGGGGCGGCCGTGGTTCTGCGAGCCCTGCATGCGCCGCCCACAGATCCCACAGCGCACCATGCCGGAGAGCACGTAGGGGCGCTTGGTCTTCTCCCGCCGAACGGGGACTCGCTGGGCTCCGCGGAATACTTTCTGTACGGCATGGAAAGTGTTGGTGTCGACCAAGGGCGAGTGGGTCGGGCGCTCGGACCAGATCCACTGGCCGGGAGGGTTCCAACGCATCCTGGTCTCGTGGCCGAGGGCCACGTCCTCCACGTTGACCAGAACCTCCTCTCGCCGCTGGCGGTTCCATACCTGGTGGCCGGTGTAGCGGGGGTTCTGCAGGATGGCTCGCACGGCCAGCTTCGACCAGGCACCGCCCGAGCCCTGCCGGTGGGGGTTGCGGACCGGGTCGTGGGCGGAGGGGGAGAGGATGCCGTCGCGGGTCAGCCCTTCAGCGATGGCGTAGAGGCCCCGACCGGAAAGGAACTCAGTGAAGATGCGCTGCACCACTGGAGCAGCGACCGGGTCCGGTTCGAGACGGTGCAGTCGTTGCCCTGAAGCCGCTTTGGCGGGGTTGGGGTGCGGTCCAGCGTTCGCCAGCCGATAGCCGTAGGGAGGGCGTCCGCCGAGGAAGCGCCCCTCGATGGCAGCCTGGGCGGCCATGGCTGTTCGGACGCGGGTCTTGATCCGGTTGCGCTCGCCTTTGCTCATCCCTCCGTAGAGGCTCATGACGATCTCGTGGGCATCCGAGCCGGGGTCGACGGGTCCTCCCACCTCGGGGACCCAAAGCTCTACGCCGTAATGCACGAGGACGGGGAAAGTGAGCCCGAACTGGTTGCCGTAGAAGGCCCGCTGCGGCTCGCCTACCACCACCGCCTCAAAGCCCCGTTCCGGGTCCGAGAGGGCCTGGAGTAGCCGGGAGGCCTGTGGACGCCGGGACCAGGGCAGGGAGCGGGACTGGCCCACGTCGAAGAACTCGGTGACGATCTCCCCGCCCTGGGGTTCGATCAGCTGGCGAGCCCGGGCCAGCTGCCAGTTGCGGGAGGACTCGGGGTCTTGTTGGTCTTCGGTGGAAACCCGCCCGTAGAAGCCGAAGCGCATCACCCCGAGGAGCGTACTCGGGGATCCCCGCGGGTCCCAGCATCCCCAATCGGGGGACCCCGCCGGCGAGCGGCTTTGAGCAGGATGCGCAGCAGGACCACGGCAGCCGAGGGAGTGAGCACCGGCGGCTCGGCCTGCACCTGGACGGTTGGGTCCCGGCCAGCCTGGACGACCTGGTCCGCTGCCATGACGCCAGAGTCGGTCCGAGCGGTTTCAGCAGAGTCTCAGAAACGGATTCAGATCGGTCGCAAAACCGGACGCGACCGGTCGTGTGGATCACCATGCCGGAGCCAACCACCGGAGTCGGCGGCAGCCCCGCTGCCTGGGGTTTCGCGTGGTTTGCGTCCGATTTGAATCCGGGCTGAAAGGGTTCCTGAAAGGGTTGGTGAAAGGGTCGCTGCGGTGCGACCCTGAAAGGGTTCGTTTATGTCCAGCGAATGATGGAGATCGCATGCCCGGGGATCGCGCTGTACCGTCGGTCACCCGGGAACTCCCCTTGCAATCCGAAGGCCAACCTGCCGCAGCGTCCTATCCGAGGGTCTGAGCGCCCCCGATGACCTGGGGAAACGCGCTCATCGAGGGAAAGACCGTTCTCCGCTCAACTAAGCCACCGTACCCACGCAGCCAGACCTACCGAACTCGAAGGAGTCCCGATGAACCCGAGCGCGACACTGATCTCGATCCGGATCCCAATCACTCCTGCCCGATGAGCGACCTCACGGACAGCTCCAGCGGCATCACCCGCAACCTCCCTCTCAAGACACACGCAGTTGCAACACAGTTGCTGCCCTGATTCGTCGTCGTAGGGGGGAAGGTGCATCACGCTGCCCGCTGGGTCGCTCACGGGGTCGATCAGCCTAAGCTGCCTACCTAACCTGAGGACCTCGGAGCTCCGGGACTTAGCAAATCGTTGTACGTGCGTGCGTATCAAGGACGGGAAGTAGGCGAGGGGAAGAAGGGGAACTTTTCTCCCACCTAGGGGAGGTCACTCGTCCCCGATCACCCACGTCTCGCCGTGGCAGATGGGCGGCTCCCGGCGAGCCACCTCCTCCCCGGCGTCGTTTCGGGCAATCAGCGGACGGTCAGTGCATTCCGGGGTACCAGAGACCAGGACGGTGTTTCCAGGGTTGACAGGTCCCAGGTCCGCCTCCCGGCCCGGCCTCGGGTAGAAGATGTGGATGCGCTGGTCCGTCTCGTTCTTGACGCTGACGGCTTCCCTGACCGTGCTCGGCTCGATCGGCATCAATCCGCATGCACTCACCAGAAGCGCCACGACCAGCCCTGCAAAGGCGATTGGACGCCGAGACCTTCTTGGGAGGCCACGAGGCTTCTTCGCTAGCGCTCGCGAAATCTTCATCGCGGCTCTCCCTGCCGCTGATCTGCGCCCGAGGCTAACGTGATCGCACAGAATTGGGTAGGGATCCATGCCTAGGCGGGGCGGCTTGCTTGTATTCACACGTACGACGATCGTCACGCTGGCAGCCTGGTTGAGCCTTTTCGTAGGAGTCCAGGGACCGTCCGCCCAGGGAGCCTCCGATCCGGAAGGGATCGATCTGCTGCGCCAAGACTTCGAAGCGGGCCTGATCACGGTCGACGACTTCGCGCGGTATGGGATCTACGCCCTGCTCGAGCCTCGGCTCTTGCCGGTCCGCTACCTCTCCGACCACTACCCGGACGACGACTTGGCCATCGTGGAGTTCTTCCAGCACTGGGAGGAACTGGCCCCTGCAACGCAAGCGGAGATCGAGCAGTTCTTCACCAATCTCCGGGACGGCTATTACTACACCTTGGAGGTCGACCTAGGGGTGTCCCTCTCCGAGTGGCCGGAGTGTGTGGAGGACCTGGGCTTCCTCGAGCTCCCCAGCCTGGCCTGCCACCACTCGACCGAGCACTTCCGGATCACCTATACGCTGCCCGGCTTCCTTGGGGGAGTGCCAGCGGAGGACGGAGACGGCAACCAGGTGCCCGACTACGTCGACAACGTGGCCGCCTCCTTGGAGTCGGCCTGGACCACCTATTTCGATCTCGGCTACCCGGCTCCCACGGTGACCATCGAAGTGAGCATCACCGGAGCGGTCCCTGATGGCAGGGGAGTGGCACCGCCCACCAACGACATCGTCCTCTCCAACGTGGGAGCCGAGCACTACCTGCCCCGCCACGAGCTCTTTCATATCTTCCAGTGGGAGTACGGGTCACCCTCAGCCGATCCAGTGTGGGAGCGCCTGCCAGCACGGGTCGAGTGGGCCAGGCGACGAGGAACGCTCTGGTGGATGGAGGCCACCGCCGAGTGGGCGGCTCATCAGGCGAGTCTCTTCCCGGGTGCAGAGGAAGCGCTCTTCTACGCCCGGCGCCTGCCCGACTTCCTCGGACGGCCTCACCTGGCTCTGGACAGCTATGAAACCCCGAAGGTGGTCGGACCAAAGAGGGAGTACGGGGCCTTCATTCTGGCTGAGTACCTGGAGGAGCGGTTCGGGACGCCTGGAGTAATCAGGGAGACGTGGGACCGGACCGGAGCCCCGAACGGCCCGGGTGGACTTCAGGGAGTAGCGGATGAGGTGCAAGAGCGGGGTGACTTCGCCCAGGAGCTTGCGGAATTCGCCCGTCGCAACTACCTGCTTGCCTACGGAGACGCGGATCTCGAAGCATGGAAGGACGAGCTCAGAGACGACGCTCTGACGGCTGCCAACGACCTCGGCGACGCCCGGCCGGCCAGATTACGCCACGATCTCGACCATGGAATCCCCGAGACAGGATCGGCGACCATCGAGCCGGGAGGAGCCCTCTACGTCGACCTGGCACCCACGATCACCGCGGTGGAGGGCACCCTGAGCGTGGAGGTGACCCGAGACGCGGCAGGGGAGCTCGACCTCGCCCTCTTGGTATTCTCCGAATATCCCTCCCTCTGCGAGGAGGCGGGGTTCACCTTTGCAGGCGATCAAGGCATAGCCACCGTCGACGTGGGTGGGCAATGTCGATACGCCACGCTGGTCGCCACCCACACCAACCCGGTATCGGGCACCACCTCCCCCCTGGACTGGACGGCTACCCACCAGGCTCAGCTGACCACCCGTGTCTCGGTGAGCTCGAGTGGCGGGCAGGCGAACAACTTCAGTTTCAATCCCGTCCTCTCTCCTGATGGCCGGTACGTGGCCTTCGGCTCTCACGCCTCCAACCTGGTGCCAGACGATACCAACGGCGTTCCGGACGTCTTCGTCCACGATCGGGCCACCGGCGAGACCTCCCGAGTCTCGGTGAGCTCGGCAGGAGAGCAGGCCGACCACTGGAGCACCTCTCCGTCCATCTCCTCCGATGGCCGGTACTTAGCCTTCGAGTCCCTTGCCTCCAATCTCGTCCCGGGAGACATCGGGCGGGATGTCTTCGTCCACGACCGGGCCACCGGTGAGACCACCCGAGTCTCGGTGAGCTCGGCGGGAGAGCAGGGGAACGACGAGAGCCACTCACCTTCGATCTCCGCCGACGGGCGGTACGTGGTCTTCTGGTCTTGGGCCTCCAACTTGGTGGAAGGCGACACCAACGGATTCGGCGATGTCTTCCTCCACGACCGTTCCACGGGGGAGACCACCCGGGTCTCGGTGAGCTCGGCAGGCGCCGAAGGAAACCAGGAGAGCAGAAACTGGCGACCCAGCATCTCGGATGACGGGCGCTACGTCCTCTTCGAGTCGGATGCCAGCAACCTTGTTGGGGGCGACACCAACGACCGGACTGATGTCTTCCTTCACGACCATTCCACCGCGGAGACAACCCGGGTGTCGGTGAGTTCATCTGGAGAGGAAGCCGACAACTTCAGTGGCGCCGCCTCAATCTCGGCCGACGGGCTTCATGTTGTCTTCGGATCGGCGGCCACCAACCTGGTGGACGGCGACACCAATGGCACCCGAGACGTTTTCCTCCACGGTGTCGCTACTGGCACCACGAGCCGGGTCTCGGTGGGCACCAGAGGCGAAGAAGGCAACGACATCTCCTTCCAAGCCGCCATCTCGGCGGATGGGAACTTCGTCGCCTTCGCCTCGTTAGCCACCAACCTGGTGTCCGGGGACGGGAACGGGGCTATAGACGTATTTCTCCGTGACCTCGCAAGCAGCGTCACGAGCCGGGTCTCGCTGAGCTCCCTAGGGGACGCGGGCGACGCCGACAGCCTCTCGCCTTTTCTCTCTGGAGATGGGAAATACATCGCCTTCCAGTCGGATGCCGCCAACCTTGTGAGCGGGGATACCAACGCGGCGCGGGACGTGTTCGTTCGCTACCAACCCTGAGGGGCTCTCATGTGATCCCCGTGGTCGAGATCCGGGTGTTACGCCGAGGACAACCTCCTGCTTTCTTCTCGCGCCGTCCCGCTGGGAGTGGACTGTTACGCTGTAAGGCGCAGGACCGCCTCCCATGGGTCGCGTGTACTTGGGGTTGCAATCCCTCCTCCGACACGCACCTTTACCCCACGCGGTTTCATCTCGACGGTGACGCGCCCTTCGGGGTGGTAGGTCAGGTCAACGCCCAGCTCGGTGTAGAGGTCGGCTTTGTCCTCGGGGTCGGCCTCGGCGAGCACCTGGACGATATCTCGGAGGGCTTCGACCAGCGCCCTGACCTGTGAGGGGGTGAGCTTGCCGCCGGGGACCGGGCGGCCCAATTGGGCCTCGAGCTGGCGTCGCTCCCGCTGGACTTGGGCCATCCACCGGACGACGATCTTGGGATCCGCTCCTTCGTCGAGCACGGCCTGGTACTGGCCGAGGCGCCGGTCGCAGTCTCGAATCCGCTCGGTGAGTGCTTCCTGCCGCGCCTCTGCCTCCGGGTCGGGTTGGGAGGCTCCGGCGAGGATCTGAGACGTCTCCTCCAGGCGGTCGGGGCCGAACAGGGAACCGAGCCACTGGTCCAGCCCCGGGGTCAGCGCCCCCTCTTTGACATAGACGTTGCGGGGATGCTCGCCTGGCCCGATCCCGTACTCCTGGGGGAATCGGCACCGGTAATAGGGCTGGTGGTGGTTCTGCTGGCCTTGCATCCGCCGTCCACAGATACCGCAGCGGATGAGACCGGAGAGCAGGTAGTGACGGCCAGGGGGGCGGCGAGCGGGCCGTGGCTTGCGTCGACCGAACGCTTGCTGGGCGGCCTGGAAGAGTCCCGGGTCGATGATGGCTTCGTGAGCAGGTTGCTCTGACCACACCCAGTCCTGGGGGCGGTTCCAGCACATCTTGGTCTGATGTCCCAGGCCGACATCCTCGACGTCGATGAGGACCTCGTCACGTCGCTGCCGGTTCCACACTTGGTGGCCGGTGTAGCGAGGATTGGTGAGAATGGCCCGCACCGCCGACTTCGCCCAGGCGCCGCGGCTTCCAGCCCGGTGACGGTTGCGCTCCGGGTCGTAGGCCGAAGGCGACGGGATGCCGTCTCGGGTGAGTTCGGTGGCAATGGCGTGGAGGCCTTTGCCGTCGACGAAGGCCTGAAAGATGCGCCGCACGATGGAGGCGGTTTGCGGATCAGGCTCGAGCCGGCGGAGTCGCTGCCCGGTTGGACGGGTTGGGGTGGGGTCCGGCGTCGACCAGCCGGTAGCCGTAGGGTGGCCTGCCCCCCAGGAAACGGCCTTTGAGGGCAGCTTGGGCGGCCATAGCCGCTCGGACTCGGGTCTTGATCCGGTTGCGTTCCCCTTTGCTCATCCCCCCGTAGAGGCTCATCACGATCTCGTGGGCATCCGAGCCTGGGTCGATCGCTCCTCCCACCTCCGGTACCCACAGTTCCACCCCGTAGTGCACGAAGACGGGGAAGGTGAGGCCGAACTGGTTGCCGTAGAAGGCCCGCTGCGGCTCCCCG
This sequence comes from Acidimicrobiia bacterium, assembly GCA_050742155.1. Lineage (GTDB taxonomy): Bacteria > Actinomycetota > Acidimicrobiia > Spongiisociales > JALYHC01 > JBOGFC01. The sequence continues at coordinate 13,604 of JBOGFC010000136.1, forward strand.
ATCACCACCGCCTCAAATTCCCGATCGGGGTCGGCAAGAGCCTCCAGGAGCCTTGAAGCCTCCGGACGGCGAGACCAGGGCAACGAGCGGGACAGGCCCACATCGAAGAACTCGCAGACGATCTCTCCGGCTGCGGGTTCGATCAGCTGGCGGGCTCGGGCCACCTGCCAGTTACGGGACGACTCAGGGTCCTGCTGGTCCTCGGTGGAGACCCGCCCGTAGAAGCCGAAGCGCATCAGCGGCCCGAGGATACCGCCGCGTCCCCCCGACTCCCAGGATTGGCGGTTGAGAGGCCCTTCCGGCGGGCGGCCTTGAGGAGGATGCGCAACAGCACCGCCGCCGCCCTCGGGGTGAGCTCGGGCACCTCTGCGGCGTGGACCTTACCGTCCTGGTCCCGGCCATCGTCGACGACGTGGGTCGCTGCCATGGGCCCAGGGTCGGTCCCAGGGGTTTCACCACAGTCGCAGAATCGGATTCAAGACAGACGCAAATCGGACGCAAGCGGAGGCAACCCGACGCCTGGATCAGCAATCCGGAGCCAGCCGACCGAGATCGGTGGCAGCCTCGCTGCCAGGGGTTTCGCGCGGTTGCGATCGATTTGAAATCGGAGTGAGAGGGCTCCTGAGAGGGCTCTTGCGACTCTGCTGAAAGGGTCGCCGTCGTTCATCACCCGCGAACGAGGGAAGATTGGCATGCGGAATCTGGGGGTCCGGCACAGGCGCCGAGCGCGCGGGAGATTTCGAGGTGTCGAGGGCAACCCAGCGTCCGAACCAAGGGCCTGAGCACCGCGGTGACCTGGGGAAACGCCCTCATCGAGTCGAAAGACCTTTCTCCGCCTCAACGAAGGTACGGAACCGACCAAGCACACCTACCCACCCTACAGGAGTCCCGATGAACCAACCGCTGACACCGATGCTCACCGGACCCGATCACCCGCCCCCGATGAGCGAACTCACGGACAGCTTCAGCGGCACCACCGGCAACCCCCCTTTCAGGACACACGCATCTGCAACACAGTTGCGTCCACCTGCGGAAACGTGGTGAGGGTCCCCCGGCGAAGGACAGCGCCGGCCAGAGATCCTGCTGTGGGGTCGTCCGCAACTTGTTGCGCGTGCGTGTGGGGGTCCGGTTGGTTTCAAGTCTCGGTGGCTCAAGACCCAGGTGCGTTCGCACATGCTGATGATGGCGACTCAGGGCACGCCGAGTCCGCTCCTGTTTCTCGGAGGGCAGTCGTCTGGCCTTAGCTCCCCAGCTGGCTTCCTTGGTATCATTGCCTCGGAGGACCGAAGTGGACCAATCCGGGATCCAGGGGCCCACTCCACCCAAGTGTCGGCGGGTCCACCGCTCGCACTCTGGCCAAGACGTCCGTGGCCAGAGGGGGAAGCTGGTCGCCGCGGAGTCAGGCCCGGTGGTACTAATCGGCCCGGGTCAGGATCCCGGTGCGTTGTGTTAGGAGGTGTTCGGGCGATGCGAGCCAAATTTCTCTCATGGGTTTCCCTCGCTTCCATAGCCATAATTGCGCTGTGGCTAGTCTCGCTCCCATCAGCGAGCGCGGCTCAGCAGTTCCAAGTCGTGGCAACTATCGACGTTGGAGTCAATCCCTTCGGGGACGCTATAGCTCCCGACGGGAACACTCTCTGGGTTGCCAACTCGGGAACCTTCTCTGACCCGGGAGCTACGGTGACGGTGGTCAACGCGAATACTTTCGCTATCGACTCGGTAATCCCCGTCGGTGGATTCCCTGAGGATATCGCCTTCGCCCGCGCGGGCAGTCAGGCGTTCGTAACTAACTCCAACGATGCGACGGTGTCGGTGATGGATACCGTGTCGAGAACAACAAGGCAGACGGTCGACCTTGCTGCGGTGCCGATGGAGTTTCCTTTCGGGATCATCGCGACTCAAGATAGCCAGACAGTTCTCGTAACGAGTGTGGCGGGACAGCGCGACACGTCTTTCAAGAACGTGGGTCTCCTGGACAATTCCGATCCGACAAACGTGCGGGTTGCTGGCGGAATAGACATCGTGGGTGGGACGGGACGCCCGGCCTTGACGCCCGACGGAAGCATAATGATTCTCCCCTTTAGCACGGGGGCTGAGGCTCCGCCTGGCGTGGCGTTTGTTGACACCGACAGTAACGAGATAGTGGAGGAGTTGATGCTCCCTACGGTCGGCATCGCTCCAGCAGCGACCGTGACTCCGGATGGCCGGTCTGCTTACGTAAATGTCTTTTGTATCGATGGCTGTCCCGGTGAGGTATGGGTAATCGATCTAGCCACGCGATCCACGGTGACCTTGATCCCGACGCCTGACCCTTCAATGCATGGAGTCCGGGCTTCGCCTGATGGAAGATTTGTCTTCGCCACCAACTTTAGCGTGGGTCAAGTTTCCGTTATCAGCACCGCTACGAATCAGATCATCGCGAACATACCGGTGGGGCAGAACCCGAACGACATCGCCTTTACGCCGGACGGCAGCAAAGCCTTCGTTACAAACCAGGGCGATACGACGGTTTCGGTCATCTCGATCTCCGGATAGACGGGGATGCCGATCTCCGCAGGGAAGCGTGAGTCAGAGCCCCGGCCGTGACGACCCCTGTGATCTACTGCTGGAGTTCGGGGAAGGACTCCGCGTTTGGGCTTTGGACCCTCATGCAGGACCCGGCGTTCGAGGTCCGCGCGCTCCTCACCACACTCGCAGAGGGGTGCAGGAACGTGAGTATGTCCGGGGTCCGAGAGGAACTCCTGGAACTCCAGGCGCAGGCCCTCGGCCTTCCCCTGGTCAAGGTGTGGATCCCTCTGTCCTGCCCGGACGAGGTCTATGAAGAGCGGATGGAGCAGGCGCTCGCCTCGGAGCCACTCCGGGGGATCCGCCATATGGCCTTCTCCGACCTGTACCTCTCGGACGTCCGCGCCTACCGCGAAGAGCGGCTGGCCCGGGCGGGGAAAGAGGGGCTGTTCCCGCTATGGGGGCGGAACACCACGGCCTTGGCCCGCGAAATCGTTAGCTATGGGTTCCGTGCAACCGTTGTCTGTGTCGATCCTCGGGTCCTCCCAGCCTCGCTCGCCGGGGAGGCCTTCACGGAGCAGCTCTTAGAGAATCTTCCCGAGGGAGTCGACCCGTGCGGGGAGCGGGGCGAATTTCACACATTCGTGTGGGACGCCCCGATGTACCACGCGCCCATCCCTTGCCGCACCGGCGAGCTCAAGACGAGCGACGGCTTGGTGTACTGCGATGTCTCCCCGGCAGTGCCGGCTGTTAGGCGGGGCGGATAAGGGGATAAGGAGAGCACGCAGGTTCGGCGAGGGGCAAGCTGCCGCCCTGACGACGGCCGCCGCCGCGTAGCGCAGCGCCTCCTCGACAATCCTCTCTGGTGAGCTGCGGGTAGTCGGCGAGGATCTCCTCGGTGGTGACCCCCTCGGCGACCAGGCCGACCACGGTGGCGACGGGGATGCGCGTGCCGCCAATGCGGGGCACACCGGCCATAACGCGGTGGTCAATGGTGATGCGCTCGGAGGCCATGTGTTCAGAGTAGACCAGCTGGTGGAGCGAAGAATGCCTCGTTTTTCAGGAGGCCAGCGAGTACCACGTCGCGAGAGGTGCCTTCCGTGTAGTCAGGAACGGTGTCGCTCCTCCGACACGCACCTTCACCGCACGCGGTCTCATGCAGGCTTGGCCCTTGCCACTCTGATCTGGCCATCCGTGGAGCCTCAATCTCTTGATGCCGACACGGCAAGCAGCGCGGGCAGTTCGTCGCCGACCTCCTCGACGCCGGCGAGCGACAGCCCGGCCCCGAGGACGGCCATCAGGAGCTCGTCGAGAGGAACGTAACGGACGCCCACTCGGCTACGGATGCCGGTGGGGGAGAGGCCCGGGCCGGTCCAGTGCCATCCCCCATCCCGGTAGCCGGGGTGCAGGATGCTTCTTCCCCATTTCACGTTCCAGGATCTCTTTGAGGCTGACTTGAGGAGTGCGTCACCTCCTCTCCTCGTGTTCCTTCACCGTACGACCTGAAGTGGGCTTCAAGTCAAGCGGTCGCTCAGCGTTCCGGCGCTTCGACTGTGCCCCACGATCAGTCTGGATCCTCCCTCTCCAGACCGAGCAACTCCTGGCGCCAGCGCCGAACGGTCTCCCTGAGCTCTTCGTACTCCGGGTCTTCGACCTCGAAGCCGCTCGGGGCAGCCGTCTCATGCGCCCCAGCATCTCGGCGAGCATCAGCCGGTCGAAGCCGGGATCCTTTTCAGCGGCCAGCCGACAGAGGCGCTCCAGCCCGTAGCGGGAGGCGAGCACCCAGACGTCCACGAAGTCCCGGGCTGCGGCCCGCCCGAAGAGCGCCAGCATCTTGTCAGCTGCCAGCTCCTCTTCGGCGAGGATCGGGCCCTCCGGAGTCCGCTCGGGTGGGAGCAGCCGGGCATCCCAGGCGAGGTCGACCGTGGTGCCCTTCCCATCGGAGAAGACCACCAGCCGAGCGAAGCCCTCAGCCACCTGGACCCGCTCTACCTCCATGCCCTCATCGCGGAGGGCCCTCGCTGCGTCTCGTGGCCATGCGGGCAGTGTACGGGCACTCACCTGGTCGAAGGGCTCAAGCCATCGAGAGTGGGCAGGTCGGCCTGCCATGAACCAGTAGGGCTCCGGGTTCAACCAGGACGTTGCATCCGACGTCCCGTCATGCAGCAACACGGAACTCTCCAGCAGGGGCACCCGGTGGGGTCAGGGTGCGAGTCCCCCCTCCGACACTGACCTCAACTACACACGGCCGGGGTTCGATGACGACCCGGCCGTTAGGTGATGTCGATCCCCATCTCGGCGTAGACCTGGGCCCTGTCTGCCGGGTCGGCCGCAGCCAGGGTGGCGGTGATGTCCTGCAGGCTGGCGACGAGCGCCTTGACGTCCTCGGCGGCGAGCCTGGTGGTGGGTGTTCTGCCGAGCAGGGCTTCGAGTCGGCGGCGCTCCTGGTTGGTCTCGGCGATCCACTTGCCGACGGTTGAGGCGGCTTCGGGCTCGGTGCGGACGATGGTGCGGTAGCTGTCGAGCTCTTGGTCGAGTTGGCGGATCCGCTCCCGGATCTGACGCTGTTGCGCTTCCGGGTCGGTGTCGGGTTGGGCGGCGTCGGCGAGCTTGGGGGACACTGTGCACTGTGGGAAAACGGTACTAGTCCGTGTGGGAAAACGGTATCGAACAGTGTGGGAAAACGGTAGGGTGGGGAGATGACCGACTATCGGACGCGCCTCCTCGACACCCTACTGGAGGAGCTGCTACGTGAACTACCGGCCTTGTTCGTGGTCGGACCGCGAGCGACCGGGAAGACGACCACCGCGGCGCGGCATGCTGCGACGATCGTGCAGCTCGATCGGGCAGCGCAGGCAGCGCCCTTCGAGGCCGACCCCGATGCGGCTCTGCGGGAGCTCGACGAGCCCATCCTGCTCGACGAGTGGCAGATTGTTCCGGCCGTCCTCGGTGCGGTGAAGCGAGCTGTTGACTCGAACCGGCGACCAGGGAGGTTCCTGCTGACTGGTTCGGTTCGAGCTGACATCGACGCCGAAACATGGCCGGCGACGGGAAGGGTCGTGCGGGTGGACATGTACCCCCTCACCGTCGCCGAGCAAGTCGGTAGCGGGACACGGCCACTTGCTGATCGCCTCGTGCAAGGTGAGGAGCTTTCGCCGACCGGCGAACCGCCCGACCTACGCGGCTACGTCGAGCTCGCTCTCCAGGGCGGTTTCCCCGAGGTGGCGCTCGGCATGTCAGGCCGCGCTCGTGAGCGATGGTTGGACAGCTACGTCGACCAATTGCTGACGCGCGACGCTCTGAACCTCGAATCGGGCAGGGACCCCCAACGCCTCGGGAGGTTCTTCGAGGCGTACGCACTGAACTCGGCAGGGCTCGTCGAGGACAAGGCGATCTACGAAGCTGCGGGGATCAACCGCAAGACCGCGGTGGCGTACGCGCAGCTGTTGAAGAACCTGTTGGTGATCGACGAGCTGCCCTCGTGGACATCCAATCGGCTGAAGCGGTTGGCTCGGTCTCCCAAGCGCTACCTGATCGATTCCGCCCTGCTCGGTGGTGTGGTCGGCGTTGACGCCGCAGCCGTACTGCGTGACGGGGATCTCCTGGGGCGTCTGCTGGACACGTTTGTGGTCGCCCAGCTTCGAGCGGAGGCGACGGTGGCGGAGGCTCGGCCCCGGATGTACCACCTGCGCCAGGAGGACGGCCGGCATGAGGTCGATATCGTCGCCGAGATTCGAGGCGGGGCGGTGATCGGCATCGAGGTCAAGGCGAGCAGTGCTCCCACGGCGGACGCAGCCCGCCATCTCGCCTGGCTGCGCGATCACCTCGGCGACACGTTCATCGCCGGAGCTGTGCTCCACACCGGGCCGGCAACGTACTCCTTGGGCGAGAAGCTCGTCGCAGCGCCGATCTGCACGCTGTGGTCGTGACGCTCACACGATCGAAAACGTCGCCACCAGCGGGGCGCTCCGTGTAGTTCGCGAGCGGAACGCTCCTCGCGATTGCGCTTGTGTTACGGCGCTAGTACCGCCATAATGGCGCCATGCCGAGCATACAGATCAAGGATGTTCCCGAGGAGACCCACGCCGTCCTCAGGCGGCGAGCGGCGGAGGCACGCCAGTCGCTGCAGGAGTATCTGCGCTCTCGATTGATCGAGGAGGCGAGCCGCCCGACGTTGGAAGAAGTGCTCGACCGTGCTGGTGGGCGCGCCGGTGGGTCGGTGACCTTCAAGGTTGCCGTACGGGCTGTGCGGGACGACCGTGATCGTCGTTGACGCCAGCGTATTGGCGGTCGCGTTGAGCGATGATGGGCGCGACGGGGACATCGCACGAGCCCGGCTTCGCGATGAGCAACTCGCTGCGCCCGAGGTGATCGATCTTGAGATTGGCTCGGTGCTTCGCCGGCAGCGGTTGGCCGGGACGATCGACGAGCGACGGGCGCGACTGGCCCTGGACGATCTGGTCGATCTCCCGATGAGACGAGCGCCCCAGCGCCCACTGTTGATGCGGTGTTGGGAGCTGCGTGACAACCTCACTGTCTACGACGCTGCCTATGTTGCGCTTGCTGAGGCGCTCGGCACCTCGCTGCTCACCGCCGACACGCAGCTGAGCAGAGCACCGGGCGTCATGTGTGCGGTCGAGGTGCTACCCACCTGAGTATTGCCAGGTGGGCCTCACCAAAGCAGGTGATTCACGCCCGCTCATTGTGCTTGTCATCGGGCCTGACCGAACCAAGTCCGGGAGTGTTGACCCACTCCGACATCGAGCAAATCGCCGATCAGGCTCGACTTTGGCGGCCTCTTGGCGTAACCCCTGGTGGGAGGGAGCGCGCCTGAGGGTGTTTCCCCTACATCGGTCACTGTGAGCGCTGGTGGGGTTACTGGAGGTGGGCGCGTTGCCAGGGTCGGGT
>JBOGFC010000137.1:0-8490 GCA_050742155.1 Acidimicrobiia bacterium
GTCCCGGAGCGACCGTGTTCGCCGGGCAAGGAGCAAATACGGCGGCGGTCAAATCCACGAGTCGCGTGCCGGAAAGTGGGGCCTCTCCATCGACGGCGATGAAGCACACCACGAGATCAGCTGCGACCAAGTTTCCCGCCTGCGTCGAAGCGTTGATCACCAGAAAGCCGTCCTTAGGGGCAGCGATCGGCGTACTGACTAAGACGGCGGTGTTCGCCCCCGACAGGTCCGTCTCGTCGCTGCGCGCCGGTGCCACCCGAGTGAGTCCATTGGCGTGGAAACCGTCGAGCTGGTCGGCCTGGGTGGCGTTCTGAGCCTGGGTGGCGTTCTGAGCGGTCTTGGCATTAACGACCGGGGTCTTGCCGGGCCCGAGAGCTCCCAGCCGGTTCATGAAGGCGGCCATCTGCTCCCTGGTCACAAAATCTCCCGGGCAGTACTCTGTATTGTTCGGTGGGTTGCAGCCCCTGGTCACCCCGGCGTCGGCGATAGCACTGATGTCATCGTGGAAGACGTTGGAGTCGGACACGTCGTTGAACCGGTGCCCGGCCATGACGACCGTCGGGGTGATGACCAGCACTGCGATCGCCGTCAGACTTGCGAACCGCATCAAACGGCGTGGCGTTCGGGGTTGGTACATAGCTCCTCCCTTCCGCATGCTGCGAGCAATTGAGCCGGGAGGGCAGTGTGCCTTCCCAAACACGTTCGACGCCCCCCACTCGGAAAGCCGGGGTCTTTGTACCACCCAGAGCAGAACGGATCAAGGATTTCCGCCCTTGCTGCATTGGACATCAAAGAGGCTCGGCTATCGGCTGAGCCTGACCAATCTCTGCATGGGTGCCGGCGCTAGGCCGTCACAATGCTGCAGCGATGCTCACTGTGCAGGAAGCCGCGGAGATGACCGACCGGCCGAGCCCCGGGCGATCCGCCGATGGATCAGGGCGGGGAAGCTGCCGCCCCAAGGTTTGCGGCTCCACTTCATGATCGACCCAGCGGACCTGCCCTCGACCTCCCTCCCGACCTGCCAGCGGCCTGGCGGACCACCACCGGTGAGCCGATGCCCGATGTTGGTCGCGGCAGTGCGGGCTGCACCGTCGGGCCGGTGAGCCTGGTCGTCGATGCCAGCGCCGCTACCGCCCTCTGCTTCGCCGCCCAGGGATTCGACCTCGTGGAGGACGAGCTTCACTCCCCCGTGCTGGTGTGGTCCCGAGATCCTGGCGGCCCTTCGCGGGTTGGAGTCGCGAGGAGGGGAGATTTCTTCCCTGATTGTCGGACATAGGCGTCTCCAGGCCGCCTGCGGCACCCCTTCGTGGCGGTGGAGTACCGCCCCAAGGTGCGGGACTTCGCCCGCTCGGTGGGCCAGGAGCACCTGGTGGTGCGGAGCGATCAGGCCAGTGGGGAGGGCCTCCGGGCCCTGGTGACCCGCCTGGAGGACGACTACCGGGAGACCGCCCAGGGGCTGGCCGACCAGGTGACCGGCTACCGGACCTCACTCCGGGCCGCGACGGCCACCATTCGCGAAGCGCTGAGCGCCTGATCCTCAATCCAGGGCGGACCGGGCGATGGCCCTTCGGAGGGCCTCGAAGTCCTCGAGACGCGAATGGAGGATCTCGACCACTCGCCGGTCGTCGACTCTCTGATAGCCGTGGACGAGGAGGTTGCGGAAGCGGGCCATGTCTCCGAGCGGGGCGGCGAGATCCTCCGGCAGGTACCCGGACTCCGCAAGGACGAGGAAGACGTCCGCATAGTCACGGGGCGCCCGAAGGAGTTCTGACGCCACGATGTGGTGACCGGCGTCGATACACGCTTCGATGGCCACCACGAACCGATACTTGAGGGCGGCAACGGCGTCCGGATCGGCCAAGAGGTCCTCGGAGGAGCGCTCCGCTAATCGCCGAAGATGCGAAGCCTCGTCACTGAGCCGCTCGAGCAGGGGCGCGAAGCCGTTCCGGATCGACCATCAGCGGCGCCCCTCGGCAATTGCCTGGAGGAGCGCCTGGTCGATGGAGAGAGCGTGGATCTCGAAGTCGAGGAACTGTCGGCGTGTGATCGACTCGAACCTCACCCGCCGCGGCTCGTCGCGCGAGTAAATCACCTTCCGCTGCTGAAGCACGCGACCCTGAAAACGGAGTGGGGCCTCGTTGAGGATCACCACCTCGATGTGCCCTAGCCGGGCGGCTCTGGACAACTCGTCCGCCAACCTCAGGGAGAGCTCGGGGTAATCCTCCTCTGACACCGCGGGCTCGACGAACACCGCCACGTCCACGTCGCTGTCCGGCCGGGTCTCCCCCTCGGCCTGGGAGCCGAACAGGTAGGCGAACAACACCGGCTGCGGCTCGAAGGCCAGCTCCGCTCCCTGCCTGAGGTTGTCCAGTATCTGGCTCACAGGCAGAGGTTACAAGCGAGTGGTCTCCCCAACCGGCCGCCCGGCTACTGTGGCGGCCCGAGCCCGAGCGGAGCCACCCCGGTGAACGTGTGCATGCTGGTCAAGAACTCCTTCGAGTACGACGCCCGCGTCACCAAGGAGGCCAAGGCCCTCATCGAGGCCGGCCACCAAGTGACGGTGGTGGCCATCCACGTCCCGCTGGTGACCAAGGAGCGGGAGGTGACCCCGGAGGGCATCCAGGTGGTCCGGGTGAGCCGCCTGCAGTTCGGCCTGGCCGCCCTCAACCGGCTGGCGGCCCGGGGGGCGGCCCACGTCGAACGCCGCCACACCCGCCTGACCGGCCGGCCCATCGACCGCCATCGGGCCGAGAAGCTGGGGGTGCTGCAGCCGGCCTCCACCTCCACCCCCGGTGCCCACGTCCCGGTGGTCATCCCCGAGGAGGAGCCCCCCGCCGTCCCGCCCTCCCCTCTCCGCCGGGCCTGGGGGTCGGTGTCCACCGCCACCTTGCGGGGCCTGTTCCGGCTGGCCCAGGCCGGCTACCGGTCGGTGCGCTTCCTGGTGGGCCGCCAGGGCCTGGCCGTCAAGACCTGGGCCATCAACCGTCGGTTCCTGGAGGCGGCCCTGGCCACCGGAGCCGACGTCTACCACGCTCACGACCTCAACACCCTCTACGTGGGCACCCTCTGCAAGCGCAAGACCGGGGCCAAGCTGGTGTACGACTCCCACGAGCTGGCCACCGGCCGCAACCGGATGGGCCCCCTGTGGCGGGCCTGGTGCTCCTACTGGGAGGGAAGGGGCATCCCCCAGGCCGATGCGGTGATCATGGCCTCCCCCGGTTATGCCCACCACGCCGCCCGGCGCTACCGCATCCCCACCCCCACGGTGGTGCGCAACGTCCCGGAGCGCATGGAGCCCGATCCGCGTTGGGACCTGCGGGCCAAGCTGGGCATCCCGGCCCACCAACGGGTGCTGGTCTACCAGGGCTCCATCCAGGAGAACCGGGGCATCGAGCAGACCATCGAGGCGGTCACCCGGCTGGAGGACTGCGTGCTGGTGGTGATCGGCTATGGCTACCACCGCCCGGCCCTGGAGGCCCTGGTCCGGGAGCGGGGCCTGGAGAAGTCGGTGCGCTTCTTCGGGCCGGTCCCCAACGACCTGCTCATCTCCTACACCGCCTCGGGGGAGGTGGGGATGTGCCCCATCATCAACTCCTCCCTCTCCTACTACCACTCGCTCCCCAACAAGCTCTACGAGTATTTGATGGCCGGGGTGCCGATAGTGGCCTCCGACTTCCCGGAGATGGGGGGGCTGGTGCGAGAGGAGCAGGTGGGCGAGGTGTGCGATCCCTCCGACCCGGTCTCCATCGCCGAGGCAGTCCGCAGGGTGATCGATGATCCCGAGGCGGCCGCCCGCTACCGGGAGAACGCCCGCGAGGCGGTGGACCGGTACAACTGGTCGGCCGAGCGCCAGAGACTGCTCGAGGTCTACCAGGACCTGGGCCGCTAGCAGCAACGGCGTACGGCCCTTTCCGCCTATCCGGAGAGCTCTTCCTCCACCACCGACCCAGCTATCCCTTCTGCCTGTTTCCGGCGCCGTTCGAGGACGGCTCAGAACCACACTCCCACCAGGCCGAAACCCCCAAGTCAAGGTTCGCCGGCTCACTTGCCGCGCGGCAACGGGCACACACGCAGACCGCTCCGAACGGCAGGTACCGCTCGATATCGCTTGACCGTACGGCAGACGAAAAACTGGGCGGCGCGATCACCGTCGATCGCGTAGGGTCTCCGCATGTCCGCCGCTACAGGTGCGGCGGCACGAGCCCGAAGGGAGTGGCTAATCATGGGCGAATCCTCATCGCCGCGCCGGCGCTGGACGAAGGTCCTGGTCGGCTTGATCGTCGTCGCCGCCGTGGCGGCCCCGGCTGCCGTCTGGGCCGGTCACCGCTTCACCGACGTGCCCGACACCAACATCTTCCACGACGACATCTCCGCCATCGCCGACGCCGGGGTCACCATCGGCTGCAACCCCCCGGCCAACGATGAGTATTGCCCCGGGGACTTCGTCACCCGAGAGCAGATGGCCGCCTTCATGAACCGTTTGGGCGCCCTCGCACCCGGCAAGACTCCGGTGGTCAACGCGGCCCAGCTGGAGGGGCAAGACGGTGTGGCCTACTCGAACCCCATCAACGGAACGGCTTGCGAGTTCGGTGACTGCCCCGACGGGGCGGCGTTGGAGATCATCCCGGTACTGTCACTGGAAGTGGACGCGCCGGCTGCCGGCGTGCTGCAGATCTCCTACCTGTTGCAAGCGGCCATCAGCCCCGCGTCAGGAGACTTGGTCCAGGCCTGGGTGGCTCTCGACCAGACAGACAACCAAGGGTGCGGTGGATGGTTCTTCGCCCCGGTCAATCCGGTGCTTGGCACCTATGGTGCCAGCGAGCTGGATGGCACCATCAACTTCACCACTTTGAGTGGAGCTGCGGCCGTCGAAGTTTCGTCTGGCTCGCACACTCTGGTGCTCTGTGGCCTAGGAGGGGCCGCCCTGGACACGCAGGTCGGGTCGTTGACCACAATCTGGTCCCAGACGGGCTCCGGCGTCGCCGCCGCGGCGACATCCTCTGCGAGCGAGGGGGAGCTGGCTCCGCTGCAGGAGAGCCTGGGGGATGTGGAACCCGAGCAGTAGCAGCTGAGACCTCAGTCGTCCGCATTTCTGCACTGATTGCGGCGGGGATCTTTCACAGATCCCCGCCGCTTCATATCGTGGGTCGGAGCGAGCGCTTCCCGTTGCCAGCGCGCTAAGGGATCGCGCCGCAGCGCGGGCAGGCCTCGAACTCGGGATGGCTGGCCGCCCCGCAGGCGGGACAGGCCCAGGTGTCCGGTCGGAGCGGAGCTCGCTTCACCCAGGCCAGGGGGAGGAAGATCACCAGAGCCGGCAAGAGCCCCGGCACTACCACCAGGGTGGCTACCGCCAGGGCGGCGGCCACCAGCCACCAGAGCCGGGGGCTGGTCCACCAAGGGGGAGACCAGGAGCGATCCGGGTGAAAGGACCCCAGCAGGGAGAGCACCACCCCCGCCCCGGCCAGCATGAACAGGGTGGGCAGCAGCCACAAGGCGACCAGGTCGTGGGGAGTGACCACCCACCCAGCCTACGAGCGGGACGCGGTAAGGAAACCCGGCGCCTACCCCTCCAGGAGGGCCAGCGCCCGCACCAAGAAGGTGGCCATCTCCGCCCGGCTGAGGGTGCGCTCTGGACAGTAGAGGGTGTTGTCGGGCGGGTTGCACCCCCGCACGATGCCGGCGGCGGCCAGGGCGTTGATCTCCGCCTCGAAGGCGTGGCCCTGGTCGTCGCCGAAGGCATCCGGGCCGGCCGGCAGAGCCAGCCCCCGGGCCACGAACACCGCCATCTCCGCCCGGGTGAGGTCCCGCTCCGGGCAATAGAGGCCCTCGCCGCACTCCAGGGCGATCCCCAGCGCGGCCAGGGCGTTGATGTCGTCCTGGAAGACGCTGGCGCCGTCGTCGCCGAAGAAGTCCTCCTCCACGAACGGACTCTCCAGAGTGCGCCGCACGAAGGCGGCGATCTCGCCCCGGGTCACCTCCCGGGAGGGGCAGTAGAGGGTGTTGAGGGGCGGGTTGCAGCCCTTGGTGATGCCCCGCTCGGCGATCACCACGATGTCGTCGGCGTGCACCGAGTCCCCGATGTCGCTGAAGGGCAGCCCGGCCCACTCCAGGGGTTGCTCCAAGACGGTGGCAGTCAGCAGGCTCTCGTAGGGGTTGACCACGGTTCCGTCCGGCTGATGCAGCTCGAAGTGCAGGTGGGGGGAGGTCCACTCGGCATTGCCGCTGTCCCCCACCCAGGCGATCAGCGTCCCGGCCGCCACCCACACCCCGGGGGCGATCCCGTCGGCAAACCCCCATCCCTGGCCGTCGTCGGTGCCGGGCGTGTCGTTGTTGAGGTGCACGTACCACGACTCCCAGCCGTCGTCGTGCACCAGGGCCAGGTCGCAGCAGTTGCCCCCCTGTTCATCGTGCATCCACCCCACCGTGCCGTCGGCCACGGCCACCACCGGGGTCATCTTGTCGGCCATGATGTCGATGCCCTGGTGAAGGTGGTCACCGCGGGGCTCCCCGAAGCTGTCGGTGAAGGAGTTCTCGCCGATCACCGGGAAGTACATGGGGTAGAGCTCGCCCTCCGCCGCCCAGGCAGGCCCGGGCACGGCCATTAGGGCCAGCATGATCAACCACAACCAGGCTCGGTCCATGCACTCCCCCATCGGCACCAGCGGCGCCATCCTAAGCGTCGCTACCGCTGGCCCGCCACTCGGCGTGGCGGCCGGCCGCTGGGCAATCGGGTGGTCGACCCAGACTCAGCCAGGGTCCATGATGGGCCGCAGCGCCTGCCCGGCCTCGGTAAGCGGCTATTCCTGAGCGAGCGGCCTCCGAGAGTTGGCTAGGCTCGCGGTTCAGAACAAGGAGGGAGCGCCTGGCCAGCATTCGTGAGTCGGTCGAGAACGCCCTCCGCTATTTGTCCGAACACCCTGATAAGGCCCGTTACACCGACTCCTACGCTCGCGCCACACTTGGTGAGGCACTCCAGGTCCATGTGGAAGGACCGGGTGGCGAGCAAATCATCACCGATATGCCAAGCGGGGTGGGAGGAAGGGGGAAGGAACCGAGCCCGGGGTGGCTCTTCCGTGCCGCCATCGCTTCGTGTGTGGCATCCACCATCGGGATGGAGGCCGCCCGCGAGGGCGTGGCACTCACCTCGTTAGAGGTGGAGGTGGACAGCGAGTCGGACGACCGGGGAATCCTCGGGATGGACCCCAGCGTGCCGGCCGGGCCCCTCTCCACGAGAGTCCGCGTCCAGGCAGCCGCCGATGTGGAGCCCCAGCAGCTCGCCGAGATCCTCGATCGGGGAGCACAGCGATGTCCGGTGTGCGACGCCACCAAGCGAGCCGTCGATGTCTCTCTCGAGATCGAGACGCTCTGATCTCGAGGAGAGCAGCTCCAAGGTCAGGAGCAGTGAACCTGGGAGAGTTGGAGGATGTTTCCCTCGCTGTCCTTGAACCAGGCCGACTTGTAGCCGGGAGGAATATTGAGCAAACGTTCTCCCGTCTTCATCTCCCCGAAGTCGTAGTCCTCGAAGACGACCCCAACCTGACGTAGCTGCCGGGTGCGGTGAGACGCCAAGATCGCCGCTGGCCCCCTGGGCGGCTATCGCCAATCCGCTCGAGGAGAGGGTGCTAGCCAAGCTTGGTCCAGGCGCCACAGCGTTCCGAGAAGAAACCCACATCTGTCTCAGAGATGGTCACTGTCTCTATCTCGTAGGAGAAGCTGTTGGCGATGATGTCGTCGAACTCTCCGCTGAAGCCACTGAGACGCTCCCAATAGCAGCCATCGCTGGAATCGCTGTTGCGCCACGTTCCGGCACCGACCTCGGTTCCCACCAAGTAGTGCCCTCCCTCGAAAGGCGAAGTCGGTGAATCAGTACGGGGCGACAGATCATCGCTCCACGAAACACAGTTACTCGATCCGAACCCGGCGTCGCTCGGATCGATGGTGACGATGTTGATCTCGAAAGAGAAGTTGTTGGCGATGATGGCGTCGAACTCTCCGCTGAAGCCACTGAGACGCTCCCAATAGCAGCCGTCTGAGGACTCGGAGTTCCTGTAGGTCCCAGCCGGGATCTCCGTACCGACCACCCATGTTCCGTCCTCGAAGGTGACTCCCTCGGGGGTCGTGGTGGTCGGTGTGATCGGGGTCAGCCCGAGCGCCCGTCCGAGGAACGATGCCATCTGATCGCGCAGAACCAGATCGGTCGGGCAGTACCGGTCATTGGTAGGGGGATTGCAGCCCTTGGTCACGCCCGCCGTGGCCAGCCGGTCGATGTCGCCTTCGAACACGGAATCGTCGTCGTCCACGAACAGGTCCCCACCACCATCGTCCGTGTATCCGAAGGCCCGCACCAAGAACGCCGCCATCTGACCTCTCGTCACGTGATCGTTCGGGCAGAACATCGTGTTGTCGGGCGGGTTGCAGCCCTTGGTGATGCCCGCCGTAGCCAGCTTGTCGATGTCGCTCTCGAACACGGAATCATCATCATCCGTGAAG
>JBOGFC010000138.1:0-29952 GCA_050742155.1 Acidimicrobiia bacterium
CCTTCCTGACTGCCTCGAAGATCCGCTGGGGGTCCTCCGAGGCCTGGAGGCGTCGGCGGGAGTAGGTGAAGACGGTGGGGTGGAAACCCGGCTCGGTAAGGGGGACGCCGGTGGCCAGCTTCCAGGCCACGTCTCGGGTGAGTCGCTCAGCGGCCTCTCGATCGGAGAGGCCCTCCAGGGACTGGAGCACGATCGCGGTTGCCACTCGCTCTGGAGGAACCGAGGGCCGACCCACCCCAGAGGAGTAGAGGTCGGAGAACATCTGGGGACAAAACAGCTCCTCCCGGTGGTCGGCCAGGAACCGGTAGACGGAACCTTTGGGGATCAGGTGGCCGCACAGCGCTTCGGCATCGAAGAGCGACCGCTGGGAGTCGGATTGGCCCTGCACCGACTTCGAGTCTGCCAGGGTGCGCGACCGATCGCGAGCACCCTCAGAAGGACGCGTTTATCAGCAGCCTCCTAGAGGCGCACCTCGACCATGATCAGCTCGCTGTCGGTCTGGGCATGCAGGCCCACATCGGCTTCCGCGACGATCTTGGCGGCATCCCCGGTGCGGAGGGCCTCGCCGTTGAGAGCCAGCTCGCCCTCGATGACGTAGAGGTAGGCGCCCCGGCCGACCTCCAGCTTGTGAACCTCTGGGGACCCTTCCGGCAGGAAGGCCACGTAGACCGAGGCGTCGCCGTGTACCTTGACCGCCGGGCCTCCTTCCGGCGAGATGACCCGCAGCAGGCGGCCGGTGCGGTCCTCCTTGCTGAAGGCTTTCTGCTCCACCGAGGGAGGGAGCCCCCGCTCCTCGGGGATGATCCACATCTGGATGAAGCGCATGGGCTGGTCGTCGGAGGCATTCTGCTCGGAGTGCCAGGCACCCGATCCGAGGGTCATTCGCTGCACCGAACCGGCCGGGATCACCCCGTCACCGCCCAGGTTGTCCTCGTGGCGGAAGCTTCCCTCTACCACGTAGGTGAGACCCTCGATGTCGCGGTGGGGGTGGAGCGGCCAGAAGGCCCCCGGCACCAGGCGATCGTCGTTGAAGACCCGCAGGTTGCCCAGTCCCATGTTGTCGGGATCGCGGTACTCGTCGAAGGAGAAGTGCCAGCGGGCCGAGAACCAACCCCCCTCCTTGCGGTAGATCTCACTATCTCGCCGCACCTGGATCATGGTGCCTCCTCGCGTTCGCCTATAACCTCGTAGGCGGTGTGCTCGCGTCGAACCTAATGCGTGGCTGGACCGCAGCGGTCCACTAGAACATGAGGTTCGGCGGAGGGGACCGGAGGCCCAGCGATGCCCGGGGCCTCCTGTCTATGGCGGCCAATCAGCAGTCGTTATAGGCGTTGGTCCAGAGAGCTCCTTCCTCGGGGCTTGACTCGGCGCTGGTGATTCCCGCCTCCAGCATGGTGGTGAGTGAGTCGGCCACCGCCTCCTGGGCGAAGCAGCCGGTCTCTGAGAGGGCCGGGACCAAAGCCACCAGAGTCTCCCGTACGATCTCCACGTCCGTCGCGGCCAGGTCGTCGAGGATCTGCTCGGCCACCGCGTCGGGTTCGGCTGCCACCTTCTCCATTGCCCGCCTCAAGGCGCGGCTGAAGGCCTGGGCCGCCTCCGGGTTATCTTCCGCCCAGGTGCGGTTGCCGGCGAAGCCGGTATAGACGAAGTCGGCGAACTCCGGGACGTCACCCTCCGGACCGTTGATGAGGATTACCCCAAACCCCTCGTTCTCGGCAACGAAGGGAGTGGGAGGCGATAGGTGGTAGGCATCGATCTGGCCTTCCTCCAGGGCGGCCAGGAGGGCGGCGCCCCCTCCGATTGCCACGATGTTGGCGTCCCGGTCAGGATCCAACCCGGCCTGGCGAAGGTAGTAGCGCATGTAGTTGTCGGTTGCGGCGCCCGGTGATGTCACCCCGAGGGTCAGCCCTTCCAGAGCGGCGAAGCGCTCCTCCAATGGCGACTCGCGGGAGACACCCCTGTCCTCCGCCACTTCGCTGCGCATGACTAGGGTGAGCGTGACCCGTTGGACCAGGTTGTGCAGCATGACCAGGCTCTCCTCGCCCTCCTGGGCCAGGGCCACCAGGTCGTCGAAGCCGATGTCCCCGTACTGGGCGTTGCCGGAGACCACCGCCGCAACGCTTTCGAGACCGCTCTCCAGCTCGACGATCTCTACTTCGAGCCCTTCCTCGGCGAAGATCCCGTCGTCCCTGGCCACGTAAAGCGCCGCCAGGAAGGCGTTGGGCAGTGAGGCCACGACCACCCTGGTGGCCTCGGCCGGGGCCTCCGTCGTTGCAGGAGCGGCGGTCGCAGCCGGGGCGGCCGTGGTGCCCGGCCCTGCCGCAGTCTCGGGGGTGGTGGCCTCCGGCGCGCAGGCCGCCGCCAGCGCCAGGACCACGAGCACGATCAGTCGTCGCATGTTGTCCCTCCTCTCGGATTCGGTTCCTTGCCCTGTTCTGCTCCGTGCCGGAGCCGGGGTCGTGCGCAGCATCCTTCGGTCATTGGTCAACCCTCCATCCGGCGAGCCGCACCTCCGGCTGCCAGCGCAGGGCGCGGCTCAGCGGGCGAAGGAGCAGCGACATCAGCAGCACGATCACCCCTAGCACGACGACCCCTCCGATCACGCCGGCGGTCGAGTAGCGGGAGGCGGCGGCGCGCGTGAGGAAGCCGAGGCCGCGGTTGGATGCGATGAACTCGCCGACAACTGCCCCGATCATGGCAGCCGGGAGCGTGATGCGCAGGGCGGCCAGGATGTATGGAGCCGCGCTCGGGACGATGACCGACCGCATGGTCTCCCAGCGTCCGGCACCCATGACGCGGGTCACGTCCAGCAGGCCGGTGGGGACTTGCTGGATGCCGGCCACCGTGTTGATGAACACGATGAAGAGCACGAAGTAGGCCGCCAGCACGACCTTGGGAGTCATCCCGATCCCGAACCAGAGGATGAACACCGGCCCCATGGCCACGGCCGGCACCGAATAGGCGATGAGGAAGTAGGGCTCGGTGATGCGGTAGGCCAACCGGGCCAGTCCTAGCGGCCAAGCGAGGACGACGGCCGCCCCCGATCCCAGCACATAGCCGCCGAAGGTGGCGGCCAGCGTGAACCGGGAGTGGTACCAGAGCTGGCCGTCCAGGGCCCACTCCCATAGCCTGGCGGCCACGGCCGTGGGGCTGCTGATGAAGAAGGTCCGGACGATGGTGCCCGAGGCCAGCTCCCAGGCCACCAGGGCTCCCACCAGGACCGCCAGACGGGACAGTGCCACCGTGCGACGGTGACGGAGGCCGGCACGGCGATGGCGCTCACGCTCATCTTCCAGGACGCGGGCACGGCGCTCTGGATCGCCCCGCCGGATGGGAGGAGCTCGGGTTGGCAGCTCGGTACTCATCCGTGCACCTCCTGGGATTGCCAAGGGACCAGGCGGGACTCGAGGAGCCGGATACCACCGTTGACCGCCATGACCAGGATGGAGATGATGATGATCCCGGCGAAGACCGCCGGCGTGTCGAACTGGCGCGAGGCGCGCACGATCATGTGGCCGAGGCCTTGCGTGGCGGCGATGAACTCGGCCAGGATGGCTCCCACCATGGCCCGGGAGAACGTCACCCGGACCGAGGCCATGATGGCCGGCGTGGCAGCCGGCAGGACGACCTTGGTGGCCAGCGCGACGCCTCGGGCCCCCAGCACCCGCGTAACGTCGACCAGGCCGGCCGAGATGGAATGGATGCCGGCCACCGTGTTCATGAACACGATGAAGAACACCATCAGGGTGGCCAGGATCAGCTTGGGTGCGATGCCCAGTCCGAACCACATGATGAACAGCGGGGCGAGGGCGATCTTGGGGATCGAATAGAACCCCACCAGGAAAGGCTCGAGCACCTCGTAGCCCCGCCGGTAGCTGGCGAGGATCAGAGCCCCCAGCAGCCCGGCGATCACCCCGATGAGGTAGCCGCCCCCCGCCTCCAGCATCGTCACCCGAATGTCCTGCCACAGGTGACCGGCTCGGGCCAGCTCCAACAGCCTGGTGACGATGGCGGTTGGGATGCTGGTGTAGCGGATGTTCACCAGGTAGCGGAGCCCGTACTCCCAGAAGACCAGTATTCCCACCCCCAGCGTCACGATGCCCACCTGGACGATGAGCCGCTCCTTGCGTAGGCGACGTCGTTGCCGCGCCAGCGTGGCACGCAGCACCTCGGTGCCGGTCGTCACGCCGGTACCTCCTCCCGGGAGCGGGCGATCTCGGCCCGGATATCGGTCCACAGGGCGTCGTAGAGCTCGCTGAAGCCGGGCGTCTCGTGGATGTGAAACACGTCCCGAGGGCGGGGTATCTCCACTTGGTATTCCCGCTTGATGGTGCCCGGACCGCTGCTGAAGACCAGGATCCGGTCGGAGAGCGAGATCGCCTCCACCAGGTCGTGGGTGACGAAGAGGACGGTGGGCCGGTCGCGGTCCCACAGCTTGAGCAGCTCATCCTGCAAGATCAGGCGGGTCTGGGCATCGAGCGGCCCGAATGGCTCGTCCATGAGCACGGCCGGGCTGTCGTAGACCAGGGTACGGATGATGCCGGCCCGTTTGCGCATCCCTCCCGACAGCTCGTGCGGATAGTGGTGCTCGAAGCCCATCAGTCCCACCAGCCGGATGTAGTCGAGAGCTCGTACTCTCCGCTCCTGCTTGGGGACCCCCCTCACTTCCAGGCTGAACTCGACGTTGCCGAGCAGCGAGCGCCATGGAAGCAGGTTGTCGTCTTGGGTGATGTAACCGACGTCCGTGTTGATGCCTCGCACCGGCGCCCCCCGGTATTCGATCGTTCCCGCCGAGGGGGCTATGAGGCCGGCCACGAGGTTGAGGCAGGTCGACTTCCCGCATCCCGAGGGGCCGACCAGGCTGATGAACTCGCCAGGCGGGGCTTGGAAGGTTACGTCCTCGATGGCGAGGATGGGCTCCTCGCTCCGGCCCCTGGCGATGAAAGCCTTGTAGACCTCGTCGAAGCGGATCGAGCCACCCTCGGCGCGCGCCTCGATCAACCCTCCCCCCCTCTTTGGGCGGTGACCCTCCCCGGGCGGGCCCGCCACGATCCGTAGGCCATGCGGAGGCCGCTCGCCAGTAGGAACAGCCCGAACAGGCGGGTCAGCGTGCCCGCCTCCATGGAGAGTGCGAGCCGAGAGCCCAGTTGGGCGCCCAGCACGCCCCCAGCCGCCAGCACCAGCGCCCCCTTGAGGAGGACGTAGCCGTTGCGGAGGTGAGTGAGGGTCCCCATCAGCGCGCTCGGCACGATCACCGCCAGCGCCGTTCCTTGGGCGAGATGTTGGGGCTCGCCGAGCAGCAGCACGAGTGCCGGCACGATCACCACCCCGCCCCCGATGCCGGCCAGGCCCGAGGTGAACCCCGAGACCAGCCCGATCGCCACGGTCGCCATCACGGCCGCCATCAGAGCGCCATCCGCAGCCCAATGGAGATGAGTAAGAGGGCGAATATCAGCTTGAGCGCATCCTCGGAGATACGGTGCATGGAGCGGGCGCCTAGGTAGGCACCCAGGAGGCCGCCCGCCACCAAGAAGAGGCCCAGTCCGAGGTCGACCTGACCCGCCAACCCGAACCCGATCGCTCCACTGGCGGCGATCGCCACGATGGCGGCCAGCGAGGTGGCGTGGGCCACGTGCTGAGGGAAAGCCAAGATGAAGGCCATGAGCGGAACCATGACGATCCCCCCTCCCACTCCCAGCAAGCCGCTGACAACCCCCGCCGCCAAGCCGATCCCGGCCAGCGCCAGATAGAGGGCTGAGCCGCGCAGGCGGAGCCGACTCAGCGCCCGCGCCTCGTGGCCAGTCACGACGAGGCCGCCTGCGGCTGCCTGCGCGCCGAGTCCCGGTAGGCCAGGCGGGTGGCCTCGGTGTGGCGGGTCATCAGCCGTGAGGCCTCCTCGATGCCCCGGCTGCGCAGAGCAGCCACTAGCTCCTCGTGCTCCCGCCAGGACTCGTGGCTGCGGATGGTCGCCACGGCCGAGAAGTACCAGACGACCCGTTTTTCGAGTTGCCGGAGGAGCTCGATGAGCACCTGGTTGTGGGAAGCGGCCGCTACTGCCCGATGGAGCCTGGTGTTGAGGTCCACCACTGCCTCCCGATTTCCCGCCTCGACGGCCCTCTTGCCGGCTTCGAGGATCTCCTCTAGCTGGACGAGCTCCTCGGAAGAGATCCGAGCGGCGGCGAGGGCGGCCGTCTGCGATTCCAGGATGCGCCGTACCTCGAACGTCTGCTCGGCCCAATCGGCGTCCGGCCTCGCCACAAAGGCCCCTTGACGGTGACGGCGCTCGACCCAGCCGTCCCGTTCCAGGACGTGGAGGGCCTCGCGCACCGGGATGCGGCTCACCCCGAGCTGCCGTGCCAGTTCCTCTTCCGCCAGATGGGCGCCCGGAGGAAGGGTGCGGTGGATGATCAGATCCTCGAGGACCTCGTGCGCCTGCTCTCGCAACGGCCGGCCCGTAGGTAGACGGGGAAGGTCCATCGAGAAAGGATAACGCATAACGCATACTGCATACAGACTCCCCCGGACTCCGTGACGATCACGACCTCGTCGCGGAGGAGGTAGATGCTGGGCATGCCGTTCGCGCCGGGGATCGTACCCCGCATGACCCGGGATAAGCTGGCGCCCCATGTCGGCACGGGATCGGCTCGCGCGCCAGGAGGCGGAGGAACGGGCCGCACGGATCTCCTCGATCACCTACGACCTCTCCCTGGACTTGGTGGCCGGAGATAAGACCTATCGAGGCGAGGTGGCGATCGAGTTCTCGGCCGAGGGGGGCGGCGACAGCTTCCTCGAGTTCACCGGCGGCGCCATCGAGCGTTTCGAGGTGAACGGCGCCCGCATGGAGCCGGAGTGCAGGGACCACCGCGTGATCCTGCGAGGAGCGTGGCTGGAAGCCGACAACCTGGTAAGGATGGTTTACGAGAACCGCTACGACCACGGGGGGGAGGGGTTCCACCAGTTCATCGACCCCCAGGACGGCGGGGAGTACCTCTTCACCCAGTTCGAGCCCTATCAGGCACACCGGCTGTTCCCGTGCTTCGACCAGCCCGACCTGAAGGCGGTCTACCGGCTCACCGTCGATGCCCCGGATGAATGGCGGGTGGTCTCCAACGCCGCCGAGTTGGAGGGAGAGGATTTGGCCGACGGCCGGCGACGCCACCACTTTGAGCCTTCCCTTGCTTTCAGCACTTACCTGTTCGCAGTGCTGGCCGGGCCCTACCAGGTGGTGCGGGACCAGCACGGGGCAGTCCCGCTGGGCCTTTACTGCCGGGAGTCGATGCTCCCCCACCTGGAGGCGGAGGAGCTCTTCGAGCTGACCCGCCAGGGCCTCGACTATTACGGGGAGTTCTTCGCCCGCTCTTACCCCTTCACCAAGTACGACCAGGTCTTCGTGCCGGAGTTCAACTGGGGTGGGATGGAGAACGCCGGGGCGGTGGCCTACACCGACCTCTACCTCTTCCGGGACCGGCCCACCGCCACCGACCGCCTCCGCCGGGCGGAGGTGTTCCTGCACGAGCTGGCTCACATGTGGTTCGGGGACCTGGTCACCATGCGCTGGTGGGACGACCTGTGGCTGAACGAGAGCTTCGCCTCGTACCTGGCCTACCTGGCGGTGGCCGAGGCCACCCGCTTCGACGGCTCCTGGCAGAACTTCCACCACCGGATGAAGCTGTGGGCCTACCGCCAGGATGAGCTCGTCACCACCCATCAGATCGCCGATGAGGTTCCCTCCACCGACGAGGTCTTCCTCAACTTCGACGGGATCACCTACGGGAAAGGGGCGGCGGTCATCAAGCAGCTGGTGGCCTCGATCGGGTTGGAGGGCTTCCGGAAGGGGATGCGCCGCTACTTCGAGCGCTACGCCTTCGGGACCGCCACCCTCGCCGACTTCCTGGCCGCCCTGGAGGAGGGGAGCGGCCTCGACCTGGCGGACTGGGCCGCCGCCTGGCTGCGGACTCGTTCCCTGAACGGCCTGGCTTGCCAGTGGGAGGCGGATGACGGCCGGATCACCCGGCTGGGGCTCCGCCAGAGCGCCCCTGCCGAGCATCCCCACCTCCGTCCCCACGTCGCCGAGGTGGCCTTGGTGGCCGAGCGGGAGGGGCGCCTCGAGGTGCGGGCGCTGCCGGCTCGCATCGAGGGCGAGGAGGCCGAGGTCCGGGAGGCGGCCGGCCTGTCCCGGCCCTGGATGGTGGTGCCCAACCAGGGCGATCACGCCTACGCCAAGATCTCGCTCGACGCCCGCTCCCTGGAGGCCGCCCGCTCCGGGCTCGGCAGGATCGACGATCCGCTGCTGCGCCAGCTCGTCTGGTCGTCGCTGTGGACGATGGTGCGGGATCGTCGGCTTCGCTCCACCGACTTCCTGGACCTCATGCGCCGGCATCTTCCCGATGAGCGGGACCTCCAGCTGCTGGAGATGGTGATCGGCCTCGGAGTGGGGAGCTTCGTCTCAGGAGCGATCGCCCCGGTCATCCTCACCTCCTACGTGCCGGAGACAGAGCGGGAGGAAGAGGCCCACCGCTTCGTCCGGGCCGCCTGGGAGGCCGTGCAGTCGGTGCCCGACCCGGACGCCCAAGCCCTGTGGATGAGGGGGCTGGTCACCCGGGCCGGTCATCCCGACGATTTGCGTCTGGCCGGGCGGCTGGTGGACGGCGAAGAGAGTATCCCCGGACTGGAGATCGACCGGGAGATGCGGTGGGAGGTGGCGGTCCGCTGGATGGCCCACGGCCTCGGCGGGGCCGAGGAGCGGTTGGCGGGCGAGCGGGAGCGGGACCCGACCGACCGGGGGCAGCGGGCGGCGCTGCGGGCCGAGGCGTCCCGGCCCGACCGGGAGGTGAAGGAGGAAGTCTGGGAGCGGCTACACGGGCACGGCTATCCCTCCCTGCACCTGGCTCGCTCGGCGATGGGCGGCTTCGCCTGGCCGCACCAGGCCCGGCTGCTGG
Organism: Acidimicrobiia bacterium; assembly: GCA_050742155.1. GTDB lineage: Bacteria > Actinomycetota > Acidimicrobiia > Spongiisociales > JALYHC01 > JBOGFC01. The sequence goes on from JBOGFC010000138.1 coordinate 8,940, forward strand.
AGCCCTATGTAGACCGGTTCTTCCGGGGCCTCCCGGAGGTGTTCCAGACCTGGGAGCCGGAGGCCGCCAAGCAGTACTTCCTGCGTCTGTTCCCCCACTATCGGGTGGAGGCGGGGACGGTGGAGCGCTCCCGGGCGGTTCTGGCCGAGGCCGAGGACCCCATGCTCCACCGCCTCCTCCGGGAGGCGATCGACGACCTGGAGCGGGCCATCGCCTGTCGCGCCTACGCGGAGCAGAGCGTGCGAACCTAAGGCTTGGCTGTACCAAAACGGTACATTCCTGCCTCGAGAATGACCCGGGGGGGCCGCGCTGCGGGCCCTTCGAGGTTTTGTCGTACCCATCCCTTACCTTCTCCGGCATGTTCGCGTCAGTCAACTCTGTCGCCCTGGTGGGGGTGGAACCCCAGGCGGTCAAGGTGGAGGTGCACGTCGGCTCGGGTATGCCGGCCTTCTGTCTGGTCGGGCTCCCCGACACCGCCGTGCGAGAGGCCAAGGAGCGAGTTCGAGCCGCTCTGGCCTCCACCGGCTACACCTTCCCGGCCCGACGGGTGACGGTGAACCTGGCCCCGGCCGATCTGCCCAAGGCCGGCTCCGCCTACGACCTCCCCATCGCCTTGGGGCTGCTGGCCGCCTCCGGGGAGGTCCCCCCGGGGGCGTCGGGGGTGGTGGCGCTGGGTGAGCTGGCCCTGGACGGCACCGTCCGGCCGGCGCCGGGCGGCCTCGCGGCTGGCTTGGTGGCTCGCTCCCTCGATCTGCCCTGTGTGCTCTCCGAACAGTCGGCCTCCGAGGCGTCCCTCGTGCAGGGAGCGCAGGTGCGCTCGGTGAGCTCCCTGGCCGAGGCGGTGGCCGCCGCGCTGGGAGAGCTCCTCAGGGGCCCCAAGCCGGTCACCCCAGCCGCCAACGGCCCGGCCGGCGGCGACCTCTCGGAGGTGCGGGGCCAACTCGTGGCCCGACGGGCCCTCGAGGTGGCGGCGACCGGGGGCCACCATCTGCTCTTGTGGGGACCGCCGGGCGGCGGCAAGACCATGTTGGCCCGCCGCCTGCCGGGGATCCTCCCGGAACTGGACGAGGCCGAGGCGCTGGACGTGGCGCAAGCTTGGGCGGCGGCCGGGCGGCCTCGGCCGTCCATGGGCGGACCGCCCTTTCGCGGTCCCCACCACACGGCCACCCTCCCGGCCATCGTCGGGGGAGGCACGGGAGTGCCGGTTCCCGGGGAGCTGACGCTGGCCCACCGCGGCGTGCTCTTCTTGGACGAGCTGGGGGAGTTCCCCCCCCGACTGCTCGATGCGCTGCGCCAGCCCGTTGAGGAGGGCTGGGTGACCATCGCCCGGCGGGGCGGCACGGTCTCCTTCCCCTGCGCAGTGCAGCTGGTGGCGGCCACCAACCCGTGCCCGTGCGGATATCTGGGCGACCGGATGCTCGCCTGCCGGTGCACCCCGTCGACCCTGGACCGATACCGCCGGCGGCTCTCCGGGCCGTTCCTGGATCGCTTCGACCTGCGGGTGGCGGTTCCCCGCCTGGCCCGTCACGAGCTGGACGGCTCTCCGGGAGAGCCGAGCGGGGCCGTGCGGTCCCGGGTGATGGCCGCCCGCGCCCGACAGGCCGAGCGGGGCCGGCTCAACCGGGAGCTGGACCGCTCGGAGCTGGACGCTATGACCTGGGATGGGGAGGCCCGCCGCCTGCTGGGACAGGCGGTGGAGCGCCTGGGCCTGACCGCCCGGGGATGGGAACGGGTGCGCCGGGTGGCCCGCACGGTGGCCGACCTGGCCGGCTCGGAGGGGATCGGGGCCGACCACGTGGGTGAGGCGCTCTCCTACCGAGGCGAGCTGTGACGCTCGAGGACCGGCTGCGACTGGCCTGGCTGGGCGCGCACCCCGAGCGGGCCCGCGGCTGGCGGGAGCGGTATGGCTCGGCCGGCGCCGTGCTGCGGGCCATCGGGTCAGGAGGAATCGAGATCGGGCCCGCCCTTCGGGAAGCCGCCACCGTACTGGCGGCCGCCCGCTGCGAGGAGCTGGCGGCTTTGGGGGTGATCCCGGTCTTCCGAGGAGCGGCCGGCTACCCGGCCCACCTGGCCGAGCTGCCGGATGCCCCCGACCTCCTCTTCTGCCGGGGAGGGCTGCCGGAGCAACCGGGGGTGGCGGTGGTGGGGTCGCGGCAGGCCTCCGCCTACGGGCTTCAGCTGGCCGAGGCGTTCGGGCGGGCGGTGGCAGGGGCGGGATGGCCGGTGGTGAGCGGCCTGGCCCGTGGGGTGGACGGGGCCGCCCACCGGGGCACGGTGGGAGTGGGGATCGGGGTGGCCGTGTTGGGCTGCGGGCCGGACGTCTGGTATCCGGCTCACCACCAGCAGCTGGGGGAGCGCCTGGTCGCCGAGGGAGGAGCGGTGGTCACCGAGTACCCGCCCGGCACTCCTCCGGAGGGATGGCGCTTCCCGCCGAGAAACCGGATCATCAGCGGCCTGTCGGGGGCCGTGGTGGTGGTGGAGGCCACCGAGCGAGGGGGAGCCCTCATCACCGCCCGGACCGCCCTCGAGCAGGGGAGGGCGGTGTTCGTGGTCCCCGGCGACGTGGACCGTCCCACGTCGAAGGGTTGCAACCTGCTCATCCGCGACGGGGCGCACCCGGTGCTGGGACCGGAGGACCTCATCGAGGAGGTTTCGCTCGTGCTGGGACGTCCGCCTCGGGCCGTCCGGCAATCGGTCGCCGATGACCCGCTGATCAGGCAGCTGGGCGAGGTCGGCACGACGATCGAGGAGCTGGCCACGGCCCTCGACCTGCCAGTCCCCCAGCTGCTGGCTCGCTTGTCCCGCCTGGAGGCGGAAGGTGTGGTTCGGATCGAGGAAGGGATGGTGGTGCCGCGCGGGTAGTGGCCGCCTCCCGGTGTATCCACCTGGCCGAGGACGACGAGGGGTTCACCCCACGTCACCGAGCGGAACCCAATGAACACGGTCCGCGCGTGCGCGATAATCTCCACGCATCACCATGCCGGCGGGCGGGAGGGAATCGACGATGAGCACCATCAGGGGTAATGCCGGGCGAGGCGGGATCACGTTCCACCACCCGGCGGCCTTCTGGTTGGGTGCCACCGGCCTGGTGGCGGGCACGCTCCTGCATCTGCCGATGTACTTGGGTGCAGCCGACATGGGTTACCGGCTTGCCGGGATGCCCATCGATGGGCGCATGCAGCTCGGGATGGCCCTCATCATCGGAGGTCTGGCCGCCTCCGCTTACGGCCTGTTTCCCAGGGTCGACCCGGAAGCACGGAACCGGGTGGCCCGGGTTCGGGTGAGGGCGCTTGACGATGCTCCCCTGGGGCGCCCCCACGTCGTACTCCTCGCCGTCCTCGCCGTGGCCGTGCTGATCGACATCATGAAGCCGACCACCCTCGGCTTCGTCGTCCCGGGCATGGCCGAGGAGTACGGGCTCAAGTCGCCCCTCAATCCGGCCGGGACCATCCCGGTTGCTCTGCTGCCGCTGGTGGGCATCGCGGGCACCGTGATGGGCTCCTTCCTCTGGGGCTGGCTGGCGGACCGCATGGGGCGGCGCGCCACCATCTTGCTGGCTGCGCTGATGTTCATCGGCACAGCCATCTGCGGGGCCATGCCCTCCTTTGCCTGGAACCTGCTGATGTGCTTCATCATGGGGCTGTCCGTCGGCGGGATGCTTCCGATCGCCTACGCCCTCACGGCCGAGACCATCCCGGCGCGACACCGCGGGGTGCTCATGATCCTGATCGGAGGAGATCTCTCCCTGGGGTTCTTCGTCACGAGCTGGCTCTCGTCCTCGCTTCAGCCGGAGTTCGGGTGGCGCATCCTGTGGCTCATCGGAGCTCCGACGGGATTGCTCCTCATCCTGATGAGTCGCTGGATCCCGGAATCTCCCCGCTTCCTCCTCGCCAACGGTCGCAGGGAAGAGGCCCAGCGGATCATGGATCGGTTCGGTGCGACCATCGTGGAGGACGAGGAGGACGCCGAGCTCGCCGTCGAAGAGACGATCGAGAGCCGGTTTACCCAGCTTCTCAAGCGGCCGTTCGGCGGGCTGAGCCTCGGCCTCGGCCTCTACGCGCTGGCGTTCGGGCTCGTGCAGTTCGGCTTCTTGCTATGGCTGCCCACCAACCTTCGGAAAGCCGGGTTCGACGTGGCGTCCGCCGACTTCCTCGTGGCGAAGGCGAGTCTTCTGGGGTTCCCCATTACGTTCCTGGTGGCCCTTCTCTACGGATTCTGGAGCAGCAAGAAGACCATGGTGATGTTCGCCTCCCTCACGTGCGCCACGTTGTTCGGATTCGCCCTCCTCGGGGAAGGCGTCGCCGAGAACCCTCTCCTCTTGCAGGCACTGGTCGTCGTGGTCATCATGGGGGTGAGCACGGCCACCACCGATCTCATGCCTACCTATGCAGCCGAGGTGTACCCGACCAGGCTGCGCGGGCGCGGGAGCGGCTTCGTGGCGGGGGCCAGCAAGGCGGGTGGACTGCTCGGTATCGGTCTAGTAGTGGCCGCGGTGACGCCTCCGACCTTCACGGGGGCGGCCCTCCTTGGGGCCGTGCCCATGCTCCTGGCGATAGTTGCCATGGCCGTGTACGGCGTAGAGACGCGACGCAGGCGCCTGGAGGAGATCACGGCCGACCAACTCGGGACGTAACCCTCCCTCCCGGATCGCCGATCAGGCGCCCAGGCTCCGGCAAACGAATCGAAGGGTTAGCGCGTCCGCTCTTTGGCGATGTTTACGTTGAGCTGGCGACCGTCGACGGTCCGGCCGTTCAGGGCCGAGATCGCCTTCTGCGTCGCTTCGGCGGTGGCCATCTCCACGAAACCGAAGCCGCGCGACCTCCCGGTCTCACGGTCCTCGATCACGACGGCATCGGTCACTTCGCCGTGCTCGACGAAGAGGGCCCGCAGCTCGGCGGCGTTGGTGGAGAACGCCAGGTTCCCCACGTAGATCTTCTTGGACATTGCTGTGCTCCTTTCGAAGCTTCGATCCGTCGTTACTCTTCGCAGGCTGTGTACCCGGGCGCCACCACCGAGGGAGTCGGCGGGGAGCCGGCGGGCCCTGCGACAACTTCACCCGACGGAACGAAGGAGCAAAGATGCGGCGCACAGATCGGCCGTGCGCACACTCATCTTAACAGGCAATTGGCCCAAGCTTGCCCATCCGGGCGAGAATTCGAAAATGAGCCCGGAACGGGAACATGCAGCCATATACCTGGTGCCGCCTAAGCCGGCCTCGCCCGGGGTACCTATTGCCCCATGAGCGACCGGAACGAGAGTCCCAGTTGGCCGGAATCGGCCCGGGCCTACCTGCGGGCGATGGGCGGGGGTCTCTTGGTCGGCTTGCCCCTCCTCTTCACGATGGAGGTTTGGTGGCACGCCTTCCTGCTTCCCCCATTGAAGATCGTGCTCTTGGTGATGGTCGCCTTCATCGTGGTGGTCGGATACACGGCCATCACCGGATTCCGAAGGGACCGCACCTGGCAGCAAGTGCTGGTCGACGCAGTGGAGGCGTTCGGCATCGCCATCGTGGTGGCGGGCGCGGTCTTGTTGCTCCTGCGCCGGATCGAGCCCGCCACGGGCTTGCGGGACGCGGTCGGCAAGGTCGCCCTCGAGGCCATTCCCATCGCCTTCGGGGCGGCGGTGGGCTCGGCCCAACTGGCCGCCCAGGGCGAGCAGGGGTCCGGCAACCGGGCGGATCGTCACCTCGGCCCCATGGCCCGACTGTTCGTGGGGGCCGGAGGTGCGCTGCTCTTCGCCCTCAACGTGGCCCCCACCGAGGAGCCGCTGCTGCTGGGCATCGAGGCGGAGTGGTGGGTACTGCTCGCAGTGATGCTGGCGTCCTTTCTCATGACGTTGGGCATCGTCTTCTACGCCGACTTCCGCGGCGGGAAGTCGGGTGAACCCGACGGTCCGCTCTCTACTCCGCTCGGGGAGACCACCAGCGCGTACGCGCTCAGCCTCTTGGTTTCGCTGCTCCTGTTGTGGTCCTTCGGTCGTACCGACGGGGCCAGCGCCCAGGCGATTTTCGGGCAGATGGTGATGCTGGCCTTGGTGGCCTCCTTCGGAGCCGCGGCCGGCCGCCTCCTGGTCGGGGGTGGGTCATGAGGCGCAACTGGCTCGAGTGGGCCGTGCTCGGGCTGTCGGTGGCCGCCATAGCCGGGGTGGCCGGCTTTCTGGTGGTGGATGGGGTCACCACTGACGTCAGCCCGCCCGACCCGGTCGTGGAGGTACATCTGGACCGAGCCCGCCACGCAACGATGGGATGGATCGTCCCCTTGACGGTCACCAATCGAGGACAGCAGGCGGCCGAAGCGGTGGTCATTGAGGGCATCGCGGTGATCGCCGGTGAGGAGGAGATTCGGCAGTTGGAGATCGACTTTCTACCTTCCGAGACACAGGCGGAGGTGGAAATGGCCTTCAGCGCTCCACCTGAAGGAGGGGGAGTGGTGGTCCGGTTGGTCGGCTACCGGTTGCCCTGACCGGACCTGCTTCATGGTCTGTGTCAAAATGAGCGGGATGACCTCACCGCTCCTCTCGCCCCGACGATCGGCCGGAGCAGGAGGTGGGCGAGCCGCCCGAACGAAGTCCGCATGCTGTGACCTGGAGGTGGCATGGCCGCGAACGACATGAAGGAAATCAACCACATGGACCTGGTCACCCGTCGTGACCTGGAGATGCTCCTCGATGACCGGGAGGGGCCGTGCGTATCGATCTTTCTGCCCACGCACCGGGTCGGGCCGGACGTCCAGCAGGATCCGATCCGCCTCAAGAACCTGCTCGGAGAGGCCGAGGGGCAGCTGGTGGTGCGGGGAGTGCGCGCCGCGGAGGCCCGGGAGCTCCTGGAGCCAGCCCGCAAGTTGCTCGATGACAACCACTTCTGGCGCTTCCAGAACGACGGCTTGGCCATCTTCATCTCCCCCAAGCACTTCCTCTCCTACCGCCTGCCCATCGAGGTGGACGATCTGGTGGTCGTAGCCGACCGTTTCCACGTCAAGCCGTTGCTGTCGCTCTTGACCGGGGACGGGCAGTTCTATCTGCTGGCCATCAGCCAAGGATCGGTCCGGCTCCTTCAGGGCACTCGCTACACGGTCAGCCAGGCGGAGCTGGAGAACGTCCCGGAGAGCCTGGCCGAAGCGTTGCGTTACGACGACTTCGAACGAGGCCTCCAGTTCCGAACCGGCAGCGGGCCACGTTACGGGGGCCGCCGCCGGGCCATCTTCCACGGCCATGGCATGGGCGAGGAGGAGACCAAGGAGAACGTGCTGCGCTTCTTCCGGCAGCTGGACCATGGTCTCAACGAGCTGCTCCGCAGCGAGCAGGTGCCGCTGGTGCTGGCCGGGGTCGAATACCTGCTGCCCCTCTACCGGGAAGTCAACAGTTACCCGCGCCTGGCCGAGGAGGCCGTCAAGGGCAACCCCGAGGAGCTCTCCGCCAAGCAGCTCCACGAGCAGTCCTGGCAGGTGGTGGAGCCCCTCTTCCATCGGGCCGAGGAGGAGGCGATCTCCGCCTTTCACCGCCTCTACGGCACCGGCAAGGCCTCCGGCGACCTCGAGGAGGTCTTGCCGGCCGCCCACCATGGCCGGGTGGACTCGCTGTTCGTGCCGGTGGGCGTGCAGCGCTGGGGCCGCTTCGAGGCCGAGCACAACGGACTGGTGCTGCATGAGGAGATGAGGCCCGGCGACGAGGACCTCCTCGACCTGGCTGCCACCCTCACCCTCCTCAACGGAGGGTCGGTGTACGCGGTGCGCCCCGAGGCGGTGCCCGGAGACGACACCCTGGCGGCGGTGTTTCGCTACTGACCCTGCGACAATGGGTCGGAGGTACGCCATGGTGCTCCTGACCCTCTCACCCGAGATCCACCTCAAGTCGTCGCGGACCCGGCGGCGGTTCCGGCGCGTCCTGGCCGCCAATCTCGAGGCGGCCCTGGCCGCCCAGGCGCCGGGGGCGCGCCTCCAGGTGGAATGGGACCGCTGGCGCATCGAGGGCGGGGACGAGGAGAGGGTCACCCGGGCCGCCGCCCGGACCTTCGGAGTGCAGCGGGCGCTCATCGTCCGGCCGCTCCCGGTCGAATCGCTTGGGCAGCTCGCCGAGTCGGTGGCCCAACTGACACGGGATCGAGTGGCCGGCCAGACCTTCGCGGTGCGGGTGCACAGGCGAGGAGAGCATGAATGGCGATCGATCGATGCCGAGCGCGAGATCGGGACGCGGCTCTTGGCGGCTTCGGCCGGCGTCGATCTGAGTGACCCGCAGGTGGAGGTGAGTGTGCGGGTGGCCGGCCAGCAGGCCTTCCTGGTCGCGCGGACGGTGGAAGGCCCCAGCGGCCTCCCGCTGGGCACTCAGGGCAGGGTACTGGTCCTCCTTTCGGGCGGCTTCGACTCGGCCGTGGCGGCCTGGATGATGATGCGGAGAGGCACCCCGGTGGACTTCGTCCACTTCACCCTCGACTGCGCCCAGGGCGAGCATGCCCTGGCCGTGGCCCAAGAGCTGCACCGCCTGTGGGGATACGGCAGCCGCCCGCTGGCCCACCTGGTGGACTTCCAGGAGGCCAAGGAAGTGCTCCAGGCCGAGGTCGACCCGCGCTTGCGCCAGGTAGTGCTCAAGCAGCTCATGATGACGGCCGCCGACCGGCTGGCCGCTCGGCATCGCATCCTCGCCCTGGTGACCGGGGAGTCGGTCGGACAGGTCTCCAGCCAGACCCTCGAGCACCTGGCGGCCATCGACCGGGCCAGCACGCGGAGTGTCCTGCGCCCCCTGGCCGGCTTCACCAAGCAGGAGATCATCGACCGGGCCAAGCTGGTCGGCACGCACGACCTCTCCGCCCGGGCCCGGGAGGTCTGCGACCTCTCGGGGGGCCCGGTGGCGGTGGCCGCCCGGCCCAACCAGCTGGAACGAGCCGTGGCCGGCCTGCCGGAGGGTCTGGTCGACGGCCTGCTCGAGGAGCGACACGTTGTGGCGGTCGAGGACTGGAGGCCTGGAGAGGCCCTGGTGCCGGTGGTCTCGGAGGGTCCCGTCGGCGTGCCGCTGGTGGAGCTGAATGGCTTGGAGAAGCTTCCCGAGGATGGCCCGGTGGCCGTGAGCGGCCGCCGGGCGCCGCACGTGGCTTCCCGGCTCCACGGCAGGGGACGGGCGGTGTGGGTGGTGGAGCAGCCTCGCCATCGGGCGGTGCGCTGAGGTTGTGCTGGGTGTGCCAAGATTGGGGCCCATGGGAGGGCGAGCCAGGATCCCGGAGCTTCCTGAATGGGCCGCGCAGGCCGTGGGCGATTACCTGCGCCGGCTGGGCGACGAGCGCAACCTGTCGTCCCATACGGTGGATGCCTACCGCCGGGACCTAGCGCAGTTCCTGGCCTACTGCGACCGGGCCGGGTTGACGGGCCTGGGGCCGGTGAACCGCCGGCTGGTGCGGCGCTACCTGGCCTACCTGGACACCCGGGGCTACGCGCGCCGGTCGGTGGCCCGCAAGGCCTCGGCGGTCCGGTCCTTTCTCGGCGACGCGGTCCGACGCGGCCGGCTGGCTGCCAATCCCGCCGAGCTGGTGGCCCAGCCGCGCCTACCCCGTAGCCTGCCGCGGGCCCTGCCACAATCGCAGGTCCGGTCGCTCCTCGAGCAGGTCGATGGAAAAGAGCCGTCCGACGTGCGGGACCGTGCTCTGCTCGAGCTGCTCTATGCCACCGGCCTGCGGGTCGGCGAGCTGGCCTCGCTGCGGACGGCGGACGTGGGAAGGGGAAGGTTCCTGCGGGTGACCGGGAAGGGGGGCCGGAGCAGGGAGGTCCCGGTGGGCGACCCGGCCCGGAGGGCCCTCGACCGCTATCTCGGGTGGGCTCGTCCTCGCCTGGCGGGGCCGGAGGCGGGCGATGCCCTGTGGGTGGGCCGACAAGGCGGACCGCTGGGAGCGCGGGGGATGCGCAGGGTGGTGCGGCGGCGGGCCCAGACGTTCCCCCACGCCCTACGGCACTCTTTTGCCACCCACCTGCTGGAGGGAGGCGCCGACCTGCGCGCCGTCCAGGAGATGCTGGGGCACATTGAACTGGCAACTACCCAGATTTACACTTCGATCACTCGCGACCACCTCAAGGCCACTTATGACCGAAGCCACCCGCGGGCCTGAAGATCAGGACGTCCAGGATCTCTGGCGCCGTTTCAAGGAGACCGGCGACGCGGAGGCGCGGGAGGGTCTCATCCTCAACTATTCGCCGCTCGTCAAGTTCGTGGCCGGGCGGGTGGGAGTGGGGCTGCCTCGCAACGTGGAACAGGCCGACCTGGTCTCGTACGGCATCTTCGGGCTCATCGATGCCATCGACAAGTTCGAGTTGACCCGGGGTGTGAAGTTCGAGACCTACGCGGTGAGCCGCATCAAAGGCGCCATCCTCGACGAGCTGCGGGCCCTCGACTGGGTGCCCCGCTCAGTGCGGGCGCGGGCCCGGGAGATCGAACGGTCCATCGCCGAGCTGGAGCACAGCCTCAAGCGAAGCGCCAGCGAGGAGGAGCTGGCCCGGCACATGGGCATGCCCCTCCAGGATCTACAGGAGACCCTGGCTGAGATCTCGCTGCTGGGCCTGGTGGCCCTCGACGAGCTGCTCAGCGCCCAGGAGCGTGATTCGGCCTCGGTGGGCGACCTGGTGCCCGACCCGAAGGGGACCGACCCGGTGGCCGCCTTCGAGGTGGAGGAGACCCGCCGGGTGCTGGCCGAGGCCATCAATCGCCTGCCCGACCGTGAGCGGCTGGTGGTAACCCTCTATTACTACGAGGGGCTCACCCTCTCGGAGATCGGAGAGGTGTTGACGGTGACCGAGTCGCGCGTCTGCCAGATCCACACCAAGGCGGTGATGAGCCTCCGCAACCGTCTCAGCCAGCCGAGCTACCGGTAGTGCTAGTGCAGCGACACATCCGCCCTACTTCCGGGACACAGCACTAGGCCTGCTAGCCTCCCTGCGATCTCACACGCTCGCTGCATCCTCCCGCGGTCGGAGCCGATGCTCCGGGGAGGCGAAGGGCGAGCGGAGGAAGAACCAATCAGGAGGCAGCCGTGACCTCGGTCACCTTGAAGCAGCTGCTGGAGGCCGGGGTCCACTTCGGCCACCAGACCGGCCGCTGGAACCCCAAGATGAAGCCGTTCATCTTCGGCGAGCGCAACGGCATCCACATCATCGACCTCCGGCAGACCCTGGAGCAGATCGAGCGGATCACCGAGTTCGTGCGCGACCTGGTGGCGGGCGGCGGGGTGGTGTTGTTCGTCGGGACCAAGAAGCAGGCCCAGCAAGCGGTGGCCGAGGCCGCCGAGCGGGCCCAGATGCCCCATGTCAGCTTCCGCTGGCTGGGCGGGATGCTCACCAACTTCGACACCATCCACAAGCGCATCCTCTACATGAAGGAGCTGGGGCGCATGGAGCAGACGGGGGAGATGGAGGCGCTTCCCAAGAAGGAGCGCCTGCGACTGCGACGGGAGCGGGAGAAGCTCGATCGCAGCCTGGGTGGGGTCCGGGAGCTCGACTCGCTGCCCGAGGCGGTGTTCATCGTCGATGTGAAGACCGAACAGATCGCCGTCAAGGAGGCCCACCGGCTGGGGATCCCGGTCATCGCGCTGGTCGACAGCAATTGCGACCCCGACCTGGTGGACTTCATGATCCCCGGCAACGACGATGCCATTCGCTCCGCCCAGCTGGTGGCGGCCGCCATCGCCGAGGCGTGCGTGGAAGGCCGGCAGCTGTCCACCGCAGGAGCCGGCGGCCCAGCCGCTGAGGAAGGGGCCTCGTGAGCGCCATTTCGGCCCAGGACGTCATGCGGCTCCGCAAGGCCACCGGCACCGGGATGATGGATGCCAAACGGGCGCTCGAGCAGGCCGAAGGGGACATCGAGCGGGCCAAGGAGATCCTGCGGGAGCAGGGCCTGGCCGACGCCCGTAAGCGGGCCGGACGGGTCGCCGCGCAAGGGACGGTGGGCCATTACCTGCACGTCCAGAGCGGCCGGCCGGTGATCGGGGCGATCGTCGAGCTGACTTCGGAGACCGACTTCGTGGCCAAGAGCGAGCCTTTCGTCGAGGTCGCCCAGGACATCGCCATGCACGTCGCCGCCGCCCGTCCCCGCTGGGTGCGGCGCGCGGACGTGCCGGATGACGCCGTCGAGAGAGAGCGTCAGCTCATCGCCCGCCAGGCCCGCAAGGAGGGAAAGCCCGAGCCGGTGGTCGACAAGATCGTGGAGGGACGCCTTCAGACCTTCTATGAGGATTACGTCCTGTACGAGCAGCCCTTCGTCAACCCGGCCAAGTTCGAGGGTACGGTGGGGGAGATGGTCGACCAGCTCGTGGCCAAGATGGGCGAGAACATCGGCGTGCGCCGTTTCGCCCGGCTGGCGGTGGGTGAAGAGGACGAGTAGCTGAATGGACCGGAGGGTGGTTCTCAAGCTAGGGGGATCGGCGCTGGCCGACCCGGAGCTCGACTACGGCATCCACCCGGAGACCGTCCAGCGGCTGGCCGAGGAGATCGCCCTGGTGCACGAGGACGGCTACCAGATCGCCGTGGTGGTGGGGGGCGGCAACATCTTTCGAGGGCTCTCGGCAGCCGCCAGCGGCATGGACCGGGCCTCCGGGGACTACATGGGGATGCTGGCCACGGTGATCAATGCCATCGCGCTGCGGGAGGGCCTGGAGCGCGCCGGCGTGGACACCCGCGTGCAGAGCGCCATCTGGATGCAGGAGATCGCCGAGCCCTACATCCGGCTGCGGGCGATCCGTCACCTGGAGAAGGGTCGGGCGGTGATCTTCGCCGCCGGCACCGGCAGCCCCTTCTTCACCACCGACACGACCGCCGCCCTGCGGGCGGCTGAGATCGGGGCCGAGATGGTCCTCAAAGCCACCAACGTCGAAGGGGTGTTCGACGCCGACCCCAATCAGGAGCCCGACGCCCGCCTGCTGACCGAGATCAGCTACATGGAGGCCCTCTCCAAGGGCCTCAAGTTCATGGACTCCACCGCAATTACCATGTGCATGGATCACCGGCTTCCCATCAAGGTGTTCGACATCACCCAGCCGGGCAACATCGTCAAGGCGGTGCGGGGGGAGCCGATCGGGACCCTGGTCCGCTAGGAGCGGTGATGATCGAGGATCTGCTCGGAGGCGCCGATCAGCGGATGCAGAGCGCCATCCAGCACGTCCAGGAGGAGTTCGCCACGGTTCGCACCGGGCGAGCCAACCCCACGCTCCTCCATCGGGTGACGGTCGACTATTACGGGGTTCCCACACCCCTTCAGCAGATCGCCTCGTTCTCGGTACCCGAGCCCCGGCTCCTGGTGGTCCAGCCCTACGACAAGAGCTCACTCTCCGCCATCGAGAAGGCCATCCAATCCTCCGAGCTGGGGCTCAACCCTTCCAACGACGGGTCCGTGCTGCGCTTGGTGTTCCCTCCGCTCACCGAGGAGCGGCGCAGGGAGCTGATCCGCATGGTTCGCCAGATGGCCGAGGACGGGCGGGTGGTGGTGCGGAACGTGCGCCGTCACTCCAAGGACGATATCGAGGCCTTGGAGGGGGACGTGTCCAAGGATGACATCTTCCGGGGGGAGAACGAGCTACAGGACCTGACCGACCGCTATGTCAAGAGGATCGACGAGCTCTGTGAGCACAAGGAGCAGGAGCTCCTCGAGGTGTGAGGGGAGAGGGCGAGGTGGGCAGCGATCGAGGCGAGGGCGGAGAGGTGGTCCCCTTCCCGGCCGGCTCTCGACATCCCTCCGAGTGGCCCGGCGACCAGGTAGACGAGCCGGCGGGCTACTGCTTCTCCTGTGATGCCCCGGCCCAGGCAGACCCCTGTCCCAGGTGCGGGCGTCCCCTGCCGGGCCGAGAGCCCTCGCTCTTCCAGGAGGAGCAGCAGCGCTCCCGGCCGCCCCCCTTCGATATCGAGGAGCAGGGCCTGGACGAGTTCACCAACGAGCAGTACCTCTCCGCCACCACGGACGAGTACCGCAGCCTGGCCGAGCACATGGCTCGGGCGACCTCCGAGTCGCACGAGCCGCAGGCAGTGGTCGCCCAGATCCCCGGCCTGGACACCGGGGTGGTGGGCTTCGACGACGTCACCGGCGAATCGGCGTCCCTGGTGGCGGAAGAGACCTCTGATCTAGCGGTACGGGTGGTTACCGGGGTGGTACTGGGCGCGTTGTTCCTGGGGGCGCTCTGGTTGGGAGGGGGATGGTTCCTGGCCATGGTGACCCTGGTGGGGACCGTCGCCCTGGGCGAGTTCTACGCCACCTTGCGCAAGAGGCGCTTCACGCCGGCGGCCCTGTTCGGCTTGCTGGGAGGGGTGGGGGTGATGGTGGGTGCCTGGGTATCCGGCCCCTCCGGTATCGGGGGAGTGGTCGTCCTGACCGCGGTGGCGGTCTTCCTCTGGTACGCCTTGGGGTTGGTGCGACACGACCCAGTGGTGAACGGCTCGCTGACGTTGCTCGGCCTGGCCTGGGTCCCCGGCCTGATCGCCTTCGCCGTCCCCATGCTGAGGTCCACCCAGTTCCGGCCACTCATCCTGGCCCTGGTGGCCTTGACCGTGCTGCACGACGCCGGCGCTTACTTCGTGGGACGGTCGTTGGGGCGCACCGCCTTGGCCCCGCGACTCTCCCCCGCCAAGACCGTCGAGGGTCTGCTGGGAGGGACGCTCTTCGTGCTGGCCGCCGGGCTGGGCCTGCAGTTCGTCGAGCCCTTCGATCTCGGCGTGGGGATCGCCCTGGCGGCGGTAGTGGTCGTCTTCGCCCCGCTCGGGGACCTGGCCGAGTCGATGGTCAAGCGGACCCTCGAGGTGAAGGACATGGGCTCGGTACTGCCCGGCCATGGGGGACTCCTGGACCGCATCGACGCGCTGATGTTCGTGATCCCGGCCGCCTATCTTCTCTACCGCTGGCTGGGCCTCCTGTGAAGAACCAGAGGTGAGGCCGCTCGTCGTCCTGGGGGCGACCGGGTCGATCGGACGCCAGACCCTCGACGTCGCCCGCCGCCTGGGCCTGCTGGTGGAGGGGCTGGCCGCCCGGCGTGGCTCCGAGGAGCTGGCCGAGGGAGCCCGTGAGTTCCCCGAGTCCCAGGTGGCCGCCTCCTCGCCCACCATCGAGGAGAGGAACCGTTTCGTTGAGGAGTTCGGGGAGCGAGCCCGGTTCGGGCCGGAGGGGGTGGAGAGCCTGGCGGCCCGGTCCGGTGTCACGGTGGTGAACGGGGTGGTGGGGGCGGCCGGCCTGGTGGCGTCGGTGGCCGCCCTGCGGGCCGGCAACCGTCTGGCGCTCGCCAACAAGGAGAGCCTGGTGGCCGGGGGACCGGTGGTGAGCCGGGCGCTGGCGGAAGGCGGCGGAGAGCTGATCCCGGTGGACTCAGAGCATTCGGCCTTATTTCAGTGCCTGGTGGGAGAGGACCCGGCCGGGGTGCATAGATTGATCCTCACCGCCTCGGGAGGACCGTTTCGGGGCTCCCGCCCGGGCGAGCTGGATGAGGTGACCGTCGAGGAGGCCCTGACTCACCCCACCTGGAAGATGGGCCCGCGCATCACCATCGACTCGGCCACCCTGCTCAACAAGGGCTTCGAGGTCATCGAGGCCCACCACCTCTTCGGGATGAGCTACGACCAAATCGAGGTGGTCATCCACCCCGAGAGCGTGGTGCACTCGCTGGTGGAGTTTGCCGACGGCTCCCTCAAGGCCCACCTGGGCGAGCCCGACATGCGGGTGCCCATCCAGTACGCCATCACCCATCCCGAACGAGCCCCGGGGATGATGGGGCCCTTCTCGCTGGCCGGGCGGACCCTCACCTTCGAGGAGCCGGATTTGGAGGCGTTCCCGGCCCTAGGCTTGGCATACCAAGCCGGTCGAGCCGGCGGTTCGGCCCCAACGGTCCTCAACGCCGCCGACGAGATGGCCGTGCAGGCCTTCCTGGAACGGCGATTGAGCTTCCCGGGCATTCTCCGGGTGCTGGAGCGGTCGCTGGAACGGATCCCGCCGCGGCCGCTGGAAGACGTGGCCGACGTGCAGGAGGTGGACCGGGAGGCCCGGGCGGTGGCCCGGGAGCTGATCGGAGCCTGCTAGGGGACGGCAGGCGGTAACTTGATGGACCGCGACGGAGGAGGGATCGAGTGGCCGGGGGCCTGATCATGATCATCGGCATCGCCGCGGCCATCATGATCCACGAGGCGGGGCACCTGGTGGCGGCCAAGGCGCTGGGCATGAAGGCCAGTGAGTACTTCGTGGGGTTCGGCCCCAAACTGTGGTCTTTCCGGCGAGGCGAGACCGAGTACGGCATCAAGGCTCTGCCGCTGGGCGGGTACGTGAAGATCGTGGGGATGAACCCTTACGAGGAGGTGCCCGCCCACGAGGAGGAGCGGACCTACCGGGGCAAGTCCTTCTGGAAGAAGTCGGTGGTGGTGCTGGCCGGCATCGCCAGCCACTTCGTGGTTGCCTACCTGATCTTCTTCGCGATCTTCGCGATCGTGGGCGTGCACGAGCCGGTGCTGGAGATCCGGCAGGTGATCACCGAGTTGGACGACGGGGGGAGCACCCCCGCCGCCCGGGCCGGCCTCCAGCCGGGTGACCGGTTCGTGGCCGTGGAAGGCAGGGTGGTGAAGAGCTGGGACGAGCTGACCGACAGAATCGCGGCCCGGCCGGGCGAGGAGGTCCAGGTGATCGTCGACCGGGAGGGGGAGCTGATCGGGACGACGGTGACGCTGGCCGCCGTCCCGGGAGAGGAGGGGGGGACGATTGGCTTCCTCGGGGTCAGCCCGGAGATCGAGGTGGTGCGGACCGGCCCGATCAGGGCGGCCGGACGAGCGGGTGCCGCCCTGGCCGAGGTGACGGTGGTCAGCTTCCGGGGGTTGGGCAACTTCTTCCACCCGGAATCGCTCTGGGGGTACGTCGAGGCGCTCCTCGGTGGCGCCGAGCCGGCGCCTGAGGCGCGGCCCATCAGCCCGGTGGGCTTGGTGCGAGTGGGGGCGCAGGCCCAGCAGTTCGGCTTCGAGTGGGTGCTGAGCCTGGTGGCCGCCTTCAACGTCTTCATCGGGCTGTTCAACCTGGTTCCCATCTACCCCTTCGACGGGGGGCACTTCACGGTGGCCCTGTACGAGAAGCTGACCGGCCGCCAGGCCGACGTCCGCAAGCTCATGCCGGTGGCGGCGGCGGCCATCGCGCTGATCGGCTTCCTCTTCATCACCGCCCTCTACCTGGACATCGTCAGCCCTCTGGAGAGCTTCGGGTAGGACCTACCATGGTCGGGTTCCTCCCCCTTGAGGGGGAGGGCAGGGAGGGGGTGAGTCCTCCAGGAGAGGAAATGATGGAGCGCCGCAAGAGCCGCCAGATCAGAGTGGGCGAGGTCCTGGTCGGAGGGGACGCCCCGGTCAGCGTGCAGTCGATGACCCTGACCAAGACCGCCGACGTCGACGGAACCCTGGCCCAGGTCTACGCCCTCAAGGGAGCCGGGGCCGACCTCGTCCGCATCACCTGCAACGACGTGGAGGCCGCCCAGGGCCTGGCCGAGATCGTTCCTCGCTCTCCGGTGCCGATCATCGCCGACATTCACTACCAGTACCGGCTGGCGCTGGCTGCCCTGGAAGCGGGGGTGGCCGGGCTGCGCCTCAACCCGGGCAACATCCGCAAGCCGGAGCAGATCAAGGCGGTCGCCCAGGCCGCCAAGGAACGGGAGGTGCCCATCCGGGTGGGGGTCAATGCCGGCTCGCTGGACCGGGACTTGCTGGCCCGTTACGGGGCGCCGGTCCCCGCAGCGCTGGTGGAATCGGCCCTCCACGAGGTTCGCCTGCTGGAGGAGGTCGATTTCAGCGCCATCAAGATCTCCGTCAAGCACTCCCACGTGCCCTCCATGGTGGAGGCCTACCGGCAGCTGGCCGGGGTCTGCGACTACCCCCTCCACCTGGGCGTGACCGAAGCCGGCCCCCTCCCCGGCGGGCTCATCAAGTCGGTGGCCGGGGTGGCCAGCCTCCTCCTCGAGGGGATCGGTGACACCATCCGCTTCTCGCTCACCGCCGACCCGGTGGAGGAGGCCCGGGCCGCGCGCCAGCTGCTCGAGTACCTGGGCCTTCGGGAGCGCAAGAGCCTCGACCTGATCGCCTGCCCGTCCTGCGGACGGGCGGAGATCGACGTGTTGGGGGTGGCCCAGCAGGCGCAGGCCAGGCTGGAGGAGGCCCATCTCCCCATCCAGGTGGCGGTGATGGGCTGTGTGGTGAACGGCCCGGGGGAGGCCCGGGAGGCCGACATCGGCATCGCCGCCGGGCGGGGGCGGGGGCATCTGTTCATCAAGGGCAAGGTGGTCCGGGTGGTGCCCGAGGCGGAGATGGTGGAAGCCCTCCTCGAAGAGGCCCGGCGGCTGGTGGAAGAAGGGGTCGACGTCCGCCTGGCCGCCGCCGATGACCGGGCCGGCGAGCAAGCGGCCCGCGAGGCCGCCGCGCTGCGAGAGCTGCAAGGGGACGCCAACCGGTCCGAGGAGCGCCGCCGGGCGGTGGTCGAGATCGCGTCAAGGGAGTAGCACTCGTTCTTGTGACACCTAGCCACCCATACGGTG
This sequence comes from Acidimicrobiia bacterium, assembly GCA_050742155.1. GTDB lineage: Bacteria > Actinomycetota > Acidimicrobiia > Spongiisociales > JALYHC01 > JBOGFC01. The sequence continues at coordinate 27,439 of JBOGFC010000138.1, forward strand.
GATAACCGTCACAAGAACGAAGGACCCCGAACACTATCCTCGCCCGGAATGGCTGAGAAGGTCACTCCCCGCAGCGAGGACTACAGCCGCTGGTACACCGACGTGGTGCTGCGGGCCGAGCTGGCCGACTACTCGCCGGTGCGGGGCACGATGGTCATCCGCCCCTACGGCTATGCCCTGTGGGAGAACATGCAGCGGGCCATCGACGACATGTTCAAGGCCACCGGACACCAGAACGCCTACTTCCCCCTGTTCATCCCCTATTCGCTGATCGAGAAGGAGGCCCAGCACGTCGAGGGATTCGCTCCTCAGCTGGCCATAGTCACCCACGGAGGCGGCAAGGAGCTGGAAGAGCCACTGGTGGTCCGCCCCACCTCGGAGACCATTGTCAACGAGATGTTCTCGCGCTGGGTCCAGAGCTACCGGGACCTGCCCATCCTCATCAACCAGTGGTGCAACGTGGTGCGCTGGGAGATGCGCACCCGGCTTTTCCTGCGCACCCTGGAGTTCCTCTGGCAGGAGGGTCACACCGCCCACGAGACCTACCAGGAGGCCGAGGAGGAGTCCCGGCGGATGCTGGGCGTGTATCAGACGTTCGCCGAGCAATGGGCGGCGGTGCCCGTGGTGCCGGGGCGCAAGACGGAGTCGGAGAAGTTCCCCGGGGCCGACCACTCCTACTCGATCGAGGCGATGATGGGGGACCGCCGGGCCCTCCAGGCGGGGACCTCCCACAACCTGGCCCAGAACTTCGCCCGGGCGGCCGGCACCCAGTTCCTCGATCGCCGAAACGAGCTGCAGTATCCCTACCAGACCTCCTGGGGGGCGAGCACCCGGCTGGTGGGGATGGTGGTGATGGTCCACGGCGACGACCAGGGGCTCAAGCTCCCTCCCAAGCTGGCCCCCTACCAAGTGGTGGTGGTCCCCATCGCCCCGGCCGACTCCGCCGAGCGCGCCGAGGTGCTCGAGATCGCCGCCAAGCTGGTGGAGTCGCTGCGCCCCGAGGTCCGGGTCCACCTGGATGACCGGGAGGAGCAGACCCCGGGCTTCAAGTTCAACGAGTGGGAGATGAAGGGCGTCCCGGTGCGGATCGAGCTGGGCCCGCGCGACCTGGAGCGGGGGGAGGCGGTGCTGGCCCGTCGCGACCGTCCCAGACAGGATGAAAAGCGATCCGTGACGCTGGATGACCTGGTGGATGGGGTCACCAAGCTCCTCGAAGACGTACAGGAGGAGCTCTTCGCCGGGGCGCTGGCCTTTCGGGAGGAGCACTCCCATCGCCCTTCCGATTATGAAGAGATGCGAGAGGGCCTGGCCGAGGAGGGCGGGTTCTGGTACGCAGGGTGGTGCGGCTCGGTGGAGTGCGAGGATCGGGTCAAAGTCGACACTCAGGCCACCATCCGCTGTCTCCCCTTCGACCAGCCGGCCCAGGTGGGTCCCTGCATCGTCTGCGGGGGAGACGCCGCCGAGGAAGCCCTCTTCGCCAAGGCCTACTGAGGGCCGGCGCAGGTAGGGGTCGCCCGGCAGGCGACCCGGGGAATGGCACCCTCCCGCTGCTATAGTTGGCCGGCGAATTTGACGGACGTCACGCGTGGGAAGTGGGCGGCCTGCCCACTTTCTTTGTGAGAGGAGCGGCATGGACGGCGCCCCAGACCGCCTGTGGTCGATGCTGCAGCCCTACCTGGCAGCCGAGGGCTTGGAACTGGACGACCTGGAAGTGCTGGGCCTCGGGCGAGGCCGGCTGCTCCGGGTGACGGTGGATGCTGCGGAAGGGGTGGACCTCGACCGGATCGCCGAGGCGTCCCAGGGATTGTCCCGGCTCCTGGACCAGGAGGAGGCCTTCCCGGGCCCGTATACGCTCGAGGTCACCTCGCCGGGCTTGGAGCGCAAGCTCCGCCGGCCCGAGCACTACCGCAAGGCGATCGGCCGGGAGGTGGTGGTCAAGACGACCCACGAGGTGGAAGGGGCCAGGGTGCACCGGGGCGTATTGGACGAGGCCGGGGAGACCGGCTTCGTCGTGCGAGTGAACGGCAGCCGCCGCCGTCTCGTCTTTGACGAGGTGGCCTCGGCCCGGACGGTGTTCCTTTGGGAGACGCCGTCCAAGCCGGGCAAGCAGCGGTAGGAGGAACCAGATGGACTACGAACTCATGGAAGCCCTGGAGGTGCTGGAGCGCGAGAAGGGCGTTCCGGCCGAGACGATCCTCGACGCCCTGGCCAACGCGCTGGTCACCGCCTACAAGCGCAGCCCCGGGGCGGCCGAGGAGGCGCGGGTCACCATCGACCAGGACACCGGTGAGATCAAGGTGTATGCCCAGGAGCTCGACGAGGAGGGCAACGTCACCCAGGAGTGGGAGGACACCCCCGACGACTTCGGGCGGATCGCCGCCCAGACCGCCAAGCAGGTGATCGTCCAGCGGCTGCGCGACGCCAAGCGTGAGCAGGTCTTCGACATCTACGAGGGCCGGGAGGGCGATCTGGTCACCGGGATCGTTCAGCAACACGACCACCGCTACACGATCC
>JBOGFC010000139.1:0-6787 GCA_050742155.1 Acidimicrobiia bacterium
TCACCGACGACGACGGCACGGTATTCGAGGCCGACATCAACGCCCTGGCCACGGCGGGTATCACCAGCGGTTGCGGACCGGAACGGTACTGTCCCGACGGGGTCATCACCCGGGCCGAGATGGCCGCCTTCCTGAGCCGGGCCTCCAGCCTCCCGCCCAGCGCCCAAAACTACTTCTCGGACGACGACGGCTCCATCTTCGAGCCGGACATCAACACCGTGGCAGCCGCCGAGATCACCGAGGGGTGCGGGCAGTCTTTCTACTGTCCCCACGACTACGTGACCAGGGCCCAGATGGCCTCCTTCCTGGTGCGGGCGATCCCCTAGCGCAGGCCGGGCCTGGTTCACCATGGCCGGCACTAGGGTGGGCAGGCCGTCATCCGAGAGCTCAGGAGGCCATCATGCAGAACGACCGGGAGTTGCACGAGCTCGCCGCTCAGCTGTGTGTCGACAGCATTCGCGCCTCCACCGAAGCCGGTTCCGGCCATCCCACCTCGGCCCTGTCGGCCGCCCACCTGATGGCGGTGCTTCTCTCCAACCACCTTCGCTACGACGTGGACAACCCGGACAACCCCGCCAACGACCGGTTCGTCCTCTCCAAGGGGCACGCCACTCCCTTGCTGTACGCCGCGCTGAAGGCCCTGGGGGCCATCTCCGACGAGCAGCTGCTCGGCTACCGCAAGCTGGGCAGCCACCTGGAGGGCCACCCGGTCCCGGTGGACGGCATGCCCTGGGTGGACGTGGCCACCGGGGCCCTGGGCCAGGGGCTCTCCATGGGGTTGGGCATGGCGCTGGCCATGCGCTTCCAGCAGCTTCCGGGACGGGTGTGGGTGCTGCTGGGGGACTCGGAGATCGTGGAGGGTTCGGTGTGGGAGGCCATGGCCAACGCCTCCCACCACGGGGTGGCCAACCTGATCGGCATCCTCGACATGAACCGCCTCGGTCAGCGGGGACCCACCATGCTGCAGTGGGACGGAGACGCCTACGCGGCCCGGGCGGAGGCCTTCGGCTGGCGAGCCATCCAGACAGACGGCCACGACCCGCAGGCCATCGATGCCGCCTACCGGCAGGCCAAGGACGGCCAGGGGCCCACGCTGGTGGTGGCCAGGACGGTGAAGGGCTGGGGGGTCTCCCTGCTGGCCGATCAGGAGGGCTGGCACGGCACGGCGCTCTCCACCGAGCAGGCGCAGGAGGCCATCGAGGAGCTGGGAGGGAGGCGCTCGATCACCATCACCCCGCCCAAGCCGGAGCCGGCCGAGCCGGTCATCGGGCCGGCGGGCCGCTACCAGCGGCCGCTCTTCGAGGAGAAGGTGTCCACCCGCAAGGCGTTCGGGCAGGCGCTGGCCGCCCTGGCTCCCGCCCATCCGGAGCTGGTGGTGCTGGACGGGGAGGTCTCCAACTCCACCTACACCGAGATCTTCCAGAAGGCCGCCCCCGACCGCTTCCTGGAGATGTACATCGGCGAGCAGAACATGATCGGGGCGGCGGTGGGCCTGCAGGCCCTCGGCCAGAAGGTGGTGGCGGCCACCTTCGCCGCCTTCATGACCCGGGCTTACGACTTCATCCGGATGGCGGCCGTTTCACGGGCCCACCTCGGCCTGTCGGGGTCGCACGCCGGAGTGTCCATCGGACAGGACGGCCCTTCCCAGATGGGCCTGGAGGATCTGGCCATGATGCGGGCCGTCCACGGGTCCACCGTCCTCTACCCCTGTGACGGGCACTCGACGGTCCGGCTGGTGGAGGCGATGCTCGACACCGCGGGCATCTCCTATCTGCGCACCACCCGGGAGGACACCCCGCCGCTGTATGGTCCCGACGAGGAGTTCCCGGTGGGCGGGAGCAAGGTGCTCCGGCAGAGCGGTGAGGACCGTGCCACCATCGTTGGGGCCGGGGTGACGGTCTTCGAGGCCCTGCAGGCCGCCGATCTGCTGGGCGACCGGCACCCGGTGCGAGTGATCGACGCCTACTCGGTCAAGCCCATCGACGTGAGCACCCTGCGCCGGGCGCTCGAGGAGACCGGTCTCATGGTGGTGGTCGAGGATCACTGGCGGGAAGGAGGCCTGGCCAGCGCGGTGCTGGAGGAGCTGGCCGGGGACGGGGCGGAGCTCCCCGGCCGCCTGGTCAGCCTGGCGGTCGACCGGATGCCGGGATCGGCCTCTCCCCAGGAACAACGAGAGGCGGCCGGCATCTCGGCCGACAAGATCGCCGAGACCCTGCGCCGCTACCTTCGATAGCTCGGCCCACCTACGGAGACCGCTAGCCGGAGGCCCGCACCAGGAAGGAAGCCATCTCCGCCCTGGTGACCCGGTCCCAGGGGCAGAAGAGGTCGTCGCCGCATCCCTGAGTGATCCCCGCCGCCGCCAGGGCATTGATGTCCTGCTCGAAGATCGACCCGGCGTCGTCGGAGAAATGATCCTGCGAGGCGGCCGGCAGCTCCAGGGCCCGGACCAGGAAGGCGGCCATCTCCCCCCGGGTGACCGTCCGGTCCGGACAGAAGCGCCCCTCCTCGCACCCGGTGGTGATCTCCGCCGCCGCCAGGGCATTGATGTCGGCTTCGAAGAGCGTGCCGTCGTCGTCCCCGAACACGTCCGGGCCGGGAGGCAGGCCGAAGGTGCGCACCAGGAAGGCGGCCATCTGGCCGCGGGTCACCGGATCGTCCGGACAGAAGAAGTAGTCGTCGCACCCCTGGGTGATACCGGAGGCGAACAGTTGGCCGATGGCCTCCTCGTGCACGCTCCCCTCGTCATCCACGAACGGTCCCTGGAAGGCCTGGGCGTTGGGGATGTCCCCGAACACCGGGCCGGCCCCGCTGGGCAGGTCCCAGACGTGCACCGGCATCCCCAGGAAGAGCTGGCCCTCCAGGAAGTCGGCCTCCCACATGGGCACCCGAACACAGCCGTGCGAGGCCGGGTAGGTGGGGACGCTGGTCGACCCGTGCACCGCGTAGCCACCCACGAAGTACCAGGGTCGGTAGAGCTCGCCCAGGTAAGAGGTGCGCCAGCCGTTCACGTGCCACTGGAGGCTGAAGTCGCCCCGGGGGGTGTGAGCCTTGGTCAGGTCGCCGAAGGCGTTGTAGAAGAGCTCCCCGTTTCCGGAGCTGATGGGGATCACCGCCCGGAGGAGGTCGTCTTGGATCAGGTAGAGCACCTGGGAGGTGATGTTGATCTCCAGCCGGTCGGGCTCCCCGGTGCGGGCCGGCAGCCAGGGTGACTGGTAGGTGGCCAGCAGGTCCCAGTCCTGGCTGCGCCAGGCGGCACTGCGAGACACCCCGATCTCCTTGTGGAACGCCACCACCGCCGTGCTCAGCACGGTGCCGTAGACGCCGTTGATGGGACCCCGGTAGAACCCCTGGGCGGCCAGCATGCTCTGCAGGGCGGCCACCTCGGTGCCCTGGGCGCCCGGCCCCAGGTCTCCCCGGCTGGCCTCGGCCGACCGGGCGGAGAGCGGCACCAGCAGCATGGCCGCCAGGCACACGATCACCAAGCGCCAGATGCGCACCATGCCTGGCAAGCTAGCCATGTGGGTCCTTTCCTTGCTCAGGAAACCACTATCGGCGCGCGGAGCGACCGGTTGAGCCGCTCCACGCCGTTCTCGGTCACCGCCACGATGTCCTCGATGCGGATCCCGAACCTCCCGGCCAGGTAGATGCCCGGCTCCACCGAGAAGGTAACCCCCGGCTCGAGCAGCAGCTGGTTCCCCTCGACGATGTAGGGGTGCTCGTGGACCTCCAGGCCGATGCCGTGCCCCGTGCGGTGCAGGAAGGCCTCGCCGTAGCCGGCCGCCTCGATGATCGACCGGGCCGCCCGGTCCACCTCCTGGGCGGCCACCCCGGGCCGCACCGCTTCCACGGCCGCCTGCTGGGCCTGGGAGACGACCTCGAAGGCCGCCTGGTACCCGCGGGGCGGCCCCCCGAGCAGGAAGTTACGGGTGGTGTCGGAGTGGTAGCCGTTCAGCCTTCCCCCGAAGTCCACCACCACCGCGTCTCCCGGCTCCATCTTCCGCTCGCCCGGCTCATGATGGGGGGAGGCCCCGTTGGGACCGGAGGCCACGATGGGCGATCCGGCCGCCTGGTGCCCCTCCTCCACGGTCATCTGGGCGATCTCCCGGGAGAGCTCTCGCTCGCTCCTGCCGGCGAAGCGATGGGCCGCCAGCCGCTCCACCACCCGGTCGGCCGCCTCGGCCGCCCGGCGCAGCTGCTCCAGCTCGGCCGGCTCCTTGCGCATGCGCAGCTCCCCGGTCAGGGGACCGGCCGGCTGGAAGCTGGTGCCGGGCATCCTCTCTTGGAGGCGGAGCAGGAAGGCGGCCCAGGTCTGGTCCCCCAGCGCGGCCTGGTGGGCCCCCTTGGCCAGCCCAGCCACCACCTCCACGGGGTCCTCGGTCTCCGCCCAGGGGCGAACCTGGAAGACCTCGGGGAGCGGCTCCACCCTGGGGGCCTCCAGGCGGGGCACCACCAGCACGGCCTCTCCTTCGGCCGGGAGCACCAGCATGGTGAGCCGCTCGAGCGGGGTGGCCTCGTAGCCGGTGAGATAGGGCAGGTCGGAGCCCACTGAGATCAGCAGCACGTCCACCCCCCGGTCGGCCATGAGCCGACGGGCGCGATCCATACGGGCTCGGTGGTCGAAGAGCGCCATCTCATCGATGATGGCAGGCGGGCGAGCCGGGGAACAAGCGCCGGTACCATCCCCGAGTGATCCCCGCCGACTCGAACGCCACAAGCGCTTGGGCCTACCGGGTGCTGGTCGTGGTGGTGGTGGCGGCCGCCCTGGCCTTTCGCTTCCAGGGAATCTGGTTCGGCTACCCGCTGGCGGTACATCCCGACGAGCACAACCTGGTGGAGCGGGCCTGGTCGATGATCTGGACCAAGGACCTCAGCCCGGAGTTCTTCATCTACCCCACCTTCAACATCTACCTCCAGGCGGCCCTGCAGGCCGCCGTCACCCTGGTCCTCAAGCTCCTCACCGGCATCCGCTTCTCCGAGATCCCCCTCATCACCTTCTATCTGGCCGGGCGCATCTCCACGGTGTTGCTGTCGGCGGCCACCGTCTACCTGGTCTTCCGGGTGGCAAGGCTGCTGGTGCACCCGCTGGCCGGCCTAGGGGCCTCGATCTTCCTAGGAGCCTCCTATCTGCACGTCACCAACTCCTTTCTGGTCACCGTGGACGCCCCGGCCGCCTTCTGGGCCGTGCTGGCCACCTGGATGGCCGCGCTGGTCTACGCCCGCGCCCCCAGGCCCGGCTACTACCTGCTGGCGGGGCTCTTCGCCGGGCTGGCGGCCGGGAGCAAGTACATCGCCGTCTTCGCCCTGCTCCCCCTGCTGGTGGCCCACGCCGCTCGGGCCCTGGCCGGCCAGGGTTGGCTCACCAAGAACCTGGCCCTGGCCCTGGCGGCCGCCCCGGCCGCCTTTCTGGCCACCAGCCCTTACATCCTCCTGGACCTCCGCCACTTCCTGCAGGACATGCAGGGGGTCACCGCCCACTACCGGGGCGGGCACGCCGGCAATGAAGCGGCCGGCGACCGAAGCTGGCACCTGTACGCCGGCAACCTGTTCCGGCAGGGATACGGGGCGGTGCCGAGCGTCTTGGCGGCGGTGGGCATCGTCTGGCTGGGGGCCCGCAACTGGAGGAAGCTGGCCCTGCTGGCCAGCTTTCCGGTGGCCCTGTTCATCTTCGTGGGCTCCTACAAGGTCTTCTTCCCCCGCAACCTGGTGCCGCTGGTTCCCTTTCTGGCCGTGCTGAGCGGGGCCGGGCTGTACGCACTGGCCCGCAGCCTGACGGTGCGAGTGCCCCGGGCCGCCCCGGCGGTGGCGGCCGCCGCCCTGGCCCTGGCCGCCGCAGCTGTGGTGGGACAGGCGGCCTCCGCCCAGGCCCGCATCACGGACATCACCCTCCCGGACACCCGCTGGCTGGCCCTCCAGTGGATGGAGAGCCATCTCCCGGCCGGGACCTGCATCGCCCGGGAGGGGGGTACACCGGTGGTCGAGAGCTACACCGACCGCTACCGAGTGGCCTACCTGGGATACACCGACGTCTTCGACGAGCTGGCCCGGGCGGAGTGCGCCGACTACCTGATCCTGAGCAGCTTCAACTACGGCCGCTTTCTCGGCAACGAGACCGCCTATGCCGAGGAGGCTGGGAGCTATCGATCATACTTCCGGGATCACCAGCCGGTGGCCGAGTTCACCCCCGACAGCCGGACGGCGGGAGGCCCCACCATCCGCATCTACCAGCTGTGAGCCCGGTTTACAGCCCGGCTTTCTCCGCCTCCATCTTGAGGTCGTGCTCCACCATCATCTGCACCAGCTCCTCAAACGCCACGGTGGGCTCGCAGCCCAGCTTCTCTCTCGCCTTGGAGGCATCGCCCACCAGCACGTCCACCTCGGCCGGTCGGAAGAAGCGCTCGTCGACACGCACGTATCGCTCCCAGTCGTCGATCCCGGCGCTGCCGAAGGCCAGCTCAGCGAACTCCCGAACCGAGTGGGTTTCCCCAGTGGCGATCACGTAATCTTCGGGCTCATCCTGCTGGAGCATGAGCCACATGGCCCGCACGTAGTCACCGGCGTAGCCCCAGTCTCGCTTGGCCTCCAGGTTGCCCAAGGTGATCTCGTGCTGGAGGCCCAGCTTGATCCGGGCCACTCCATTCGAGATCTTGCGGGTCACGAACTCGAGGCCACGCCGGGGGCTCTCGTGGTTGAGCAGAATCCCGCTCACCGCGAAGATCTCGTACGCCTCCCGATAATTGACCGTGATGTGGTGGCCGAACACCTTGGCCGCCCCGTAGGGGCTGCGGGG
>JBOGFC010000140.1:0-3023 GCA_050742155.1 Acidimicrobiia bacterium
GCTGCCGGTAGGGCCAGGATCTGCTGCGGGCTGCCCGAGACCGCTCCCAGGTCGGTGGCGGGAACGCCTCCGGGCAACAGGCCAGCGAGACTCGATGTGAGCCGGGCCGACATGATCGCTCCGAAGAGGGCTGTTCCGACGGCCCCGCCCAGCGATCGGAAGAACGACGAGCTGGAGGTGGCCACTCCCAGGTCCCTTTGCTCGACGGCGTTCTGGACGGCCACCACCAGCACCTGCATGACCATTCCCAGGCCAAGACCCACGATGAGCATGAAAGCGCCGGCCGAGAGACGCCCGGTAGACGCGTCCATGCGGGAGAGGAGGAATAGCCCCATCGTGGTGACGAGGCTCCCCACCACCGGGTACCGCTTGTAGCGCCCGGTACGGGTGACGAGCCGTCCGATGGCGATCGAGGTGGTGATGAGCCCCAGCATGAGCGGCAGCAGCAGCAGTCCCGAGTTGGTGGCGGTGACTCCGGTCACCACCTGCAGGAAGAGTGGCAGGAACACGATCGCCCCGAACATGGCCGTCCCGATGATGAAACCGGCTAGCCCGGTGAGGGTGAAGGTGCGGTTCCGGAAGAGCCTCAATGGCAGGATGGGTTCCTCGGCCCGGCGTTCCTGGAGGACGAACAGCCCGAGGAACACCAAGGACGCCAGCACCAGGCCCAGGATCTCGAGCGACCCCCACGAGTACTGGCTGCCTCCCCACACGGTGACGAGGAGAAGCGCAGTGACCCCGGCCATGAGGAAGGCGGCTCCTGCGTAGTCGATGCGGTGCTGGACCCGCCGGAAGGGCAGGTCGAGGACGGTGCTCACTACGAAGAGGGCGACGATGCCGATGGGCAGGTTGATGTAGAAGACCCATCGCCAGGTGAGGTGGTCGACGAAGAATCCCCCGAGGAGCGGACCGGCCACGCTCGCCACGGCGAACACCGACCCCATGTAGCCCTGATAGCGGCCCCGCTCGCGAGGCGAGAGGATGTCACCAATGATCGTCAGCGTCAGCACCAGCAGTCCCCCAGCCCCCAGACCTTGGATGCCCCGGAAGGCGATCAGCTGGGTCATGGAGGTGGAGAGGCCGGCGAGCACCGAGCCGGCCAGGAATGCGACTATGGCGAACTGGAAGACGCGCTTGCGGCCATAGAGGTCGCTGATCTTGCCGTAGAGCGGAGCAGTGGCGGTGGAGGCGAGCAGGTAGGCGGTCACCACCCAGGAGAGGTGGTCGAGTCCGCCCAGCTCACCGACGATGGTGGGGAGGGCGGTGGCGACGATGGTCTGGTCGAGGGCGGCGAGCAGCATGCCCAGCATCAGGCCCGAGAACACCAGGAGGATCTGTCGGCGGGTCAGTGAGCCGGTATCGGTGGTCATGAGGCCTTCTCCTCCCCCGCCCGGTCTGATTCGACGTAGTCGACGAAGTCCTCGGCGAAACGCGTCAGCAGCGACGCCAGCCGCACGCGGTCGGGGGGATCCCAGGGTTGGAGGACGGCCTCGAGGACGCGGCGACGGGCGGCCCGGAACCTTCGAAGGGCTTCCTGCCCTTCCGGCGAGAGGCTGACGAGGGAGACCCGCCCGTCGGTGGGATCCGGCCCGCGGACGATGAAGCCCCGCCCTTCGAGGTGCTGGATCTTTCGGGTCGCCGTCGAGGGCTCCACACACAGCGTCCGCGCCACGTCCGTTGGGCGGACCGGAGCCTGTTCGTCGATCCTCGCCAGGACTACATAGGAGGCACGATCGAAGGGAATACCGGCCATGCTGGTGAGGTGCTCGTGGAGCTTGGGCAGGACGAGCCGTCGGGTGACGAGAAGTAGCGCCTGTTCAATGTCGTCCAGGGTCGATGCAGGAGCCACCGGCATGACCCCGCTAGCGTAGCAGATGCTTGCTGCAAGCAAATAATGGCACGCTCCCCTCTTGCGGCGGTCGGTGGCGAATAGCGTTTGAGCGTCGCTACTCGGCGCGACTTCGGATGTTCGGCGGTTGGGGACCCAGCTTCTGACACGGTCATCGCCCGTTCCTTTCTGGGCCGAGCAGAGAGGCTTTCCGAGCACACCTCCCCGTGGACGAGGCAACGTGGACGCGTGGCCGGGGCTGGGCCCTCTGGAAGGCGCTGATCACACATGCCGAAGCTCTGCGTCGAAGGCCTCACAAAGCGCACCTCGCCGGTCTGAGCTTCGGGTGGCGGCACAGCGCCCGATCGGTCATCGATGACCTACTCGCCGGGTATCAACGCCACCTCTGACGCACCTCACCGCCGAAGTCGACACAGTCAGAGTTGCTTGAACCACATGAGCTGTACCTCGTCCGGTAAGTCGGGGTAGGCGAAGCGATCGATCGCTCCCAGCGTGCAGCCCATTCGGCGGTAGAACCTACAGGCCGGGACGTTGATGTTCTGTGTCTCCGCTTTCAGGGTGCGACAGCCACGATCACGAGCCCATGCCTCGGCGGAGTGAAACAACCTCGCTCCGGTCCCAGCCGATCGTGCTTCAGGACGAACTCGAATGTCCCAAAGTACCGCCAGGTCCAAGCGACCTTCGAGCATGTCTACCCCAGCGGTATCGAACGCCACGACGGCGCCACCCACGCGACGCTCGCTGTCGTGAGCAACGAGGAGACCCCAGTTCGTCACGTCGAATCGCTCCGCCCACCCGAAGGGTCTCTCGCCCTCGATGGCGTCGTAGTCCTTGATCCAAGGCTCCTCGACGAGCACCTCAGACAGCACGATCCCTCCGAGTCCGCCATCGACGAGCGACACGTCGAACACGCGCTCCACCAGGAACGCGGTGGATATCGCGGCAAGCTCATCCAGATGGCCGATCGACTCTTCTCGGATGTCCAACGATCTCTTTCTCCTCCACGAGAGATTGCTGCATTTGCCGTTGGGAGCCCCGCTCTCGCGCAGTCTCCTCTGGTTCCGCGCGGTGACGTGGGATGAGCCCCTCGTCTCGGCTCCCCTGATCATGCCACCGCCGGGCACAGCAGGAGTGCTCGGTGCCCGAAGTTCCGGTGGTTCACGAACCCATAGGC
>JBOGFC010000141.1:0-1545 GCA_050742155.1 Acidimicrobiia bacterium
CAACGAAGAGGTCGTGCCTGTCGCGGAGTGGAGCGCCACCACCCTGTCGGAGGGAGACCGGGTGGAGGTGTTGGGAGCGGTGCAGGGCGGCAGCGAGGAGGATGCGTTGATGATCGCCGGGGAGAAGTTCTCCTCGCGCCTCATCCTCGGCACTGGAGGTAACCCGAGCCTGGAGAGGTTGGAGACGGCCCTGCGTGCTTCCGGCGCCCAGCTCGCCACCGTCGCCCTGCGCAGGGTCGACCCGCATGCCAAGGGGTCGGTGCTGGACGTGCTGGAACGGGTGGGGGTGCGGCCGTTGGCCAACACGGCCGGCTGCTACACCCCGCGGGAGGCGGTGCTGACCGCCAGGGCGGCGCGAGAGGCCTTGGGGAGCGATTGGATCAAGCTGGAGGTGATCGCCGACGAGCGCACCCTGCTCCCCGACCCGCTCGGGCTGATGGAGGCGGCCGAGACCTTGGTGGAGGAGAGCTTCGTGGTGCTCCCGTACACCAACGACGATCCCGTTCTGGCGCGCCGCCTCGAGGAGCTGGGCTGCGCGGCGGTGATGCCCCTCGGCTCCCCGATCGGCTCGGGGATGGGGATCCGCAACCCCTATAGCCTGGCCATCATCCTCGAGCAGGCGTCGGTGCCGGTAATCCTCGACGCCGGGATCGGCACCGCTTCGGATGCAGCTATCGCCATGGAGTTGGGATGCGACGGCGTGCTGTTGGCCTCGTCGGTCACCCGCGCCAAGGAGCCCGCCCTGATGGCTGAGGCGATGCGCAAGGCGATCGAGGCCGGGCGTCTAGCCCATCTGGCGGGCCGGATCCCTCGTCGCCTGTATGCCGAGGCCTCGACCTCCTTCGAAGGGCTGGCCGACCTGGACCCGCCGGAGGATTCGCCGTGAACCTCTCCCCCCTGCTGGTACTGACCGACCGCCGCTTGACCGGTCCAGAGCACCTTGCCAAGGCGATCAGGGGGGCGGTCGAGGGCGGGGCGACCGCCTTCGTGCTGCGTGAGAAGGATCTTCCCTCCGAGGAGCGCTACCGGCTGGGGGCAACGCTCAAGGCTGTCATGGGACCGGCCTCTCTGATCGTGGCCTCCGACCTCCATCTGGCCTGCCGGCTGGGAGCTCGAGGGGTACAACTGGCGGCCGCCGATCCTTGGGAGCCGGTAAACGACGGCTTCATCGTCGGTCGTTCCTGCCACGACACCGCCGAGCTACGCCGAGCGGCCCACACGGGTGCTGACTACGTCACCCTCTCCCCCATCTTTCCCACCTCCTCGAAGCCTGGGGTTCAGCCCCTCGGCCCCGACCGGCTGGCGGCACTGATCGCCGAACTTCCGGAAGTCCCACCTGTCTACGCCCTAGGAGGCATCGGCCCCGGCCGGATACGACCCTGCCTCGAGGCCGGCTGCGCGGGGGTGGCGGTAATGGGAGCGGTGATGAAAGCCGAAGACCCGGCGGGGGTGGTACGGGAACTCTTAGAGGAGCTGGCCCGGGGGGTCCGCCTCTCTTCGGGAGGGGGCTGGGGGGATGGCCTCAGGTGATCACCCCCCCGGTGG
>JBOGFC010000142.1:0-1719 GCA_050742155.1 Acidimicrobiia bacterium
GGCCCGGACCTGATCGACGACCCGCTCGGACATCCCGACGAGTTCCTCCAGGCGGGCGATGGCCTTGGCCCGGGCGTTGGCGGAGACACCCTCGGCGACCAGGGAGGACGCCTGCGCCTCGGCCAGCAGCTTCTTCGATGCGGATTCCGGCCGTTTTCGTACACCGGTTCTGGTCGATTCCGTACACCGATTCTGGGGGTTTTCGTACACCCGGGAGCATGGCCGGTAGGGATCCGCGTGTGAGTTGAGGGGGCGGGTCATCGTGCCTTGGAGTTCGCTCCGAGGAGGTGGCTGTGCCGAGACCCCGTCTCGCTATGCGCAAGGTTCGAGACATCGTGCGGTTGGCTGTGGGCCAGGGGTTGTCCTGCCGTCAGGTGGGCGCCGCCCTGGGGGTTCCGTTCACCACGGTCGGCGACCACCTGCGCCGGGCCCAAGCGGCCGGGCTGGGATGGCCGCTGCCGGAGGACCTGGACGATGCGGCCCTCGAGGCGCTGCTGTTCCGCAAGGAGCCGGCGCCGCCGGCCGAGACCCGGCCGGTTCCCGACTGGCACTACGTCCACAAGGAGCTGCGCCGCCCGGCGGTGACGCTCATGCTGCTGTGGTTGGAGTACAAGGAGTGCCACCCCGACGACGGCTACTCCTACAGCCAGTTCTGCCACCACTACCGGGCCTGGCAGGGGCACCTGGACCTGGTCATGCGCCAGGAGCACCGGGCCGGGGAGAAGCTCTTCGTCGACTTCCCGGGCCAGCGGCTGGCGATCTATGACCGGCGCACCGGCGCGGTGGCGTTGGAGGCGGAGTTGTTCGTGGCCGTGCTGGGAGCGTCGAACTACCTCTACGCCGAGGCGGTCCCATCGCAGGAGCTGGCCCACTGGGTCGGCGCCCACGTGCACGCGTTCGAGTACCTGGGGGTTCCCAAGATCGTGGTGTGCGACAACCTTCGCGCCGGGGTGAAGCGGGCCCATCGCTACGAGCCGGACATCAACGCCACCTACTCCGAGATGGCCGCCCATTACGGAGTGGCCATCATCCCCACCCGGGCAGGCAAACCTCGGGACAAGGCCAAGGTGGAAGCCGGTGTCCTGCTGGCCGAGCGGTGGATCCTGGCCCGGCTGCGCAACCGGAGGTTCTCCTCGCTGGCCGAAGCCAACGCTGACATCGCTGAGCTGGTGGAGGCGATCAACGATCGGCCGTTCCGCAAGATGCCGGGCTCCCGGCGCAGCCTGTTTGAGGAGCTGGAACGGCCGGTGATGCGGCCGTTGCCCGCGCAGCGCTACGAGTTCGCCCGCTGGCGGCTGGGGGTCAAGGTCAACATCGACTACCACGTCGAGGTCGACGGCCACTACTACAGCGTTCCCTACCAGCTCGTCGGCCAGCGGGTCGATGCCCGCTTCACGGCATCGACGGTCGAGGTGTTCCACTCCGCCCGCCGGGTGGCGTCTCATCTGCGCAGCTACGCCCGGGGCCGCCACACCACCGACCCGGCCCACATGCCGGTCGCTCATCGCCGCCACGCCGAGTGGAGCCCGTCGCGGATCTTCGGGTGGGCGAGGCGGACCGGTCCGGCCACGGCCGGCCTCGCCGAGGCCATCCTCGAAGCCCGGCCTCATCCCGAGCAGGCTACCGGTCCTGCCTGGGCATCATCCGCCTCGCCGACCGTTACGGCACCGACCGGGTCGAGGCGGCCTGCCGCCGGGCGCTGGCCGCCCGGGCGTTGTC
>JBOGFC010000143.1:0-38008 GCA_050742155.1 Acidimicrobiia bacterium
GGTCAGATTTGGCGGCCTCGACCAACCGGGAAGTGCGCGAGTAGCCTCCCTCCGTCATCACCCTGAAGAGGAGGCGCCTCGATGGCCAAAGACAACAGCGGCCCCCCTTTTCCGGGGACGTCCGACGCCACGCTGCTGAAGGAGCTGGTCGCCCACCTGCGGGACAGCCGCACCCAGCTGCGCGAGGAATGGGCCCGACGGATCAGCGACGCCCAGCTCCTCACCGCCATGACCTCGGAGGAGATCTTCTCCGAGGCCACCGCCGTCTACGACAACTACGTCGACGCCCTGGAGACCGGCAGTGTGGAGGCCCTGCAGGCCTACGCCCGGGACCTGTCGGAGCGGATCATCCCCCGGGGGGTCGAGACCCACGAGGTGCTGGGCATCGTGCTGCTTCTGCGCGATGTGCTGGCCCGGTCGCTGTTCGAGAAGTACCGCGATGATCCGGGCCTCCTCAACCCGATCCTGGACGCCTACGAGCCGGCCGCCAACCGCATCGCCGTCACCGTGGGTGTCAGCTTCGTCCAGGAGCGGGAGCGGGTCATCCGCCAGCAGCAGGAGGCGATCCGGGAGCTCTCCACCCCCGTGCTGCAGGTCCGCGAGCGCCTGCTCATCCTGCCCATCATCGGGGTGCTCGACGAGCAGCGCTCCCGCCAGCTCACCGAGCAGCTGCTGCGCGCCATCCGGGCCAACCGGGCCAAGGTGGTGGTGATCGACATCACCGGCGTCCCGGACATCGACTCCACGGTGGCCGACCGCCTGGTACAGCTCGTCAAGGCCTCCCGCCTGATGGGAGCCAGCGTCATCATCACCGGCCTCTCCGCCGAGATCGCCAATACCCTGGTCAACCTGGGGGTGGACCTAAGCGTCATGAACACGGTGGGGGACCTGCAGGGAGGCATCGAGGAGGCCGAGCGCCTGCTCTTGGGATGGGAGGTCGGGCAGCCGGGCGAAACCCTGCTCGAGCGTCCCGACCGGGTCTGAGCCGGAGCGCCGGTGGCCGTCCCCATCCTCAAGCAGGGCCACTACCTGATCGCTTCCGTCCAGTCCGCCATCACCGACCAGGAGGTGGTCCAGCTCCAGGAGGACCTGGCCGACCAGGTGGGCAGGTACCGGGCCCGAGGGATCATCGTCGACGTCACCGGCCTCGACGTGGTGGACTCCTTCGTCTCTCGCTCGCTCCGCAACATGGCCTTCATGACCAAGATGCTCGGAGCCGAGGCGGTCATCGTCGGCATCCAGCCGGAGGTGGCCTACGCCATGGTGCAGCTCGGCCTGGCCCTGGAGGGGGTGCACACGGCGCTCGACCTGGAGGAGGGCCTGGCCTTCCTCAGGGGGCTCTGAGTGGACGGCCACCGTGGATGAGGGGGCCCTCATCAGGGTCGCCGCGGACGCCGACATGGTCACCGCCCGCCAGAAGGGACGGGAGCTGGCCTTGCAGCTGGGCTTCTCCAGCACCGACGCCACCCTGGTGGCCACGGCCATCTCGGAAGTGGCCCGCAACATCCTCTCCTACGCCGGCGAAGGTGAGATCGAGCTGGCCACCGACAACCAAAGGCAAGAGACCGGCCTCGTGGTGATCGCCCGCGACCGGGGCCCCGGCATCGAGAACCTGCGCCGGGCGATGGAGGACGGCTACTCCACGAGCCGGGGGCTGGGGGTGGGCCTGCCGGGAGCCCGGCGGCTGATGGACGAGTTCCAGATCGTCTCCGAGCCGGGGAAGGGAACCACGGTGACAATGAAGAAATGGAGGTCGGGCGTTGGATGAGCACGGCCTCATCGAGTGGCAGGTGGCCGAACAAGCCATGGCCGGGGAGGACGAGAGTGGGGATGCCCCGCTCGTGGCGCCCTTCCCCGGGGGGGTGCTGGTGGCGGCCCTCGACGGCCTCGGGCACGGACCGGAGGCGGTGCGGGCCTCCCGGCTGGCCGTGCGGATCCTCAGCGAGGAGCCGGGCGCATCTCCCTACGACCTCGTGCAGCGTTGCCACCAAGGCCTCCGGGATACCCGAGGCGTCGTTGTGTCCCTGGCCTCCTTCGACGGCCGCGCCGACACCCTCACCTGGATCGGCGTGGGCAACGTGGAGGCCCGGCTGGTCCGAGCGGAGGCGGAGGCCGGCCCCGAGTCACTGTTGCTGAGGCCCGGTATCGTCGGCTACAAGCAGCTGCCCGCGCTGCGGGTCTCCACCCTGGCGGTGCAGCCCGGCGATCTGCTGGTGATGGCCACCGACGGCATCGGCAGTATGTTCATCGGGAGCATCGACGGGTCCCTCTCCCCGAGAGCGATGGCCGACCGGATCCTCAAGCGACACGTGAAGCCCAACGACGATGCGCTGGTGCTGGTGGCCCGCTACCGGGGAGGAGGGCAGTGAGCCCCGGGTTCCGGGAGTCGTACGCCGCCGCCTTGCAGACCTACCTGTCGGCCAGGGAGGAGCCGGCCCTGCAGGCGGCCTACGAGCTGGGTCGGGAGGCGGTCCGGGCCGGCCTGGGGGTGCTCGACCTGGCGGCGGCTCACCACCACGCCTACCTGGCGGCCCTTCGCGGGCCGGGAGCACCGGACGACCTGGCCGAGGCGGCCATGGCCTTCTTCTCGGAGAGCCTTTCCGCCTTCGAGATGATCCAGCGGGGCTTTCGGGAGGTCCAGGAGATGGCCTTGCTCGAGAAGCGATACGGCGACCAGCTCCGACGCCTGGCCGACGCCTCGCTGGCGATAGCCGGCACCCTCTCTCGGGCCAAGATCGGATGGGTGATCGCCGAGCAAGCCTGCGCGGTGATCGGCGCGGAGTGCGGATATGTCTTCCTCGCCGACGCGGAGGAGGGCTCTATGGTGTCCTCCCACCTTTGCTCCCGATGCCGCCGGTACGTGGAGGCCGCCGACCTGGCCGGCCTGCAGGGAAGAGTCGCCGAAGGGGGCCAGCCGGTCAGCCTGACGGCCATCGATCTCGGGCGATTCGGCCCCTGGCCCCTGGCAAAGGGAGAGCCGGAAGCTCATTCGGTCGGCCTGGCCGCCCCGCTGCAGGGGCTGGGGGAGCGCCTGGTGGGCCTGGTCCACATCTCCCATCCGCGCAAGGGCGACTTCACCGACAACGATCGGTACCTCCTCCTCCAGCTGGCGCACATAGGGGGGGCGGCCCTGGACAACGCCCGGCTCTACGAGCGGGAGCGGCAGACCGCCGAGACCCTGCAGCGCGACCTCCTACCGCGGCTGGCCCGCCCGGCCGGCATCGAGCTGGCCGCCCGGTACGTGCCGGGATCGGCCGCCGCGGATGTGGGCGGAGACTGGTATGACGTGGTACCGCTCGCCGAGGACCGGCTGGGGATCGCCATTGGAGACGTAGCCGGGCACGGGGTCCGGGCTGCCTCCACCATGGGGCAGGTGCGCATGGCCTTCCGGGCCTACGCGGTGGCCGACCTGGCTCCCGAGACCGTGGTCGAACAAGTGAACCGCATCATGTGCGCCCTGGAGTCGGACCACTTCTCCACCATGGCCTACCTGGTGGTGGACCTGGACCGGGGCGATGCCCTGGCGGCGCGGGCGGGGCATCCGCCTCCGCTCCTCGTCCAGGCAGGCGGAGGGACCCGCTACATCGAGGGCGGCCTCTCGCTTGCGCTGGGCGTGGAACCGAACCAGACCTACCACCACGCGCAGGTGCCACTCCATGACTCGACGCTGGTCCTCTACACGGACGGGCTGCTGGCCCGCCGGTTCGAGAACCCCCTACACGAGCTGGCCCGGGTGGCGGCCCGGGCTCCCGTCGACTTAGAGGAGATGTGCGCTCACCTCCTCGAGGCCATGCTTCCGGAAGAACCCGACGACGATGTGGCCCTCCTGGCCCTCCGGCTGGAGTGATCGACGCCTGGATCGACACGCCCTCACGAGCCGGCTTCTCGTTCCAGGGCCTTGCTCCGCCACCCACCCTGGATCATCCGGAACCCAACCACCAAGAGGAAGACCCCGAACAGGGCGCGCAGCCGATCGGCCTCGATGGACAGGGCCAGGCGGGCCCCCAGCTGGGCACCCACGATGCCGGTCAGGCCTAGGACCGCCGCACCCTTGACGAGCACGTAACGGTTGCGGACGTGGGTGATCGTCCCCATCAGGGCGGTGGGAACGATCACCGCCAGGGCGGTCCCCTGGGCGAGGTGCTGGGGAACGGCCAGCAGCAGCACCAGCGCCGGCACGATGACCACTCCCCCGCCGATCCCCGCCAGTCCCGAAGCGAACCCCGACACCAGCCCGATGAGGATCCCGGCCAGGGCGACCAGGCTCATCCGATCACCATCCGCACCCCGACCGCCACCAGCAGGCCCCCGAACACCAGCTTGAGGGTCCTCTCGGACACCCTGTGCATGAAGCGGGCTCCCAGGTAGGCGCCCAACAGCCCGCCGACCAGGATGAAGGCGGCCATGCGCAGGTCCACCTGTCCGGCCAGGCCGAAGCCCAGCGCCCCGCTCAGGGCGATCACCACGATGGCCGCCAGCGAGGTGGCATGGGCCACGTGCTGACGAAAGGAGAGCACGCCCGCCATGAGGGGGACCATCACGATCCCGCCTCCTACTCCCAGGAGTCCACTCACCACTCCGGCCACCAGGCCGACCGCCGCCAGGGCCGCATAGAGGGGGCGTCCCTCGAGTCGAGTGCGGGAGGTTACCGGGCGGGTCACGAGACGGCGCTTCGGCGGCCGATTCGATCCCCCAACCTGATCTCGCCGCTGGTGACGATCCGCCCCCGGACCCCACCCCCATTGCGCAGCCCCTCGAGCACCGACTTACCCGTCAGGTCCTGGAGATAGCGACAGGGAGCGTTCTGCCTGATCGCCTCGACCTTCCCCCACCGTGAACCTGGTCCCGAGCAGCGTCTCCAGCTCGACTCCACTGGTCACGATGTTGCGCCGGTGCTCGCCGGGCGCCAGGTCGAGGCCCTGATCCCGGCCGGCCGCCTCCAGCCTCTCCGCCTCGATGAGCGTGATCTCCTGGGCGGGTTTGGCTCCGTCCCGGAGGTAATAGCGATCCCCTTCCAGACCGCGCCCGGCAACGGCTTGGACCCGCTCCAGCGAGACGACCGGGGCGGCCTCTTCCGGGGCGATGAAGATCCCGACCACGGTCCCGTCCATGGGGAGGCAGCATACCGATCCGGCCCACGTCCCCACTGCTAGCGTGCGGTCGCTTTGGCCACGGCCCCGATAGCCTCGCAAGTCCCCGATCGAGTGACCCTCGGGGCCTTCGCCGCGGTGGTGGTGATCGGCGGGTCGAACTTCGTGGCCGTCCGCTTCAGCAATCAGGAGCTGCCCCCCTTCTTCGGGGCCGGGCTCCGCTTCGCGGCCGCCGCCCTGCTGTTCCTCGCCATCGTTGGCGTGCGGCGAATTCCCCTACCCAGAGGACAGGCCCTGCTCGGCACCCTGCTCTACGGCATGCTGGCCTTCACGGCCGCCTATGCCCTCGCCTACTGGGCGCTTCTCGAGCTCCCGGCGGGGATCGCCGGGCTGATCATGTCCTCGGTTCCCCTGCTCACCTTCTTCTTCGCCCTCATCCACGGGATCGAGTCCTTTCGGTGGCGCAGCCTGGCGGGGGGCACGCTGGCCATCGCCGGTATCACCGTCTTGCTGAGCGCCCCCCTCACCTTCTCCATCCCATTCACCTCGGTCCTCGCCATGGTGGGCGCCGCCGCCTGCGCGGCCGAGGCCGGGGTGGTCATCAAGAGGTTCCCGCCCAGCCACCCCGTCGCCACCAACGGACTGGCCATGGCGATCGGAACCGCATTCCTCCTCTTCATCTCGGCGGTGAACGGCGAACCCTGGTCGTTGCCCGACCGGGGAGCCACCTGGGTGGCGGTCGCCTACCTGGTGCTGCTGGGATCAGTCGGGCTCTTCGCCCTCTATCTCTTCGTGCTCAAGCGCTGGACGGCCTCCGGCGCCTCGTTCCAGTTCGTCTTGATGCCCCTGGTGGCGGTGCTCCTGGGGGCCTGGCTGGCAGCCGAGCCGGTTACCGCCGGAGTGGTCTTCGGAGGAGTCATCGTCCTCGGCGGCGTTTACGTGGGGGCACTCTCCCGTCCGAGGGTCCCCGTCCCCGCCACTCCCGAGAAGGAAGCGCTCGCGCAGCGCTGCTCGAATTGCTAGGGGGGTTGGGGGTGATGGTGGCTACAAACCTTCCGGCAGCGATTTCGCCTGCGTCGAGCCGCCGGACCCCCCAAGAAGAACGGGCAGCTGCCCTATTGGAGGCGATCCCGAGACCGAGTCGCGGCCGGTCCGCCAGGCTGCTGCTGCTCAGCGACGTACGTCCAGATCGGAACGGGCCAGGAGCTGCTCCACTTCCTGGCGGTCGCCCCAGAACTGGTCGCCCTCCGTCACCAGCTTGAGAGCCGCCATGGCGCATCCGTACTCAATGCCCCGCCGAATGTCGTCCTCGAGGAAGCCCACCAGCACCCCGGCGGCAAAGGCGTCCCCCACCCCGATCCGGTCCACCACCTGGGCCTCCAGGGCCGGGGTCTCGCCCTCCTGGTCGCCGAGCCGCCACACCGCACCCCGCCCGCCACGGGTCAGGACTACGAACTCCGCACCGAACAGCTCCTGGGTTTCGGCCGCCGCCCGCCGCGGCTCGGTGCTCAGTTGGAACACCTCCTGGCCATCCCGCTCCGCCAAGATGACCAGGGAGGCCTCAGAGCACAGGTCGGTGAGCGCCTTGCGAGCCTCCTCCGCATCCCAAAGCGACGAGCGGTAGTTGACATCGACCGATACCGGCACCGAGGCCGCTCGGGCCCGGCGGGCCACCTCCAGGCTCACCTCCGCCAGAGACGGGGAGAGCGCCGGGGTGATCCCGGTGAGGTGTACCAACCGGGCCGACTCGACGACGTTCCAGGGCACGTCCTCCAGGGTCATTCCGGCGGCCGCCGACCCGGCTCGGTCGTAGATGACCCTGATCGGAGAGGGTGGAGCGGCCAGCTCCACGTAGTAGGTGCCCAGCCGGGAGCCCTCCACCCAGAGCACCTCGGAGACATCCACTCCGTGGGAGGCGATCTCCCGGGCCACCCGCCGACCCAGCGGGGATCGAGGCAATCGAGATAGCCAGGCGGCCGAATGCCCCATGCGGGCCACCGCGATGGCTACGTTGGCCTCCGCCCCGGCCGCCGCCACTCGCAGCCGGGGGGTGCTTTCCAGGCGCTCCCCCGGCCGGACCCACAGTCGGAGCATCGCCTCCCCCAAGGTGACCAGGTCATGTCTCATGGCAGGGCTGCGACCAGGTGCTCGACCGCTCGCCCGATGGCGCTCAGGTCGCCGTCCTGCATCGCCTGCCTCGGGAAAACGCTCGACCCCACCCCCAGGGCCACCGCCCCCGACTCCAGATAGGCCCGGGCATTGGCGGCATCCACCCCCCCGGTGGGAACCAGGGCAAGGGGGCCCAAGGGAGATCGGAGGGCGGCCAGATAGGCGGGGCCGCCCAGCTGCTCGGCGGGGAAGACCTTGATGCCCTCGGCCCCGAGACGATGGGCTCGCCAGATCTCGGTGGGCGTGGCCGCGCCCATCAGGCAGGGAAGTCCCAGCTCCCGGCAGGCGCCCAACAGGTCCTCGTCGATCACCGGCGTGACGATGAAAGATGCCCCGCTCGACGCGGCGCTCTCCAGCTGAGCCCTCTCGAGGACGGTGCCCGCTCCGATGGCCAGCTGAGGAAACGACTTCCGGAGCTGGGCGAGCTGCCCCGCCGCCCCTTCCGAGTCGAAAGTGACCTCCAACGCCAGCAGCCCGCCCTCGACGGCCGTGAAGGCAACCTCCTCCACCCTCTCCGGGGGACAGCCGCGCAGGATGCCGATCACCGGGACCTTGTCGAGCTGCGGAAGGAGCTCCAGCAGCATCACGGAAGATGGGCGATGGCGTCGACCTCCACCATGATCCCGAGGAGGCCTGCCTGCACGGTGGTGCGAGCCGGGAAAGGCTCTTGGAAGTGCTCCAAGTAGACGTGGTTGAACCGGGGCCAGTCGCTCATGTCGGCCAGATAGACGTTCACCTTGACCACCTCACTCAGGCTGCCTCCGGCCGCCTCCACGATGGCCTTAAGGTTGTCCAGGGTAGCCCTGGCCTGATCCTCGAAGGTCTCTCCCTGCACCTGGCCCTCCAGGCTCAGGGGCCCCTGGCCGGCCACGTAGAGGATGCCGCCGGCCACCCGAGCCTGCGAATAGGGGCCCAGCGGAGCGGGGGCCCGCTCGGTGCGGATCACGCCTTTCATGACTTTCGGGGGGTCCGGCGGCGGTGGGGTGGCTGGGCCGCTACCTGGCTGCTCGGGGCCGCCATGACCCCCCAAACCCCCTGCCCTTCTTGGAGGGTCCCACGCTTCTTGCGTGAGTTTCGTACCGTATGTGGGCAGTTACTCACGCAAGAACGGGGACGGGAGGGGTTGGAGGTCCGGCTCATCCCCGCTCCGGAGCCAGGGAGGCCACCAGGCCGGAGGTGATGTAGCGGCGGAAGACCAGCGCCAGCAGGATGGGGGCGACGATGGAGAGCACGATGCCCACCGCGATCAAGGTGTAGGAGGCGTCCGGGTTGACCGAGATGGCGGAGATCATAACCGGCACCGTCTTGGAGTTCACCGAAGCGGTGGTGAAGAGGGCGAAGAGGAACTCGTTGTAGCTGAACAGGAAACTGAAGGCCCCTACCGCCGCCAGCCCGGGCAGGGCGAGGGGCAGGGCCACATAGCGCAGCGCCTTGAAGCGTGTGCAGCCGTCCACCAGGGCCGCCTCCTCCATCTCCTTGGGGAGGGCTTGGAAGTAGAGGGTCAACACCCAGATGGTGAAGGGCAGAGTGAAGGCGGTGTGCACCAGCACCAGGGCCAGCTTGGTGTCGAGGAGCCCCATTCGCTGCAAGATCAGGTAGATGGGGATCGCCACTGCGATGGGAGGCAGCAGGCGGCTCCCCAGAATGAAGAAGAACGATCCGGTCCGACCCCGGAAGCGATCCCGGGCGAAGGTGTAGGAAGCCAGAGTGCCCAACACCAGGTTGATGGCGACCACCGCGCTGGCCACCAGGAAGGAATTGCGGAGCCCCCAGGGGAGCAGCCGGGCCTCCTGGGTGACCGGGCTGCGCAGCAGGCCGCGGGTCTCATACGCCTGGGGGACCTGGCCCGTGAACACGTAGCGGTAGTTCTCCACCGTAAGCGGCTCGGGCACCCAGTCGGGCGGCCGCTGGACGAGGGCGCTCTCGTTCTGCAGGCTGGCGGAGACCGCCCACAAGAAGGGCAGCACGATCACCAGGCCCAAGAGCGCAGCCGCCGCCGCAACGAAGGCCCGGTAGAGGCGAGCACTCCTCCTCACACCGCCTCCTCGTGGGGACCGACCAGCCTCAGGTAGAGAAGGATCAGCCCCAACAACCCGGCCGCCATGAGGAAGGAGAGGGCCGCCCCCTGCCCCAGGTTGAGGAACTTGAAGGTGGTGACGTAGGCGTACCAGGCGAAGAGGGTGGTGGCCGATCCGGGGCCACCACCGGTGAGCACGAAGACCAGGTCGAAGATGGCGATGGAGATCATCGTCTCGTAGACCAGCACGATCAGGAGCGGACCTCTGAGCAGGGGCAGGGTCACATGCCGGAGACGCGCCCATGGCCCGGCCCCGTCCACCCGGGCGGCCTCGCCGATATCGGTGGGGATGGCCTGCAGACCGGCCAGGAAGAGGATGGCCGGGAGGGGAAACTCCCGCCACAGGTGGGCGACCGCCACCGCCACCATCGCCCAGGTGGGGTCGGAAAGCCAGGCGGTGTAGTGGTCGGTGAGCCCCAGCTGCAGCAGAGCCCCGTTGAGGGCCCCGAAGTTCCCGTGGAGCAGGAGCCGCCAGATGATCCCGGCCGAGACCAGCGGTATGGCCCAGGGCAGCAGAACCAGCGCCCGCAGCACGCCCAAGCCCCGGATGCGCTGGTTGAGGAGCAGCGCCACCGCCAGGCCCAGCACCGTGACCGGGATCACCGTCAGGGTGGCGAAGAGGGCGGTGGCCTTTACCGAGGTTAGGAACAGGTCGGCCTCGATGACCTCGGTGTAGTTCCTGAGCCCCACGAAGGGGGTCTGCCCAGGCAAGGTCAGCACCCGTTGGCGCAGGCTGGTCACCGCCGCGAAGGCGAAGGGTAAGACGGTGAACAGGGCCACCAGGAGCACGACCGGCGTGATCGTGCTCCACCGGTATCCCCTGGTACCCGCTCGCCCGGCTGTCAGCCGCGCCCGGACGACCTCCGTTCCTGTGGCCAACTGAGTGCTCCGTCTTCCGGATGGTCAGTCCGTTGTCAGCCTTCGTGCTGCTGGCGGAACTCCTCCCACCGGGCCTCCATGCTCTGCAGGGCCTTCTGGACGGGGACCTGCCCCAGCACCGCATCATGGATCTGCGCGCGGGCGAATATGTCCCAAGCGCCCCACCACGGCGCCAGGCCTTCCTTCACCCGGGCCAGCTCGGCCTGCTCTCGCTCCAGCTCCACGTCTCCCCATGCGTTGATGGCCTCGGCCACCTCGGGGTCCTCGTACAGCGGAAGGTTGGCGAAGCCCAGCCCCTTCTCCAGCGCCCACCGCTTGGGCACCTTGTACTCCCCGTCGGTCTTCCCGCCGAAGTAGTTGAGGAAGTCGCAGGCCGCCGTCACCGTCTCCTCCCCCTGATCCACCGTCGCCTGGGAAAGGGCGTAGAAGCGCACGAATCCCACCGTCGAGTGGGAGTCACCGGGCATCAGGGCCATCTTGAAGTTGCCCTTCTCCTCGTGCTGCCCTTGGTTCAGCTCGGCCAGGTTGTACTTGGCGAGCACGGTGTAGATGTGCTGCCCGGCCCCCATGGTCTTCACCACGTCCGGCTCGGCCACCTCCATCGCCGCCGGATCGAGGATCCTCGACTCGTTGAGCGCGTCGTGCAGCCACTGCAGGGTCTGCTCGGCCGCCCCGCCCGGCTCGGCGAACACCGGTGTGAGGCCGTCGAACATGGCGCCGCCACGCGAGTAGACCATCGAGTAGAAGATCTCGATCATCCAGGGGTCATCCTTTTTGAGGGGGATGGCCACCGGGAACTCAGAGATGCCTTGCTCCTTGAGAGCCGAAGCCTGCTCCGCGACCGCATCCCAGTCGACCGGCGCCCCGCCCAGGCCCGCTTCCTGCACCTTCGCGTCGTTGTACATGAAGATGAGCAGGTCGGCGTAGTAGGGCAGCCCGTACAGGTTTCCGTCCAGGGTCATGCCCTGGGTGGCATACGGTGCCCACTCGCCCTGGTACTGGGCCAAGTCGGGGCAGTGCTCGTTGAGGGGCGCCAGCCATCCGGCGGCCACCCACTCCTGCAGCCAGTGATCAGAGGAGTACTGCACCTCCGGAGGGTTCCCCCCGGTGAACTTGGTGGCCATGATGTCGTGGTAGTCGAACCAGGAGTGGTCCTCCAGGCTGACCTGTACACCAGGGCTCAACTGCTCGAATTGGGCGATGTTGTCCTGTATGGTCTCGATCGAGTAGGACCACACCACGAAGTCGAGTTGCGTCCCCTCCCCCGCGGCCGGCTCCGCCCCCTCCTGAACGGGCGGAGGACCGCAGGCCACCACTACCAAGGCCAGCGCCACCGCCGGTACCAGCCATCTCGTCTTCCAGAGGCTCCCTCTCATATCCCGACCTCCTTGCTCGGCTTCCTCTTCCCGTCCTTCACGGCAGTGCCGCCGCCGCCCCCCGGCCCACCAGCGTGCGCAGCGCATCCGGCAGGTAGTCATCACCCACCCTGTCGGCGATCATCTGGATGGCCCGCGGGACCAGGTGCTCGATGACCTCGTCGCTCAGGCGATGGGCGGGCCCGGAGAGCGAGATGGCCCCCACCGGCCGGCCTCCCATCATGAGGGGGATCCCCACACAGCGCACCCCCAACTCGTTTTCCTCCCGGTCGACCGCGTACCCCCGGCGGCGCACGCCTTCCAGCTCCCTGAGCAGATCTTCCGGGCGGGTGAGGGTGTTGGCCGTCTTGGCCGACAGCCTGATCCTCCCGGCCCGAATGGCCTGCACCGCCTCTCCGTCCCCGGCGAAGTCGTAGGCCAGGATGGCCTTGCCCAACGCGGTGCAGTGGGCGGGGTTCCGGCCACCGATGGTGGAGGCCATCCGGATCGAACGGTCGGGGTCCACCTTGTCCTGGTAGACGACCTCACTCCCCTCCCGCACCCCCAGGTGGGCGGTCTCCCCGAAGGCCACGCTCAGCTCCTCGAGCACCGGGTGGGCGAGCGCCCGTAGGTCCAGGTCCTTGTACAGGGCGAAGCCGATTCGGAGCACCTCGGGACCCAGCCGGTAATGGCGGGAGCCCGGGGCCTGGGTGACGAAGCCCCGGTAGCGTAGGGCGGCCAGGGTCCGGTGCAGGGAGGCCTTGGGGAAGCCCAGCTCGGTGGCGATCTCCCCCAAGCTCCGCCCTCGAGGATGATCGGCCAAGACTTGCAAGATGCGAAGCGCCTTGTCCACGCTGGGCGTCGGCGACTCCCCTTCCGACAGCTGTTTGCTCATACGGAACGTGATTCCCTAGTGAGATTCTATAGCCTACGGGCAGGCCCGTCCAGTGGCCCCCTCGGTTTCACTATCGGTAGGATTCGTTCTGAGATAGCGAACTTGGAGGTCATCGGGGTGGGAGCCACCGATCAAAGAGAGGCCACTGGCCTCCGTATGAGCATTGGGGGCGAGTGGGTCGAGGCATCGGACGGCGAGACCTTCCCGGCGACCAGCCCGGCCAGCGGCGAGGTGTTGGCGCTGCTGCCGGAGGGCAATCGCCGGGACGCCCAGCGAGCCCTCGAGGCCGCCAACCAGGCCCGTCCCGTCATGGCCGCCCTGCCGGTCTTCCAGCGGGCCGAGCTGTCCCACCGCATCGCCGCAATCATCGATGCCCGCCGGGAAGACTTGGCTCGCCAGCTCTCGGTCGAACAGGGAAAGCCTTACCGGGAGGCGTATGCCGAGGTGAGCTTCGCCGCCGGTCTCTATCGAGACGCCGCCGAGTATGCCACCCGCCTGGCCACCCAAGTGCTGCCTTCGAGCGATCCCGACAAGCGGATCATCACCCTTCGCCAGCCGCACGGGGTGGTGGCCATCATCACGCCCTGGAACTATCCGGTGGGGATCCCCAGCGAGTATCTCTCCGCCGCCTTGGCCACCGGAAACACCGTGGTCTGGAAGCCGGCCCCCACCACATCGCTGATCGCCGCCCGCCTCATGGAGTGCTTCTTGGAAGCAGGCCTTCCCGAAGGGGCTGTGAACCTGGTCTTCGGAGGCGTGGAGGTGGGAGACGAGATGGTCGGCAACCCAGGCACCCACGCGGTGGGCTTCACCGGCAGCTCGGCCACCGGCAACCTGGTGGCCCAGCGAGCCGGCGCCAAGCCCACCCTGTTGGAGTTGGGCGGGAACGGCCCCACCATCATCCTCGACGACGCCGACCTGGAGCGGGCCGTGGTCGGCACCGCCTTCGGCTGCTACAGCAACGCCGGGCAGATCTGCCAGTCGAGCGAGCGCATCCTGGTGCAAGAAGCGGTGCACGACACGCTGGCGGAGGGGCTCGTGGAGAAGGCGCAGGCCATCCGGCTGGGCGATCCATTGGAGACGGAGACCACGATGGGCCCGCTCAACAACGAGGGCGTGGCCCGAAAGACCGACCAACACCTGGCCGAGGCGCTCTCCCACGGGGCGGTGGTGCTCACCGGCGGCGGCCGGGCCAAGGGCTTCCCGACCGATCTCTACTATCAGCCCACCGTCATCGACCGGGTGGCGGTGGACTCGCTCTTCAACCGGGAGGAGACGTTCGGGCCGGTGGCCCCCCTCATCTCCCTGAAGAGCCTCGACGAGGTCATCGAGGTGGCCAATGCCTGCCACCTGGGGCTGTGCGCCTCCGTCTACACCCGCGACCTCGCCAAGGCGTGGTACGTGGCCGAACGGCTGCAGTGCGGGGTGGTGAACATCAACGAGAGCCCTGCCTACTGGGACGGGAGAACGCCTTTCGGCGGCTACTCCGGGAAGGGGAGCGGGGTGGGGAGGCTGGGCGGAGAGGCGACCCTCTTCGCCATGACCCAGCTCAAGAGCCTGGTCATGCATGTGGG
The DNA here is from genome assembly GCA_050742155.1 of Acidimicrobiia bacterium. Classification (GTDB taxonomy): domain Bacteria; phylum Actinomycetota; class Acidimicrobiia; order Spongiisociales; family JALYHC01; genus JBOGFC01. Next base: position 14,040 of record JBOGFC010000143.1, read on the forward strand.
CATGGAGACTGAGTGACCCAGGAGATCCGTCTCGAGCTGCTCACCCACCCCGAGGTGGCGGGCCTCGATCGAGGCGAGACGGTGGTAGTGGTGCCCACCGGCTCCATCGAGCAGCACGGACCCCATCTTCCGCTCGACACCGACACCTTCCTGGTCACGCAGGTGGCGGCGGCTGCCGCCCGCCGGGCCCAGGACTCCGGGCCCGTTCTGGTGACCCCCACCGCCTGCCTCGGCTCCTCCGAGCACCACATGGCCTTCCCGGGGACCCTCACCCTGTCGCCGGCCACCTTCACCCAGGCGGTCAAGGAGCTGTGCCGCTCCCTCCTCCGCCACGGCTTCCGGCGCCTGCTGGTCGTCAACGGGCACGGAGGCAACTCGGCCCTGTTGGCCGGGCTGGTGCAGGAGCTGGGGTTCGAGGAGGACATCCACCTGGCCTTCCTCAATTACTGGGACGCCGCCCGGGAAGCCGTCGAGGAGGTGAGGGAGTCCCCACCGGGGGGCATGGGGCATGCCTGCGAGTTCGAGACCTCGCTGGTCCTCCACCTGCGCCCGGATTCGGTCCGGACCGACCTCATCAAACGGGAGATCGCTGAGCCCCGCTATGCCTCCGAGCGTCTCGATCTGTTCCTGGGCGGTCCGCTGATCGCCCACTGGAAGACCCACGAGCTGAGCACCTCCGGGGTGATGGGTGCCCCCGACCTGGCAAGCGCAGAGAAGGGGCGGCGGCTCTTCGAGGCTTGCGTGGCGGGGGTGGCCCAAGCGATCGAGGAGCTCCGCCGGGCAGGCTAGGCGTGCAGACCGTCGGCCCCGCCTCGGCACGAGGCGACCTTTCTATCCCCATTGACGATCTCGAACGCCGGGGACCTTACGATGCTTAACTGCCCCAGCTTGAGTCGAAGAGGAATCGGATGATCAGCGAACCCACCGGGGCGAACCTGATCGGTGGAACGGAGGGCCGGCAGGGCCCACAGACCTTCACGGCTTTCGATCCCAGGAACGGTCGACCCGGCAGTGTTCGCTTCCATGAGGCCACCACCGACGAGATCGACCGGGCGACCCGGGAGGCTCGGGTGGCATTCGAGAGTCTGCGGGCTTGGGGAAACGGTCGCGTAGCGGAGCTGCTCCGAGCCATCGCGGGGGTCCTCGAGGGGCACCGCGGCGAAGTGGTCTCCACGGCCGATCAGGAGACGCGGCTCGGGGAGTCCCGCCTGGAGGGCGAGCTCACCCGTACCACGTTGCAGATCCTGGCCTTCGCCGACTACGTCGAGGAGGGCTCCTACGTGGAGGCGATCATCGACCTCCCCGACCCCAAGGCTCGCCCCATCCCGCGCCCCGACCTTCGCCGCATGCTGGTGCCACTCGGTCCGGTGGCGGTCTTCGGGGCCGGCAACTTCCCCCTGGCCTTTGGCGTCCCCGGCGGAGACACCGCCTCGGCACTGGCGGCCCGCTGTCCGGTCGTCGCCAAGGCCCACCCTTCCCACCCGGGGACATCGGAGCTCACTGCCCGGATCATCTCTGCGGCGGTGGCCGAGGTGGGAGCGCCGGCCGGGACCTTCTCCCTGGTCCAGGGCCAGGGACCCGAGGTGGGACGAGCCTTGGTGCTGAGCCCTCACATCAAGGCGGTGGGCTTCACCGGTTCTCACACCGTGGGGCGAGCCCTCCACGAGCTGGGGGCCACACGGCCTGAGCCCATCCCGGTCTACGCGGAGATGGGCAGCATCAACCCGGTTTTCGTCACCCAGGGGGCGTTGCGCGCCCGGGCCGAGCAGATCTCCGAGGGATTCGTCGCTTCGATGACGCTCGGCAGCGGCCAGTTCTGCACCAAGCCGGGCCTGGTGTTCGTACCGGATGACGAGACCGGAGATCTGTTCATCGAGCGGACGGCCGGACTTCTCAGCCAGATGGAGCTGGGCCCGATGCTCAATGAGCGACTGCGTGGCGCCCTCCGGGAGAAGCTGGCCCGCACCACCCGTCTCGAAGGAGTGGCAGTCGCCTTCCAGGGCAGGCCCTCCGAAGAACCAGGTTTCGGCTGCGCTCCCACCCTCCTGGCCATAGATTGCGAGAGCTTCCTCGCTCAACCCGAGCTCCTCGAGGAGCATTTCGGTCCGGTCTCCATCGTGGTGCGCTGCCCGACGAAGCGGATGCAGGAGGCGGCGGAACACTTGCCGGGGTCGCTCACCGTCACGGTTCACGCCCAGCCCGAAGAGACCGACCGGGTGAGAGTGCTGCAGCAGGCGCTCGTCGGGCAGGCGGGACGGCTGATCTGGAACGGCTTTCCGACCGGAGTGGCGGTGACCGCCGCCATGCAGCACGGCGGGCCCTACCCGGCCACCGTCCATCGCGAGCACACGTCGGTGGGGCTGATGTCGATCCGGCGCTTCCTCAGGCCGGTCAGCTACCAGGACACTCCTCAGAGCCTCTTGCCGCCGGAGCTCCAGGATCACAATCCGCTCGGCATCCTCCGTCGCCTGGACGGGGAGTGGACTCGCGTCGAGGCGGTGGCCGGGCAGTCCCCGGCCGGGTCCGCGGCCGAAGGAGGGTGAATGAAGCTCCTCCGCTTGGGAGCCCCAGGAGAGGAGCGCCCCGCCGTCCTCCAGGACGAGGAGCAGGCCGCCGATGTCTCTCAGTACGTGAAGGACTATGGGCCGGGCTTCTTCGCGGACCGGGGACTTCTTCATCTCCGCCGAGTCATGGACGAGCATGGGCCGGAGTTGCCCAAGCTGCGGCTGGTCGATCACCGGATCGGCCCGCCCATCGCCCGTCCCGGCAAGATCCTCGGCATCGGCCTCAACTACGAGGACCACGCCCGAGAGTCGGGGGCGCCCCTCCCGGAGGAGCCCGTGGTCTTCATGAAGGCCACCAACACCCTGGTCGGTCCCCGCGATGCGGTCTGGTTGCCCCGCCAGGGTCACAAGGTGGACTGGGAGGTGGAGCTGGGAGTGGTCGTGGCCGGGACGGCGAGATACCTGCCCGACGAAAGGGCTGCTGCCCAACTCATCGCCGGGTACTGCGTCTCCAACGACGTCTCGGAGCGGTCCTTTCAGCTGGAGCGAGGCGGTCAGTGGGTCAAGGGCAAGTCCTGTGAGACCTTCAACCCACTGGGGCCGTGGCTGGTCACGAGGGATGAGGTGCCCGACGTCCAGGACCTCGAGCTCAGGTTGAGCGTCAATGAGGAGCTCATGCAGCAAGGGAGTACCAAGGCCATGATCTTCGGTGTGGCCCACCTGGTCTGGTACCTGAGCCAGTTCATGGTCTTGGAGCCCGGAGATCTGATCACCACGGGCACCCCGTCGGGCATAGGGATGGCCAAGTCCCCGCCACGGTTTCTGCGAGATGGTGACGTCATGGAGCTCTCGATCGAGGGCCTGGGCATCCAGCGACTCACCTGCCGACCCGCGCCATGAGGTATGCGATCGTCACCGGCGGCGCCTCTGGAATCGGACGGGCCACGGCCTTGCGGCTCGCTCCCGACGGTTATGCCCTGCGCGTCCTCGATGTCGACCTGGAAGGCGCCCAGGCGACCGTGCAGGCGATCGTCGAGAGCGGTGGCCAGGCGGTGGCGGATCGAATCGATCTGACCACCGCTGCTGAGATAGCCTCGGTGTTCGACCGGATCCTGGCTGAATGGGGTCCGCCGGCCGTCCTGGTCAACAACGCCGGGACAGCGGTGGCGGCCACCATATTGGAGACCGATCCCGCCGACTGGGATCACATCGTGGCGGTGAACCTGAGCGCCCTCTTCCACACCTGCCGGGCCGTCCTTCCGGCGATGATCGAGAACGGTGGCGGCGTGATCGTCAACGTCGCCTCGGTGGCCGCCGTGGTGGGCGTCTCACGCCGGGCCGCCTACTGCGCCTCGAAGGCGGGGGTGTTGGGTCTCACCAGGGCCCTGGCTGCCGATCACGCCCGCCAGGGGATCAGGGCCAACGCCATCTGCCCCGGAACGGTTCGAACTCCCTGGATCGACAGGATCGTGAGTGCCAGCCCGGACCCCGAGGCAACCATCCGCCACATGGAGGAACGCCAGCTCGACGGACGCATGGGGAGCCCGGAGGAGGTGGCGGCCGGGATCGCCTTCCTCGTCAGCCCCGAGGGCCGCTTCGTGAACGGCAGCGCCTTCGTGATGGATGGGGGCATGACGGCGGTATGAGCGGCCGGGCACTCTGGCAGCTGCGGGTGGGGGATGCAAGGCGCTGGGCGCGCGGCCGGGTTGAGCGGGGACCGGAGGAGCTTCTCCCGCCCGACTCCACACTGGAGGGATGGCTGGCGGGACCCGCCGATGCGATGCTCTCGGCCCTCTCCGGCCCGGCCGAGGGGCCGGTCCCACTCGAAGCCACCATCCGGGCGCCGGTCGGCGGACAGGAGGTGTGGGCGGCCGGGGTCACCTATTCGCGCAGCCGCCAGGCCCGCAGGGAGGAGTCGACCACCCCGGACCCTTACGACCGCGTCTACGAAGCGGAGCGGCCCGAGCTCTTCCTCAAGGCCCCCCCGGGGCGGGTACGCGGCCCGGGCGAGGCCGTCGGCATCAGGGGCGACTCGTCCTGGGACGTCCCCGAGCCCGAGCTCGGGTTGGTGGCCAATGCACAGGGAGAGATCGTGGCCTATGTGATCGGCAACGATCTCTCCTCCCGCAGCCTCGAGGGAGAGAATCCTCTCTACTTGCCCCAGGCAAAGATCTACCTGGGGAGTTGTGCCCTGGGGCCCTGCCTGGTACCGGCCGGCGAGTCGCCGGAGCCGCGGGAGATGGAGATCTCGGAGCGCATCGTTCGAAATGGAGCGGATGCCTTCTCGGGTCGGGTGATGGTGGCCCAGATGCGTCGCACGCCCACGGAACTGGTGTCGTGGCTGTTCGGCGCCCTGGACTTCCCCATCGGAGTGATCCTGCTGACCGGCACCGGCATCGTCCCGGGTCCCGAGTTCACCCTCGCAGCTGGGGACGAGGTGGCCATCTCGATCACCGGTTTGGGCGAGCTGCGCAATACCGTGGAAATCGTGGGCGGCGCTGGGGGGACAACGAACGGGCCGGCCCGCTCTGCAGTGCCCGGAACGGGTTAGCGGTGGTGGAGCCCTTCGGCTATCACGGCAGGATCCTGCGCGTCGACCTGACCACCGGGTCGCTCCGTCCCGACGAGTTGGATGCAGAGACGGCCCGCCTCTACGGGGGAGGCTCCCTGCTGGCCGTTCGATACCTCCTCCGCGAGACCCCGCCCGGCCAGGACCCCTTCGACCCCGGCGCGCTGTTGGTCTTCGCCTCGAGCGTGATCGCCGGCCAGCGCGCCGCCGGGCTTCCCCGCTTCAGCCTGGTCGCCAAGTCGCCGCTCACCGGTGGGGTCGGCGAGGCCCGAGCAGAGGGGCCGTTCGGTGTGGCGCTCAAGGAATCCGGTTACGACGCCATTCTGGTCCGGGGCCGGGCTGAGCAGCCCGTCTACCTGCTGGTCGCCGACGGCGAGCCGGCACTCCTCTCGGCCGAGGGTCTGTGGGGCCTGGACACGTACCAGGCCACCGATCGGCTCCAGGCTCTCCACCCGGGCTGCCATGTGGCGACCATCGGGCCGGCCGGCGAGCGGCTGGTTCGCTACGCCAGCGTCGTCACCGACCGGTCGTTTCAGGCGGCGCGCACCGGGCTGGGAGCCGCCATGGGGTCCAAGCAGCTGAAGGCGGTGGTCCTCGCCGGCGGCTCCGCTCCTCCGGTCGCCGACCCTGAGGGCGTCGAGGCAATCACCGAGGACTATCGGGCCCGGCAGCTCCTCAATCCGGTGACCCGATGGCAGCACGAGCCGCCCGGCTTCGGGACCTGGGTGGCGGGAGCGACCGTGGGGACCTTCGGCGTCGAGAACTACCGAACGTCCGTGTTCGACGCCTCCGGCTTCGAGCCGGACGTCTTCTTGCAGCATCTCAGCTGGAGTGAAGCGGGCTGCCCGGGTTGCCCCAACGACTGCATCAAGGGATTCGCCGCCACTCTCGAGCCGGACGCCCTGGCGGCCGGCCACCGCGCCCGAACCGGAGGCCTCCATCAGGAAGCGGCCGGGGCGCTGGGGCCGAACCTCGGGATGCGACGGGCGGAGACCGTGCTCCGGCTCAACGAGAGCTGCCAGCGCCTCGGGCTGGACCCGGTCTCGCTCGGATACACGACTAGCTTCGTCATGGAGTGCCGGGAGCGGGGCCTCCTCTCCCCAGCCGACCTCGACGGGCTCGACGTCCGGTTCGGGGCCGAGGGCGCCCTCGACCCGCTCATCGAGTGGATCGCCCAGCGCCAGGGCGCCGGGGACTGGCTGGCCGAAGGCGTCAGGCGGGCCGCGGTGACGCTCGGACCCGAGACGGCGCCCTTCGCCCTCCACGTCAAGGGGCTCGAGATGGTGGGCTTCGACCCGCGGGCCATGACCAACCTCGGGCTCGGCTACGCCACTGCGCCGGTCGGCCCCCGCTACGAGATCTGCGAGCACGATGTGGACTTCGACCCGGAGCCGGCCTGGCCCCATACCTTCGAGCTCTCCCGCACGCTCGGCATCCACCGGCCCGTCTCCAGCGTGGCCCAGTCGGCCCGCAAGGTCCGCGACTTCAAGGCGCTGGTGACCCTCTGGAGCGCCTGTGACGTCCTCAACCTGTGCATCTTCGCCAGTGCCCCGACCCGGCTCCTCTCGCTCGACGACATCTCTCGCCTGGTCCGGGCCGTGACGGGCTGGGAGACCAGCTCTTACGAGTTCATGCGATGGGGCGAACGGCGCCTCCACCTGCTGCGGATCTACAACCTCCGGGAAGGGCTGACGGCCGCCGACGACCTGCTCCCGGACCGGTTCTTCGACGAGCCGATCGATGCCGGGCGGTTCGCCGGGGCGCGTTTGGACCGGAACGCCTTCCGCGACGCCATCGACCTCTATTACGCCTCGATGGGATGGGATGCGGCCGGCGTCCCGACCCCCGCCACTCGCTACGACCACCACCTGGAGTGGACGCTGGAGGAGGTGCCGACATCATGACCTACGAGCCGTTCGAGAGGGTGTCCCTCGGACGGACCTCGCTCGAGGTGACCCGGCTCGCCTTCGGCGGCGCCGAGATCGGGGGCCTCTACCAGCCGGTCGAGGAGGCGGAGGCGGTCTCCCTCGTCCGGCACGCCTGGGACCTCGGGCTCCGGTACTTCGACACCGCTCCGCTGTATGGCTATGGCAACTCCGAGCGGAGGCTGGGTCGGGCGCTGGACAAACAGCACCGCGACGCTTACGTCCTCTCCACCAAGGTGGGCCGCCTCCTCTACCCGATCGATCAGATCCCCGCCGGTGCGGACATCGACCGGCAGGCCTTCGATGGACAAGAGGACTTCTTCTACCGGGGGGTCCCGCCGGTTCGGGTGGTGTTCGATTTCAGCTTCGACGGGGTGATGCGGTCTGTGGAGGAGAGCCTCGGTCGCCTGGGGCTCGAGCGGATCGACATCCTCTACATCCACGACCCGGACGAGCACTGGGGGGCCGCGATCGGGGGCGCCTATCCGGCCCTGCACCGGCTGCGCAGCGAGGGCGTCGTCGAGGCGATCGGGGCGGGGATGAACCAAGCGGAGATGCTGGCCCGCTTCGCCCACGAGGGCGACTTCGACTGCTTCATGCTGGCCGGCCGGTACACCCTCCTCGACCAGGCGGCGCTGCCCGAGCTCCTCCCACTGTGTGCTGAGAAGGGGATCACCATCGTCCTGGCCGGGGTGATGAACAGCGGGATTCTGGCCGACCCGCGCCCCGGGAGCCGCTTCAACTACCTGCCCGCCCGACCAGAGTGGATCGAGCGGGCCCAGCGAATCCAGGCGGTGTGCGAGCGGCACGGAGTGTCGCTCAAGGCCGCCGCGGTCCAGTTCCCGCTGGCCCACCCGGCGGTCGCCTGCGTGGTGGTGGGAGTCCGCCGCCGCCGGCACCTCGACGAGTACCCGGAGCTGCTGCGGTTTCCGATCCCAGAGGACCTCTGGGCCGAGCTGCGGGAGGAGGGACTGCTCCCCATAGAGGCACCCACGCCTCCGGGGCGGGCGGCGGCGTGACGCCGATGCCGATCATCATCGACGCCCACCAGCACTTCTGGGATCCCGCCCGGGCGGAGTACCCGTGGATGACCGACGAGCTGGCGGCGATCCGGAAGGCGTTCGGGCCGGAGGACCTGAGGCCCCTATTGGCCGAGCGCGGGGTGGGGGGCTCCATCCTGGTCCAGACCCGCTCCAGCCTGGAGGAGACCCGAGAGTTCCTCCAGGTCGCCTCCGACACCGACTTCGTGGCCGGGGTGGTCGGTTGGGTCGACCTGACCGACCCGGCCGTCGGGGACACCATCGCCGAGCTGCGGGCCGCCCCGACCGGCCGCCTGCTGGTCGGGATCCGTCACCAGGTCCACGACGAAGCCGACCCGGAGTGGCTGCTCCGCCGGGACGCGCGGCGGGGGCTGGAGGCCGTCGATGAGGCCGGCCTGACCTACGACCTCCTCGTCCGGAGCCGCGAGCTGCCTGCGGCGGTGACTACCGCCCGTGCCTTCCCCGGCCTTCGGTTCGTGATCGACCACCTGGCCAAGCCGCCCATCCGGGCGGGAGCGCTCCAGCCCTGGGCGGAACGGATCGCCGGTTTCCGAGGGCTGTCCAACGTTTGGTGCAAGCTGTCGGGAATGGTGACCGAGGCCGACTGGACGGCCTGGCGCCCCGACGACCTGGCCCCCTACGTCGCCCACGTCCTCGAGGTCTTCGGGCCCGAGCGCCTGCTCTACGGCTCGGACTGGCCGGTCTGCCTGCTGGCCGCCTCCTACCCCCAGGTGTTCGACTCGACGAGGTACGCCTTGGGCCGTCTCACTGAGGCCGAGCTGGCCGGCGTGTTCGGAGAGAGTGCCGCCGACGTCTATCGCCTCGGGTGAGCGGATGGGCTCCCTCCGAGAGCCCGGCTTCACTCATAGACCGCCGGCTGCCCGGCCCATCAGCTCCTCCACCTCACCACCATCGGTGGCCTGGTAACCGGATAGCGGTCGAAGGTGCATGTGAACGGCATCGACGATGCGACGGGCGCTCGGGAAGAAGTCATGCTCCAGCTCCGCCGGAGGAACGATGGTGTTGGGGGCGCCCACCAGGGCGATCGGCGCCTTCAGGTGGTGGAAGGCGAAGAGCTGAAGGTTGGTAGCGAGGGTCGCCAGGTAGCTTCCCCGTTCCGAGGCGTCGGACGTGCAGAGCAGCCGGCCTGTCTTCTCCACCGAACCTACGACCGGCCAGTAGTCGAAGGGCACCAGGGAGCGAGCGTCGATCACCTCGGCTTGCACCTCGAACTCATCCGCCAGCCGATCGGCCGCCTCCATCGCCCGGTAGAGGGTCGCCCCTACGGAGAGAATGGTGAGGTCTCCACCCGACCGCACCAGCTTGGGGACCCCGATCGGGATCCTGTAGTAGCCGGGCGGGACCCCGTCAGGGTGGAAGATCTCCACCTGGCTGTAGAGGCGCTGGCTCTCGAAAAAGAGCACCGGGTCGTTGCCGGCCAGCGCCGAGGCCATGAGGCCCTTGGCATCGTAAGGAGTGACCGGGTAGACCACCTTGAGCCCGGGTATGTGGGCGGCCAGGGCGGTCCATTCCTGGGAGTGCTGGGCCCCGTAGCTGTTTCCCACGGAAATCCTCAGGACCACGGGCAGCTTCAGCATGCCACCCGACATGGCCTGCCACTTGGCGAGCTGATTGAAGATCTCGTCGCCGGCGCGCCCCATGAAGTCGGCATACATCAACTCGACCAGCGCCCTACCCCCCTCCATGGCGTAGCCCACCGCGCTCCCGACGATGGCCGCCTCCGAGATTGGGGCGTTGAACAGACGATGATACGGAAGGAGCTCAGTGAGCCCCCGGTAGACGCCGAACGCACCGCCCCAGTCCCGGTTCTCCTGTCCGTAGATGACCAAGCGATCATCGGCCGCGGCGTGGTAGGCGATGGCTTCGAACAATGCGTCTCGCAGCTGAACGGCCTTGCCGGAGGGGAGCGCCTGGCCCCCAACGATGCCGGAGCGCGATCGCTGCGAGAGCTGCCGAGCCCGCGAGGTATCCGGTAGCGGGACCTCCACCATCCCCGGTCGGGCCGTCTCGAGATCTTCCTCCGTATGCGAGAACATGAGCGTGGCAACGGTCTCCCGGCCCACTGGCGGAGAGATCGTGGAGTCGGTGGCCAGCCGAAGCGCCTCCAGGACATGGCGGCGCGCCCATTCGTCCAGCTTTCTTCGAACACCTTCGTCCACGACTCCCTCGGCCTCCAGCGTGCCGCCGTACTCACTGATCGGGTCCACTGCACGCCACAAATCGAGTTCCTCCCGGGTGCGATAAGAGGAGGCGTCGCTGGGAGAGTGTCCACTCTGTCGATAGGTCTGGCAGTCGAGGAGGACCGGACCGTTTCCGTTCTCGATCACTACTCGTGCCCGCCGAATGGCGTCGAGGACCGCCAAGGGGTTGTTGCCGTCCACGGTCTCCGCGTGCAGGGCGTCCGGGTTGACTCCCCCGCCGATGCGGCTCAGCCGGTCGTAGGCCATGGTTTCGCCCATCGGCTGGCCGCCCATGCCATAGAAGTTGTTCACGAAGAAGAAGATGACGGGCAGCCCTCCCCGATGTTCGGCCTCCCACAGATTTCGGAACTGTCCCATGGCCGAGAAGTTGAGAGCCTCCCACACCGGCCCGCTCCCGGCGGAGGCGTCGCCGAGGTTCGCAATGACCAGGCCCTCGCCATGCATCACTTTCTTGAAGAGGGCCGCCCCCGCCGCGATCGGCGCGGAAGCCCCCACGATGGCGTTGTTGGGGTAGATCCCAAAGGGAGGAAAGAAGGCGTGCATGCTTCCTCCCATGCCTCGGTTGAAACCGGCACTGCGGCCAAAGATCTCGGTCAGCAGACCGTACAACAGGAATTGCACTGCCCGCGTTGGCAGATCCTCGGCCGGCAGGTGCCGCTCGACGAGAGCGAACGGCCCCCCACCCAAGTGCTCCTCCATGATCGCCTGCAAGCGGCCCTCCTCGAGTCCGGCGATCGCCGACATGCCCTTGGCGATGAACTCACCGTGGCTGCGATGGCTCCCGAAGACGTGGTCCCGCACCGTGAGCGAAAAGGCCTGGCCTACCGCGGCGGACTCCTGCCCGATGCACAGGTGAGCAGGTCCCCGATGCCAATAGCTGACATCTTCATACGAGCCCTCTCGCTTGATGCGGTCGAGCGCGGTCTCGAATTGTCGGATGAGAACCATATCGCGGAGGATTCGCACCAAGCCATCCTCTCCAGGCTCGATGCGCGCCTCAGCCACCGTACCCCGATAGGCATTTACAGGTATCGATCTGAATTCCAGCCTGCCCGGGCGACGAACGTCCGCAGGATCGATCAAGAGCTGCTTGGGCATCGACCTCGTCCTCGGCTGGGATCTTACCGGCGGCTGTTCATGACCTCCCGACCACTCGAGCTGCTGCAAACCAAGTTCATTCGTTGACTACCGGGCCCCGAATCGGGCGGCCACTGCCTCCCTGGTGGGCATGGCAGTGGCGCCGCCGGCCTCGCAGCACGCCAGCGCCGAGACATCCACGGCAAACCCCAGGATGGCCTGCCAGTCGTCCGTCGTCATCGAGAAGGGCGCCCGCACCAGCTCGGCGATGACTGCTGCCATGAACGCATCGCCGGCACCCGTGGTGTCGACCGCCTCGACCTCTCGACCCGACACCCGCAATACTCGGTCATTCAAGAGGGCCATGGCTCCCTGTGCTCCCAGGGTGATGATGACGACGCGCACGCCGAGTTCCCCGATGCGCCGAGCGATCTGCTCACTGGAACCCGGGTACAGGAGGGAGGCGTCCTCGGCACTGAGCTTGACCACGTCCACCATGTGGAACAGGCGCTCCATAGAGGACCGGTACCGGTCCAGATCCTCGATCAGCGATGGACGGACATTGGGGTCGAGCGTCTTGAGCGGCCCCGTTGCCCCGAATGCGGACACGGCGGCCCGATACACGTTCTCCTCGAGCAGGGAAATCGAGCCGCAGTGGATCAGGGCCGCCTCGGCCAGTAGTGGCTGGACCAAGTGCTCGGGCCCCAGTACTCCGAAGGAGTGGGGGGATCCGTAGAACGTGAAGCGAGGGTCCGGTCCCTCGAAGGTGGTCATGGCGAGGGAGGTGGCGATCCCCGTCACGAAGCTTCCTCGAAGGCCGACCCCGTTTTCGGTCAGGAACGCCCGCAAACGGTCACCCAGCGGATCATCGCCGAAGGAGCCCACGAACTCTACGGGCACCCCCAGGCGGGCCAACCCGACCGCGATATTGAGGGGAGATCCGCCCGGAACGGGACGATAAACGGTCTCCGCCCCGTGTCGGCTCTCGATCATATCGACAAGGGCCTCGCCGATGGTGATGGCGTAGCTCACACCGATGTCTACCGCCTGCTCGCCGCCTGCGCATCGGGCGAAACGGTGACCCGGGCTCCTGTCTGGAGCGGATTCGTGAGCAGATCGGCCAGGTGCCGCAGGTCGCCGACCAGTGCCTCCCGCCGCTCGTCGTCGGCCCGGGCCTTGAGGAGCGTCACGCTGGCCGCGTATGGCCCCTCGCCCACCACACGGCCCGGGATCGCCACCCCGTAACAGACGAGTCCCAGGCTCGTCTCCTCTTCGTCGATTGCGTAGCCGCGCCGGCGAACCTGATCGAGATCGGCCAGCAGCGAGTCGACGGTTTGGTGCGAGTTGGGGGTCAGCTTGGGCAATGGACCGACATCCTGTACTCGCTGGGCCAGCTCCCCCGAGTCGAGAGACGCCAGCGCCGCCTTCCCGAGAGCCGTGCAAGAGGCGGGGAGGCGGCGACCGATGTCCGATGCCAGCCGGATCGGCTGGCGGCCGTCGTGCCTGGCCAGATAGGTGACCTCCAGCCCCTCGAGCACTGCCAGCTGCATCGTCTCCTCCGAGGCCGCCTCAAGCTGCTTGCAGGCCTCGTAGAACTCCTGTACCTGATCGACGGCAGCCAGGTAGGCGCCGCTCAGCTCGACCAGCTTGCGGCCGAGCGCGTAGCCGGCGTCGGTCCGACGAAGGAGCCCGGCGTCCACCAGCGCATTGCAGATGTTGGCCACCGAGGACTTGGGGAGCCGGAGCTGGCGGGCGAGATCACTGGGCCCCAGCGAAAGCGTCGGGTCAGCGGCGAGCGCCTCCAGGATGGCCGCCGCCCGGCTGACCGCCGGCACGAGCGGCCTCACCCACCGCAGGTCGGTCATCTGCTTTGCACCCCTCCCTTGCCGCCCCGCCATGTCCATGGACTTGCCGGCGAGTGCGGCGCTGCGCGGGGACTGTTCAGCCGTTAGGATGACCGACAATATACTGGACAAAGGCCCAGGAAGTCCGCACAGGAGAACCGGTGGTGGCAGACGGCGCTGGCGGTTGAGGGACAGATGGAATCGATCATCTCCGCTGTGGACGTCTACGACGTCCGGTTCCCCACCTCTCTCCGGCTCGACGGGTCCGACGCCATGAACCCCGACCCGGACTACTCGGTCGCCTACGTGATCATCCGGAGCGACGCTCCGGATGAGCCCGACGGCCACGGCTTCGCCTTCACGATCGGTCGTGGGACCGAGGTGTGCGCCGCCGCCGTCCGGGCGCTCACCCCCCTCGTGGTTGGCCTCTCGATTGACTCGGTCCTAGCCGACATGGGTGCCTTCTGGCGCCGCCTCATCGGGGACAGCCAGCTCCGCTGGATCGGTCCCGAGAAGGGAGCGATCCACCTCGCCACGGCCGCCATCGTCAACGCCGTCTGGGACCTCTATGCCAAGCGGGAGGGTAAGCCGCTCTGGAAGCTGCTCGTCGACATGTCGCCCGAGTCGCTCATCGCCTGCATCGACTTCCGATACATCTCAGACGCGCTCAGTCCCGATGATGCCCTCACCATCCTGCGAACCAACGCCCCGACCAAGGCCGCCCGCGTGGCTGAGCTGCAACGCGACGGCCTCCCCGCCTACACGACCTCGATCGGTTGGCTCGGCTACCCAGATGAGCAGGTCCGCCGTCTATGCCGGGATGGGTGTGCCGAAGGCTGGAAGGGCTTCAAGATGAAAGTCGGCGCGAGCGTCGAGGACGACGTTCGTCGGGCGCGCATCGTCCGGGAAGAGATCGGGGCCGATGCGCTCCTGATGATGGATGCCAACCAACGTTGGGACGTGCCCCAGGCGATCGCCTGGATGGAGCCGCTCGCCGAGTTCGACCCCTACTGGATCGAGGAGCCCACCAGCCCAGACGACATCCTGGGCCACGCCTCCATCGCCCGGGCCATTCATCCGATCAAGGTGGCCACGGGTGAGCACGTCCATAATCGGGTCATGTTCAAGCAGCTCCTGCAGGCCCGGGCCATGGGCGTCTGCCAGATCGACGCCTGCCGGCTCGGTGGGGTCAACGAGGTCCTGGCGGTGCTCCTGATGGCTGCCCGCTTCGGCGTCCCGGTCTGTCCGCACGCCGGGGGAGTGGGGTTGTGCGAGCTGGTGCAGCACCTCTCCATCGTGGACTACGTATGCGTGAGCGCCGACCTGAGCGGGCGGATGATCGAGTACGTGGACCACCTGCACGACCATTTCCTCGACCCGGTCATCATCCGCAACGGGCGCTACCAGATGCCCGACCGGCCCGGGTACAGCTCCGAGATGAAGACGGCCTCGCTCAATCGGTACGCTTTCCCCGATGGGCCCGAGTGGAGACCCGCTGAGCGGGGGAGGCGCCGACCGATCGAGACCCCATTGGATCTGAGTGCGGCTCGGGCCGAAAGGCCGAGGCCGTAGATGGCAGGGAAGGTACGGCATGCAAAGGAGGAGGGGATGAGGACCAAGCTCCCGAGATGGGCGATCCGTGGGGCGGGCCTGGCGCTGGTGCTGGCCGCCTGCCAACCGGCCGCCACCACCACCACCGCCGCCACTGAGCCGGAGGCCATGGCGCACGAAGGGGTCGAGGTCAACGTACTGACCTTCACCGGTCCCCAGATCGCCGAGCCCCTCCAGCGCCGCGGTCCCGACTTCGAGGGGCTCACCGGGGCGAGGATCAACGTGGTGACGGTTCCCTTCAGCGACCTGTACCAGAGGATCCTCACCGACCTGGCAACCGGGACCAACAGCTTCCACGCCTTCGTCTTCGCCCCGCAGTGGATGGGTGACTACGTGCCGCCCGGATACCTGGAGGACATCACCGATCGCGTCAACGCCGACGAGGCGCTCCAGTGGGAGGACATCGGCCCGTTCTTCCGTGACTTCAGCGCCACCTACCAGGGCAGCGTCTACACCATCCCGCTCGACGGCGACTTCCAGATGGTCTACTACCGGAGCGACCTGCTGGAGGCGGACGGGCTGGAACCGCCGGCGACGTGGGACGACTACCTGGCGATCGCCGAGCAGTACCACGGCCAGGACCTGAACGAGGATGGCGAAGGCGACTACGGGTCGTGCATCGCCAAGAAGCGGGCCGCCCAGTCCTACTGGATGGTGTGGTCGGTGGCCGGTGCCTTCTTGCAGACGGAGGGTACCGCGCAAGGCTCCTTCTTCGACATCGACACCATGCAACCCCTCGTCAACAACGAGGCTTTCGCGGCCGCCCTCGACGTGTACAGCGCCACGACGCAGTTCGGGCCGCCCGACGAGCTGAACCTGGACGTGGGTGACACCCGCGGCCTCTTCACGTCGGGTCGATGCGCCCTCTCCATCGACTGGGGGGACATCGGCACCTTGGCCATCGACCCCGAGACCTCCGTCGTGCAGGACAAGGTCGGGGCGGTGATCCTTCCCGGGACCACCCAGGTGCTCGATCGGGCCACCGGCCAGTTGGTGGCGTGCGACGCCACCACCTGCCCGCATGCCGTGGACGGGATCAACCATGCGCCGTTTGCGGCCTTCGGAGGGTGGTCGGGGGCCATCAACGCAGGAGTGGACCAGAGCATCAAGGACGCCGCCTACGACTTCCTGTCGTACATGAGCGCGCCCGAGCAGTCCAACGTCGACGTGACGATCGGCCGGACCGGCTTCAACCCGTACCGCATCTCGCAGTTCGAGACTACCGAGTTGTGGGTGGAGGCGGGTATGAGCGAGGAGGCCGCCAACAACTACCTGGGGGCCATCCGCGAGAGCCTCGAAAGCCCCAACATGATCCTCGACATCAGGGTGCCCTTGTCCGCTCAGTACCAGGGGGTGGTGCTCGACACGGCCATCGCCCAGTTCCTGGCCGGCGAGGTCAGCCGGGACGAGGCCATGCAGCAGATCGAGGCCGGCTGGGAGGAGATCACCGAGGGCCAAGGGCGGGAGGTGCAGCAAGAGGCCTACGTCGCCAGCCTCGGTGTCGAGCGGTAGGTCATGACGGTGGAGAAGGCGTCTCGAGGCCCGGGCCCACCCGGGCTGGGCCTCGAGGGACGCTCGGTCTTCCGCGCCCGACCGGGGGCCGCCTCAGAGCGAGTGGCCCGGGCGGTCTTTATCTGGCCTGCCCTCCTAGTCCTCTTCTTGATGTCGATCTTCCCGCTGCTGGTCTCCCTCTACCTCTCCCTGTCTCGCCTCCAGCTCGTCCCGGGCGGGTTCGACATCCGTTTCATCGGGCTGCAGAACTTTCGCACCCTGTTCCTGGGCAGCGAGCAGACCCACTTCTTGGGGCTCATGCGGCCACCTTCGCCACTGGGCTGGGTGGCCTTCGGCGCCGGTCTCGGCCTGCTCTCCTGGGGGCTCATCAGGGCCCTGCAAGGGGGCGTCTCCCCCCTCGGGATGGTCTATCGCCTCCTCGGCGCCCTCCTCGGAGCAGCCGCCCTCTGGCTGCTCGTCCGGACGCTCCTGAGCGAAGGCGGGCGACCGGGCACCGTGGTCGTGACGCTGATCTACGTCTTCGTCGGCGTAGCGGTCCAGTTCGCGGTCGGGCTTGGACTGGCGTACCTGGTGACCCAGGGCCTTCCTGGGCAACGTCTCTTCCGGATCGTGTTCCTCCTGCCGATGATGATCACGCCGGTCGGGGTCGCCTACATGTTTCGCATGTTGACCGACACCAGCAAGGGCCCCTTCCAGCCGATCTGGTCGGTCCTCGGGCTGAGCGGATTCTCGTGGGTCAACGATCCCTGGGGTGCTCGGGCGGCGGTGATGGTCGGTGACATCTGGCAGTGGATCCCCTTCATGTTCATCGTCCTGGTGGCGGCGCTCGAGGCTCAGGACCTCGACACGGTCGAGGCGGCTCTGGTGGACGGCGCCAACCGCTGGCAGATCTTCCGGCACATCACCCTGCCCGGGATCCTGCCGGTCGGCACCACCGTCGTCCTCATCCGGATCATCGAGGCCTTCAAGATCATCGACCTGCCCAACGTCCTCACCAATGGCGGGCCGGGAACGGCCACCGAGTCCCTCACCCTCCATGCCTACATCCGCTGGCGCTCGCTCGACCTGGGCCAGTCGGCGGCGGTCGCCTATTCCCTCTTGTTCATCGTGACGGTGGTGGCGGTGGCGTACGTCAACCTCCTCCGGCGACGCTTCGCGGAGGCCTGAGGATGAGCACGACAGGGGTCATCCGGGGAAAGCGGGCGATCCTGAAGCCGCTTCGGCGCCGCTCGGCGATGGATCTTGCGCCCGGCACCAAGCTGGTCGCCTACCTGATACTCGGGTCCTGGGCCTTCGTGGTGCTGTTCCCGCTCTACTGGCTGGCGTCGACGTCCTTGAAGCTGCCGATCCAGGTCGACACCGGGCCGCTCTACGTCCCCTTCCTCGACTTTCAGCCTTCGCAGCACGCCTGGCGCTACATCTTCGTGGACCTCTGGAACGACACCGTGCGGCCGTACGTCAACACGGTGGTGGTCGCCCTGACCAGCTCGGCGCTCGCTCTGGTCATCGGTTCGACCGCTGCCTACGCGCTGATCCGCTTTCCATACCGGCCGCGAGTCGGGGTGATCGCGGTGTCCGTCGGCTGCGTGCTCCTGGCCGCCGTCGCCATCGTTCTGGGCGTCCCGCCCCTCGTCGCCATCGTGGCGGCCGGCGCTTCCTTCGCTTTGCTCATGGGCACGATCGGGCGCCGCTTCAGACGAACCCTCACCAACAGCGATGTGGCCTTTTGGGTCATCTCCCAGCGGATCCTGCCCCCCGTGGCGGTGGTCATTCCGATCTACGTCCTGTTTCAGTACCTGAAGCTCCTCGACACGAGGACCGCACTGATCATCACCTACGTCGCCACCAACCTCCCCATCGTGGTGTGGCTGATGCGGGACTACTTCAACACCATCCCGACCGAGCTCGAGGAGTCGGCTGCGGTCGACGGAGCTTCCATCTACCGGATCTTCCGCTCGATCGTCCTGCCGGTCTCCACCCCCGGCCTGGTGGCGACCTTTCTCTTCGTCCTCGTCTTCGCCTGGAACGAGTACTTGCTGGCCCTGTTCCTGTCCAGTGCCAACGCCCAGACCATGCCGCTCACCGTGGCCGCCCAGAACGCCACCCGAGGCCCGCAGTGGTGGTACATGTCCGTGCTCATCCTGATCATGATCCTCCCGGTGATCGCGCTGGCGATCGCTCTCGAGCGCGTCATCTCGCGCGGGCTGCTCGTCGGAGCGCTCAAGGGGTGAGTCGGGGCCGGACAGAGGGGAACAGTTGTACGCTCGATCATGTTGCCGGGGAGGCATCCAAGGAGTTGAGGAGCCATGCCCGCCGTCACCGCCGACACCCTGATCCTCCCCCGGCTGCCGCACAGAGGTGATGCCGACACCGCCTGGCGGCCGGTCCGCCGGGTGGTAACCGCCCGCCGCTTCCTGGAGGGAGAGGGGTTCCAGGTGCGGCGCCCCTTCCCCGACGCCGACCTCTCGTTGGCCGATCCCTTCCTGCTGCTCGACCACCTGGGGGCCGTGGAGTACGCCCCGGGGGAGGCGAAGGGAGCCCCCTGGCACCCGCATCGGGGCTTCGAGACCGTCACCTACATCATGGACGGAGCCTTCGAGCATCGGGACTCGACCGGCGGCGGGGGCCTGCTCACCGACGGCGCCACCCAGTGGATGACGGCCGGGTCGGGCGTCTTCCACAGCGAGCTCCCACCCCAGGAATTCGTCACCAAGGGAGGCCTCTTCCACGGGGTGCAGCTTTGGGTCAACCTGCCGGCCACCCTCAAGTGGACCCCACCCCGCTACCAGGACATCGGGCCCGGCGACGCGGTGCTGCTGTCGAGCCACGATGGAGGAGCCCTGATCCGGTTGATCGCCGGAGATCTGGCCGGACACCAAGGTCCGGGAGTCACCTGGACCCCCATCACGTACCTACACGCCACGGTGAGCCCGGGGGCCCGCCTCACCCTCCCCTGGCCCCGCGACTTCAACGCCTTGGTCTACGTGCTCTCCGGCCGGGGCGTCGTCGGAGTGGAGCAGCGACCGCTGGAGGAGGGCCGGCTGGCGGTGCTGGGTGACGGCGAGGCCATCGTGGTCGGCGCCGCCGACAGCCAGCCGTCTGCCTCGCCGCAGGGCTGGGAGATCCTGGTGCTGGGAGGACGCCCGATTGGCGAGCCGGTGGCCCGCTACGGGCCGTTCGTGATGAACAGCCAATCCGAGATCTACCAGGCGCTGGCCGACTTTCAGGCCGGCCGGCTGGTGCGGGTGGCGCCCACCGAGCTGCCGCACCGCACCTCGGCGGACGCCGACCTGGCCGAGTGAGAATCGGTCGCCCCGTGCTGGTGGGGATGGCTGCCCTCACGGCTGCCTGCTCGAGCGCCACGGCGCCGGCCGCCCCCTCCCCCACAGCTATCCCGGCAACCTTGGCGACGCCGCCGGCCACGACCCTCCCCCCGACCACCACCACCACCGTCTCGCCCTTTGCCCGCCCCGAGTGGTTGGGCACCCGGGTACTGCCGCTCCGACCCGACGGGCACGGCCAGGCTCAGCCCACCCCGGCAGAGCTCCGGAACCGGCGCCTGGAGACCATCGATCTGCTGCCACCCCCGGTGGGCGACGACTTCACGTGGTCGGTCGGACCGGTGCCTGGCGAGGTGCTGGCCCGGTCGAGCTGGTCGCCGGAGTGCCCGGTCACCGTGGAGGAGCTGGCCTATGTGACCGTCTCCCACCTGGGCTTCGACGGGGCCTTCCACACCGGGGAGCTGTTGGTGAACGCCACGGTGGCCGAAGACGTGGTGGAGGCGTTCCGGCGGCTGCACGAGGCCCGCTTCCCGATCGAGCAGATGCGGGTGATCCGGGCGGAGGAGATCGATGCGCCCCCGACCGGCGACTGGAACGACACCACCTCGTTCGTCTGCCGCCCGGCCATCGGATCGGGAAGCTGGTCCGAACATGCACATGGGCTGGCGGTGGACGTCAACCCGTTCCACAACCCATACCTGAAGGGCGATCTGGTGCTGCCCGAGCTGGCCTCCGCATACACCGACCGCTCGGACACCCGCCCCGGCATGATCATGCCCGGTGACGCGGTCACCGAGGCCTTCGGTGCCATCGGCTGGGGCTGGGGTGGGAACTGGAACAGCCTCAAGGACTGGATGCATTTCTCCCGCAGCGGGCGATGAGCAGCCGGGGCGGTTGCGATGGCCGACCTCGTAGGTTGTTGGGGATGCGAATCCGCCTCGGGCTGATCCCCCTCCTGTTCCTGGCCGCCTGCCGGGGAGCGACGCCGGACGCAGCTACCTCCTTGCCGCCCGGCCAGGCGCCGACCTCCACCGCCGCCGCCACATCTACCGCCCCCGCCCCAACCTCCACCACCACCACGCGGGAGACGACGACCACTGCTCCGCCCGTGGTGTCCGGCCTCGAAGAGTTCCCCGTCCCGGCGGGGAGCCATCCCCACGACGTCGCCCCGGCCGGGGACGGCACGGTGTGGTACACGGCCCAGCGGGCCGGGCGGCTGGGCCGGCTCGACCCGGCCAGCGGCCGGGTGGAAGAGGTCCCGCTCGGGGCCGGTTCCGCCCCCCACGGCGTCATCGTGGGGCCCGACGGCGCCGCCTGGGTGACCGACGGCGGACTCAACGCCATCGTCAGGGTCGATCACCAGACCCTGGAGGTGGAGGTGTTCCCCCTCCCGGGAGGAGAGGCCAACCTCAACACCGCCGTCTTCGACGGGGAACGGGTGCTCTGGTTCACGGGACAGGCCGGGATCTACGGCCGGCTCGACCCAGCCGCCGGCGAGGCCGAGGTGTTCGAGGCACCCGGGGGGCGCGGTCCCTACGGGATCACGGCAACACCGGCCGGGGAGGTCTTCTACGCCTCGCTGGCCGGGAGCCACATCGCCCGGATCGACACCGCCACGACCACCGCCCAGCCGATCGAGCCACCCACCCCGGCACAGGGAGCCCGTCGGGTCTGGTCGGACTCCCAGGGACGGGTCTGGGTGAGCGAGTGGAACGCCGGCCAGGTGGGCAGCTACCACCCGCCGACCGGGCAGTGGCGGGAGTGGCGCCTCCCGGGGGAGGGGCCGCAGCCGTACGCGGTCTATGTCGACGAGACCGACCGCGTGTGGCTCAGCGACTTCGGGGGGGCAGACGCGCTCGTTCGCTTCGATCCGACTACCGAGACGTTCGAGGTCTTCCCGCTCCCCACCTTCGATGGGGCGGTCCGCCAGCTGCTCGGCCGTCCCGGCGAGGTGTGGGGCGCCGAGTCGGCCGCCGACGCCCTGGTGGTGGCCCGGTACGGCAGCTGAACCGTTCTTGCGCGAGTTCCGTACCGCCTGGGGTGCAAAACTCACGCAAGTTCATGGAGTGACGATGCCCGGCAACCCCATCTCCCGCCTCTCGAGCAAGCGAACGTTGATCGCTCTCCTCATCCTCGGACTGCTGGCCGTCCCGGCCATCGGCCTGGCCTGGTTCTTCGGGCGAACCGCCCCTGAGGAGGTCAGCCTCGAGGCCATCCAAGCGGCCATCCCGGCCACCACCTCGACCGACCCGGTTCCTCCCAGCACCGAATCAACCGCAGGTTCGACCAGTACCACCGCGAACGACGCGGGAGGTATCAGCGGGACCTGGACCGTCGACACCTCCTTGGGGTCGTTCAGTTTCGAGGAGGCGACCGCCTCGTTCGTCGGCTTCCGGATCGAAGAGGAGCTCAGCGGGATCGGCTCCAACACGGCCGTCGGCCGGACCCCGGAGGTGTCCGGCACCCTCCAGATCGAGGGCACCACCGTCACCGCCGCCACCGTAGAAGCCGACCTGACCGCTCTTGTCAGCAACGATTCCCGCCGCGACGGTCGCATCCAACAGGCTCTCGAGACCGGCCAGCACCCCAGCGCCACCTTCGTGCTGACCGAACCCATCGAGCTGGGCGACGTCCCCCAGGAGGGAGAGCCGCTCTCCATGACCGCCCTCGGCGACCTCAGCATTCACGGAGTGACCAACTCCGTCGCGTTTCAACTCGAGGCGCAGCTCACGGACGGGATGATCCTGGTGGTGGGCTCCACCGACCTCGTCTTCGACGACTACCAGGTCCGGGTGCCGTCGGCCCCGATCGTGCTCTCGGTCGAGGACCACGGGATCGTCGAGCTGCAACTCTGGTTCACCGGGGGCTGAACCTCCCCCGCCACGCACGGCATCGTGTAGATAGCATGCTCTGGAGTCACCTAGGAGGTGCTTTCATGCGATTCCGAGCCAGCTTCGTCCTAGTCCTTCTGCTGATGGCCGGCGCCTGCCAACCCGGCGGAGGAGGAGAAGCGGCCGACTACCCGGCCGACGACATCAGCATCATGGCTCCGGCCGACCCGGGGGGAGGCTGGGACGGCACTGCTCGGGCCATGGCCCAAGCCCTCACCGACGGGGGCGTGGTCGACACCAACGTAGAGGTCTACAACGTGGGCGGGGCGGGCGGCACCATCGGGCTGGCCCAGTTCGTGGGCGACCATCAGAGTGACCCCCACCAGCTCATGGTGATGGGCCTGGTGATGGTAGGGGCGATCCGGACCAACGACGCTCCGGTCGACCTGACCGAGGTCACTCCGGTAGCCCGCCTCACCACCGAGTGGGAGGCGGTGGTGGTCCCGGCCGCCTCTCCCTACGAGTCCTTCCAGCAGTTGGTGGAGGACTTCCAGGCCGACCCGCGCGGCATCAGCTGGGGTGGGGGGTCGGCGGGCGGCACCGATCACATCCTCGTGGCGCTCATCGCCAAGGCGGCCGGGGTGGATCCCGCCGACATCAACTACGTGGCCCACGCCGGTGGGGGCGAGGCGATGTCGGCCATCCTCTCCGGAGCGGTGACGGCAGGAGTGTCCGGCGTCTCCGAGTTCGCCGATCAAGTGGAAGCCGGCCAGCTGCGCTGGCTGGCGGTTTCCAGCGACGCACCGATCGAGGGCGTGGACGCTCCCACCATGACCGAATCGGGATTGGAGGTGGTGCTCTCCAACTGGCGGGGAGTGGTGGGTGCACCCGCCATCAGCGACGAGCAACAGGACGCCGTGGTGGGTTTGGTGGAGGACATGCACGGCACCGAGCAGTGGCAGCAGGCGCTCGAGTCGAACCGGTGGACCGACTTCCTGCTGACCGGAGACGAGTTCGCCCAGTTCCTGGAGGAGGAGCGGGTGCGGGTCGAGGAGGTGTTGAGGGAGATCGGCCTGATCGAGTGACCGAGCCGGAGAGGCCCTCGGCTGGAACCCTGCTCGGGCTCCGCCTGGCGGCGGGGGCGCTGATCGCCTTCGGGGTGTTGGCCCTCATGGCGACCTTCGCCATCCGCCAGCCGGGCGGGTACTCGCCGATCGGGCCGCGCATCTTCCCGTTGGCGGTGTCGCTGGGCCTGCTGGTGTTCGGGGCCCTCTTCCTCGTGCGAGCGACCATCCGTCCGGACCGGGAGCTGGTCGAGCGGGCCGCCGAGGAGGACCGCGCCACCCACTGGCCGATCCCCGGCTGGTTGGGGCTGGCCCTGGTGGCCTACGCCTTAACCCTCCAGCCGCTCGGATATGTGGTGGCCACGGCGCTGTTCGTCCCGGCCAGCTCCCGGATCCTGGGCAGCCGCAGTTGGGTGCGGGACGTGGTGGTGGGGGCGGCTATGGCGTTGGTCCTCTACCTGGGTTTCACCCGGTTCCTGGGGGTAAGGC
>JBOGFC010000144.1:0-1652 GCA_050742155.1 Acidimicrobiia bacterium
GAACAAGCAGTACCTGACCCAGTTGGACTCGGCCATCGGCGATGCGGATCACGGCATCAACATGGACCGAGGCTTCCGGGCGGTGAAGGAGAAGCTGTCGGCTTCCGACACGCAGGACATCGGTTCCGTCTTCAAGACCGTGGGGACGACCCTGGTCTCCAAGGTGGGTGGGGCCGGGGGCCCTCTCTACGGGACCTTCTTTCGAGACCTCGGATCAACCGCGACCGGGAAGGAGGCCCTCACGCCGGAGGAGTGGACCGAGGCCTTGGAGGCCGGCATTCACGGGGTGATCAGGATCGGGAAGGCAGAGCCGGGTGACAAGACCATGGTGGATACTTTGTTGCCGGCGTTGAGGGCGCTCAAGCAGTCGCTGGGGGACGGGGTCGCCTTCGGGGAGGCGCTACGGCGGGCGGAGGCGGCCGCCGACGAGGGCATGAAGGCCACCATCCCGATGGTGGCTCGCAAAGGGCGCGCCAGCTATCTGGGGGAGAGGAGCGCCGGGCACCAGGACCCGGGCGCCACCTCCTCGTACCTGTTGGTAAGGGCAGCCGCCGACCTGTGGGCGGACGGCGCCGGAGCAGATTAGGAGGGACAATGGCCAAGTACGCAGCCGCCGTCGACCAAGGAACCACCAGCACCCGCTTCATGGTCTTCGATCACGGTGGGCAGGTGGTGGGGGTCGAGCAGAAGGAGCACGAGCAGAAGTATCCCAAGCCGGGTTGGGTGGAGCACGACCCGTTGGAGATCTGGAAGCGCACCCAAGAGGTGATCAAGGGTGGGCTGAAGAAGGCAGGGGTGGCCCCCGGCGACCTCGCCGCGGTGGGAGTGACCAACCAGCGGGAGACGACGGTGGTGTGGGAGAGGTCCACCGGCCAACCCGTCTACAACGCCATCGTCTGGCAGGACACCCGCACCGACAAGATCTGCGACCTGCTGGCGAAGGACGGCGGACAGGATCGGTTCCGACCGAAGACCGGGCTTCCCCTGGCCACGTACTTCTCGGGCCCCAAGATCCAGTGGGTCCTCGACAACGTCGACGGAGTGCGGGAGAAGGCCGAGGCGGGCGAGGTGCTCTTCGGCAACATCGACACCTGGGTGATCTGGAACCTGACCGGGGGCCCCCAAGGCGGCGCCCACGTCACCGACGTCACCAATGGCAGCCGCACCATGCTCATGAACCTGGAGACCCTCGACTGGGACGAGGGGATCCTCTCCATCCTGGGCATCCCCCGCGCCATGCTCCCCGAGGTGCGTCCCTCCAGCGAGGTGTACGGAGAGGCCGTAGGGGATCTGGCCGGCATCCCGGTGGCCGGGGACCTGGGCGACCAGCAGGCGGCCCTCTTCGGGCAGACCTGCTTCTCGGTGGGGGAGGCCAAGAACACCTACGGCACCGGCAACTTCATGTTGCTCAACACCGGCACCGAGGCGGTACCCTCGAAGAGCGGGCTGCTGACCACACTCGGCTACCAGATCGGGAGCCAGCCGGCCGTCTACTGCCTGGAGGGCTCCATCGCCATC
The DNA here is from genome assembly GCA_050742155.1 of Acidimicrobiia bacterium. Classification (GTDB taxonomy): domain Bacteria; phylum Actinomycetota; class Acidimicrobiia; order Spongiisociales; family JALYHC01; genus JBOGFC01. Next base: position 1,519 of record JBOGFC010000144.1, read on the forward strand.
ACCGGCGCCCTGGTGCAGTGGCTGCGGGACAACATCGGCCTGATCAAGACCTCGGCCGACGTCGAGCAGCTGGCGGCCACGGTGGACGACAACGGCGGGGTGTACTTCGTCCCGGCTTTCTCGGGCTTGTTCGC
>JBOGFC010000145.1:0-4376 GCA_050742155.1 Acidimicrobiia bacterium
CGCTAGGCGAGGGCGGAGCGAAGGGCTTCCAGATCCTCGACGCCGAGCACCACCCGGCTGCGGGTGGCGAGATACTGCAGCTCGATGTTCAACCCCGCCTCGGCCACCCGCCGTGCCAGCCGCCCCAGCTCGCCCGGCCGATCCTCGATCTCGACGATGAGGACCTCCCGCTCTCCGAGCACCTCGACCCCCGCCGACTCGAGCGCTCCCCGAGCCGCCGTCGCGTCGCCTTCCACCAGCATGTGGAAGACACCGAGGCCCTCACACAGCACCATGCAGGAACCGTCGATGTTGATGCCACCCCCTCCCAGCGCCTCGGCCGCCGACGCCAGGGTTCCCGGCACGTTGGGAAGGGAGGCGGTGATATCCCAGGCCATGTTTCCTCCTCTACGGTCGCCTGAGCTCCCTCGTGGGGATCCTTCAGCAGAATGTACACCGCGGCGCCTGTCGGCGCTCTTCAGCTCCTCCGAAGCAGGCCCTGGAACTTCGCCTTGATGAAATCCCGGTTCATCAAGGCGATGAAGTCGATCGAGATCTCCTTGGGGCACACAGCTTCGCACTCCGCGTGGTTGGTGCACGAGCCGAAGAACCTCTCCATCTCCTCCACCATCGCCACCACCCGTTGGTAGCGCTCCGGCTGGCCCTGGGGAAGCAGGTTCAGGTGGGCCACCTTGGCGGCCGTGAACAGCTGGGCGGCGCTGTTGGGACAGGCGGCCACGCAGGCCCCGCAGCCGATGCAGGCGGCCGCGTCGAAGGCCCGGTCGGCGACCGGCTTGGGCACCGGGATCAGGTTGGCCTCCGGGGCGCCTCCGGCGTCGACCGAGATGTAGCCGCCCGCCTCCATGATCCGATCGAAGGGCGAGCGATCCACCACCAGGTCCCTGATGATCGGGAAGGCGGCCGCCCGCCATGGCTCCACGACGATCGTGTCGCCGTCCGAGAAAGCCCGCATATGCAGCTGGCAGACGGCGGTACCCCTGAGCGGCCCGTGAGCCCGGCCGTTGATCAGCATCCCGCACGCCCCGCAGATCCCCTCCCGGCAGTCGTGGTCGAAGGCCACCGGCTCCTGCCCCTCCTGGATGAGCCGTTCGTTGAGGACGTCGAGCATCTCCAGGAAGGACATGTCGGGGCTGACGCCCTCCATCCGGTAGGCCTGGAAGGACCCCGGAGCGGTAGGCCCGGCCTGGCGCCAGATCTTGAGGGTGAGGCGCACTACTCGTACTTCCTCACGGTGGGCTTGACGTACTCGAGATCGATCGCCTCCCTGTGCAGCTCCGGCGCCCCGTCGGTGGGCTCCCAGGCCGCCACATAGGAGTACTCCTCGTCGTTGCGTTGCGCCTCGCCTCCTTCTGTCTGGTACTCGACCCGGAAGTGCGCCCCACACGACTCCTGGCGGTGGAGAGCGTCGATGCACATCAGCTCGGCCAGCTGGAAGAAGTCGGCCACCCGTCCGGCTTTCTCCAGGGACTGATTGAGCTCCTCGTGCTGGCCGGGCACCCGTACGTCCTTCCAGTACTCCTGCTCCAAGGCGGGGATCTCGCTGAGCGCCTTCTCCAGGCCCTCCCGGCTCCGTTCCATGCCGCAGTACTCCCAGACGATGTTCCCCAGCTCCCGGTGGAACCAGTCGACGGAGCGAGTGCCCTTGATGGCCAGTAGGCGGCGTACCCGCTCATCGACCTCCTGCTCGGCTTCCCGGAAAGCGGGGTCGTCCCTGGGCACCGGTCTCTCGCCCAGGTGGTCCGCCAGGTAGTCGGCCAGGGTGGTGGGGAGGATGAAGTGGCCGTCGGCCAGCCCCTGCATGAGGGCGCTGGCCCCCAGCCGGTTGGCCCCATGGTCGGAGAAGTTGGCTTCCCCGATGGCGTACAGGCCCGGGACGGTGGTCTGGAGGTCGTAGTCCACCCACAGCCCGCCCATCGTGTAGTGGGGAGCCGGGTAGATCCGCATAGGGACCTCTCCGGGCGACTCGTCGGTGATTCGCTCGTACATCTCGAAGAGGTTCCCGTAGCGGTCATCGATGACCGGCCTGCCCAGCCGCTGGATGGCGTCCCCCAGGTCCAGGTAGACGCCGTTGCGGCCAGGCCCCACCCCCTGGCCCTGGTCGACCATTCGCTTGGCCGCCCGCGAGGCCACGTCCCGGGCGACCAGGTTCCCGAACGCCGGGTAGATCCTCTCCAGGAAGTAGTCCCGGTCCTCCTCCGGGATCTGGTGGGGCGCCCGGGTGTCGTCAGGATCCTCGGGCACCCATACCCGCCCGTCGTTGCGGAGCGACTCGCTCATCAGGGTGAGCTTGGACTGGAACTCCTCCGAGGGAGGGATGCAGGTGGGGTGGATCTGGGTGAAGCACGGGTTGGCTAGCAGCGCTCCCCTCCGGTATGCCCGCCAGATGGCCGTCACGTTGCAGGCCTTGGCGTTGGTGGACAGGTAGAAGACGTTGGAGTAACCCCCGGTGGCCAGCACCACGGCATGGCCCGAGTGGGAGCTGACCTCTCCGGTCACCAGATCTCGCACCACCACCCCCACCGCCCGCCCGTCCTTGACCACCACCTCCAGCATCTCGGCGCGGGGATGGAGCTCGACCTGGCCCCGCTTGACCTGACGGGCCATGGCCTGATAGGCCCCCAGCAGCAGCTGCTGGCCGGTCTGGCCCCGGGCGTAAAAGGTGCGGGCAACCTGCACGCCGCCGAAAGATCGGGTGTCGAGGAGACCTCCGTACTCCCTGGCGAAGGGGACCCCCTGGGCGACCGCCTGGTCGATGATCTCCACCGAGACCTGCGCCAGCCGGTAGACGTTGGCCTCCCGAGACCGGAAGTCACCACCCTTGACCGTGTCGTAGAACAACCGGCGGATGGAGTCGCCGTCGTTGCGGTAGTTCTTGGCGGCGTTGATTCCCCCCTGGGCGGCGATCGAGTGGGCCCGCCGGGGTGAGTCGTGGTAGGTGAAGACCTTGACGCGGTAGCCCAGCTCTCCCAGCGTGGCGGCCGCGGCCGATCCGGCCAGGCCCGTGCCCACCACGATGACCTGGAACCTTCGCCGGCTGGGAGGGGCCACCAGGTCGATCTCGAAGCGGCGGACGTCCCACTTCTCCTCGATGGGGCCGTCCGGGACTTTGGCGTCGAGCGCCCTCATGTCACGAGACGACCCCGGTCACCACCGCAATCGGGAAGCTCACGTTGCCGATCAGGATCACCCAGGCAAAGGCCACGGCGAACCAGCGCCGCCAGTGGTTGAAGCGTGGGTGGTTCCAGCCCATCGACTGGAACAGGCTCCAGGCCCCGTGGTAGATGTGGAGGGCCAGGGCCGCGTTGGCCACCACGTAGACGAGCGCCACCGGCCACCGGGAGAAGCTGGCCACCAGGTTGTGGTAGACGTCCCCTCGCACGAAGTCCGGGTTGGCCATCCCCCAGGTGAGGTCCATGAGGTGGAAGATCACGAACAGCCCCACGATCACCCCCGACCAGCGCATCGTCCGTGAGGCGTAGTTGGCTGCCACGTAGTCCCGGGGACCGAGCTCTCCCTTGGCGCGCGCCCGCTGGTTCATGAGGGTGAGGGAATAGGTGGCGTGCACATGGAGGATGAAGGCGAGGATCAGGATGTCCCGCGCCACCCAGAGGAGGAAGCTCCGTGGCGTGAAGGGCGCCCCGAATTCTCGCAGCCCTTCGCCGTAGGAATTGATGCTCTCGGGCCCCAGGTAGAGCTTGAGGTTGCCCAGCATGTGGAAGAGGACGTACCCGAGGAGGACCAGGCCGGTGACGGCCATCACCCACTTCTTGCCGACCGCCGATCGATAGAACTCCACCGGCCATGGGGCGGTGCGGGCCTCATCCATGACCGCCAAACGACCTCCAATCCTCTCACGATCGGCGGGCGCTTCACTCTAACGAGCCCCGCTTGCACCCGCCGTCCCGGCGCTGAGGCCCGAGCAAAGCTGAAGCCTGCTCCCTTCCATACCGAAGAATCCACTTGACACCAGCCCCGCGGCGGTGTATTACAAGCGTGTAATTACACGAGTGTCAGAGGAGGACCTCGTGCAAACCAGGCTCATCGAGGCGCTGGCCGTGGACGAACTGGCTTGGCAGGACGACGCCAACTGCCGGGGCGCCAACGCCGACCTGTTCTTTCCGGAACGGGGCGCCTCGACCAGACGGGCAAAGTCGATCTGCTCGCAGTGCCAGGTTCGTGCCGATTGCCTCGAGTTCGCACTCCGGCACGGTGAGAAGTTCGGCATCTGGGGTGGCCTCTCGGAGCGGGAGCGCCGCAAGATCAGGAAGCAGCGGGCCCTGGCCGCCCGCCGGGCCATCTCGTAACCGGGGCGGCCGCAGGCCGCCCCTACAATCGTCTGGTGTTGCGTCCTGAAAGCTGGACCAGCCCTGCGGGTG
>JBOGFC010000146.1:0-26393 GCA_050742155.1 Acidimicrobiia bacterium
GATGCCCACCTGCCGCCCGATGGCCGCCGCCGTCCGCCGGTTGTCGCCGGTGACCAGCGTCGCTTCCAGGCCCATCCCGGCCAGCTCCCGCACCGTCTTGATCGCCCCCGGCTTGATGGTGTCCGACACAGCCAGCACGCCGCGCGCTTCTCCTTGCCAGCCGGCCAGCATGGCGGTCTTGCCTTGCGCCTCCAGCCGCTCGGCGGTCTGCTCGAGGTCGGCCGGGATCAGCAGGCCCTGGTCGGCCAGAAACTTACCGCGCCCCACCACCACCTCGACACCCTCCACCTGGGCTCGCACGCCCTGCCCGGCCACTGCCCGGAAGTCGGCCAGCTCGGGGAGGTCGATCTTCTCCCGCCGGGCCCCTTTCACAACCGCCCGGCCCACCGGGTGCTCGGAGCCCACCTCCACCCCCGCCGCCCGCCGGAGCAGATCCTCCCGGCCGACGCCGGCGGCGGGCTCCACGTCCACCAGGCTCATCTCGCCCCTGGTGATCGTGCCGGTCTTGTCGAACACCACCATGTCGATCTCTCGGGAGCGCTCGAGAACCTCCCCGCCCTTGATGAGGATCCCCAGGGCCGCCCCTCGCCCGGTGCCCACCATGATGGCGGCCGGGGTGGCCAGCCCGAGCGCGCAGGGGCAGGCGATGATCAGCACCGCCACCGCCGCCACCAGGCCGGGAGCAAAGCTCCCGGTCACCAACCACCAGGCACCCAGGGTCACCGAGGCGATCCCGATCACCACCGGGACGAAGACCCCGGCGATGCGGTCGGCCAGCCGCTGCACGGGCGCCTTGGAGCCCTGCGCCTCTTGCACCAGGCGGACGATCTGGGCCAGGACGGTCTCGGCTCCCACCGCGGTGGCCCGGATGGTGAGCAGCCCCTGGAGGTTGAGGGTGGCGCCGGCCACCCGGTCGCCGGGCACCTTGTCGACCGGGACCGACTCCCCGGTCAACATCGACTCGTCCACGGCCGAAGCGCCCACCAGCACCTCGCCGTCCACCGGGATCTTCTCGCCCGGCCGCACCCGCACCACGTCTCCCACCGAGACCTGGTCGATGGAGACCAGCGCCTCCTCCCCGTCCACCACCAGCCGGGCCTCCCTGGCTCCCAGCTCGAGGAGGCTCTTGATGGCGCTCGAGGCGTGACCCTTGGCCCGGGCCTCCAGGTAGCGGCCCAGCAGCAGGAACGAGACGATCACCGCCGCCGAGTCGAAGTAGAGGTCGCCGCCGGCGAAGAGCTCATAGGTGGAGTAGGTGAAAGCGGCCAGGGTACCGAGGGCGATGAGGGTATCCATGTTGGCGCTCAGGCGACGGGCCCGCAGAGCCGCCACCCGCAGGAACGGCCCGCCCGCCCAGAACTGGACCGGCGCGGTGAGGAGGGCCGACGCCCACCGGGCCGGGGGATCTTCCATGAAGAAGATGGAGAGGATCAGCACCGCCAGGCTGAGCGGCCAGGCCACCAGGAGCCGGCGCAGCCAGCGAGCCTGCTCCGGATCCCGCTCCGGGCCGCTCTCGAAAGGAGACGTCGCCGGGGCGGCCGGTTCGATCTCGTAGCCGATCTTGTGCACCGCCTGACGGAGGTCCTCCACCGTTACCCGGCCGGGGTCATAGGCGACCGTGGCCCGCCCGGCTGCGAAGTTGACCGCCGCTTGCTGGACCCCCTCTTGCCGGCCGAGGAGCCGTTCCACCCGCACCGCGCAGGAGGCACAGGTCATGCCGGCGACGGAGAGGTCCAGCTCCTGGACGCGTTGGTCGGTGCGATCGGTCATCGGTTCATGGTATTGAACGTTGGGACACTCACCACTATGCCCTCAACCGGGCTGCTCGCCGGGCCGATTACACTGGCTCTTTGCCCACCTAGCGGCAAATCTTCCCATTAGGCCCCATGACCACCACCCACCAGCATCTCCCTACCGAAGAGGTCGAGGTCCTCGACCGCGTGGTCGTGCGGCTGGCCGGCGACTCCGGCGACGGCATGCAGCTGGCCGGCAACCGCTTCACCGACGCCTCGGCCATCTTCGGCAACGACCTGGCCACCTTGCCCGACTTCCCGGCCGAGATCCGCGCTCCGGCCGGCACGCTCCCCGGGGTGTCCTCCTTCCAGGTGCACATCGCCGACTACGACATCCTCACTCCCGGCGACGAGCCGCACGTGCTGGTGGCCATGAACCCGGCCGCCCTCAAGGCCAACCTGGGCGACCTGGCGGCCGGCGGGATCATCATCCTCAACCGGGACGGCTTCGACGAGCGCAACCTCACCAAGGCCGGCTACGACTCCGACCCCCGCACGGACGGCTCGCTGGAGGGCTACCGGGTCTTCGAGGTCCCCATGGAGGAGCTGACCACCAAGGCGGTGGAAGGCTCCGGGGTGGGCGGCCGGGACGCGCTGCGCTCCAAGAACTTCTTCGCCCTGGGGATCCTGGCCTGGCTCTTCCACCGGCCCCTCGAGCCCACCGTGCAGTGGGTGGAGGAGAAGTTCGCCAAGCGACCCCAGGTGGCGGCCGCCAACCTGGCCGCCTTGCGAGCCGGGTACAACTTCGGGGAGACCACCGAGCTCTTCCATCACACCTACGAGGTGCGCCCCGCCACCCTCCATCCCGGCACGTACACCAACGTGGTCGGCAACCGCGCCCTGGCCTGGGGGCTGGTGGCCGGCGCCCAGGCGGCCCGTCTCCCCCTCTTCTACGGCTCCTACCCGATCACTCCGGCCTCCGACATCCTGGAGGAGCTGGCCCGCCTCAAGAACTTCGGAGTGCGCACCTTCCAGGCCGAGGACGAGATCGCCGCGGTAGGAGCGGCGGTGGGGGCTGCCTTCGCCGGGCACCTGGGGGCCACCGGCACCAGCGGCCCGGGGATGGCCCTCAAGTCCGAGACCATCAGCCTGGCGGTGATGACCGAGCTGCCGGTGGTGATCCTCGACATCCAGCGGGCCGGCCCCTCCACCGGCATGCCCACCAAGACCGAGCAGGGGGACCTGCTCATGGCCATGTACGGGCGGCCCAGCGAGGCCCCCCTCCCCATCCTCTCGGTGTCCTCTCCCTCCGACGCCTTCGAGATGGGCATCGAGGCGGTGCGGATCGCCCTGCGCTACATGACCCCGGTGATCCTCATGTCCGACACCTACATCGGCAACAGCTCCGAGCCGTGGCGCCTCCCCGACCTGGAGGCCATACCGGACATCAGCGTGCCCTTCGCCACCGGCCCCAACGTGAACGGGCAGTTCATGCCCTACGTCCGGGACCCCAAGACGCTGGCCCGCCAGTGGGCGGTGCCGGGGACCCACGGCCTGGAGCACCAGGTCGGGGGCCTGGAGAAGGAGGACGTGACCGGCAACGTCTCCTACGACCCGGTCAACCACGAGAAGATGGTCCGGCTGCGGGCGGAGAAGGTGGCCCGCATCGCCGACGACATCCCTTCCCTAGAGGTGGACGCCGACCCGGGAGCCGAGCTCCTGGTGCTCGGGTGGGGGTCCACTGCCTCTGCCATCCACGCCGGGGTGCGGCGGGCTCGAGCCCGCGGGATCCCGGTGGCCCGGGCCCACCTCCGCTACCTGAACCCCTTCCCCAAGAACCTGGGCGAGGTGGTGGGCGGCTACCCGCGCGTGCTGATGCCCGAGATCAACCTCGGCCAGCTGGTGCGGCTCATTCGGGCCGAGTTCCTGGTCGAGGCGGTGGGCTATTCCAAGGTGCAAGGCCTGCCCTTCAAGGCGGCCGAGATCGAGGCCAAGATCATGGAGCTGCGATGACCTACACGCGGGCCGATTTCCAGACCGACCAGGAGGTCCGCTGGTGCCCGGGGTGCGGGGACTACACCATTCTGGCCGCCGTGCAGAACTTCATGGCCGAGCTCGACATCCCCCGGGAGAACATCGTCTTCGTCTCCGGGATCGGCTGCGCGGCCCGCTTCCCCTACTACATGGCCACCTACGGCATGCACTCCATCCACGGGCGCGCCCCGGCCATCGCCACCGGTGTGGCGGCCGCCCGTCCCGACCTCTCGGTGTGGGTGGTGACCGGAGACGGGGACGGCCTGTCAATCGGCGGCAATCACCTCATCCACGCCATGCGCCGTAACGTCAACGTCAAGGTGCTGCTCTTCAACAACCAGATCTACGGGCTCACCAAGGGCCAGTACTCCCCCACCTCGGAGCTCGGCAAGACCACCAAGTCCTCGCCGGCGGGGACCATCGACCACCCCTTCAACCCGGTCAGCCTGGCCCTGGGGGCGGAGGCCGGCTTCGTGGCCCGGACCATCGACGCCGACCGACCCCATACCATCGAGCTGCTCCACCGGGCCTACCGGCACAAGGGGGCGGCCTTCATCGAGATCTACCAGAACTGCAACGTCTTCAACGACAAGGCCTTCGCCGAGCTGGCCGCCAAGGACCAGGCGATCCACAACCGCATCGACCTCCGCCACGGCCAGCCGGTGGTCTTCGGGCCCGAAGGGGACTCGGCGGTGGTCATCGAGGACGGTCGGGCGCGCATCGTCCAAACGGCTGAGGTCGACCCCCAGAGCGTCTACGTCCACGACGAGCGGAACCCGGATGCCGGCCCGGCCTTCGCCCTCAGCCGCCTCTCCCACGGGCCCCACGGCCCCACCCCGATGGGGGTCTTCCGGGACGCGGAGCGGCCCACCTACGAGGACATGATGCAACGCCAGCTCGTCCAGGCCCAGTACCAGAAGGGCCCCGGTGACCTGAAGAAGCTGATCGCCTCGGGCGGCACCTGGCGAGTGCCGAGGTAGTCCCGCCAACCTAAGGCTTGGCTGTACCGAAACGGTTCAATCCTGCCTTCGGTTCGGGTCTGAGCGCTCCGGCTCCCAGGTAACATCCGCCTATGCAAGCCCCCGAAACGTTCGATGGCTGGTTCGCGCTCCACGACTTCCGCCGGATCGACTGGGCGGTCTGGAACGCCGCCTCCGCCGCCGAGCGCGACAAGACGATGTCCGAGGCGAGTGACCTGGTGGGCTCCTTCGAAGCTGTCGAGGACGCCGCCGAGGGACACAGCACCACCTATCGCATCGTGGGGCACAAGGCCGACCTGCTCATGCTCCACTTGCGTCCGGAGGTGCCCCTGCTCCATGACCTCGAGCACCGTTTCGACCAGACCGCCCTGGCCGGCTTCACGACCCGCCCCTATTCCTACCTGTCGGTGGTCGAGCTGAGCCGCCACGGCGCCGGGACCGCCGAGAGCGTCGAGGACACCCCGTACGTCCAGGCCCGGCTCAAGCCGGAGATCCCCGCCCACGACTCGCACATCTGCTTCTACCCCATGTCGAAGAGACGGGAGCCCGGCGAGAACTGGTACACGCTTGCGCCTGAGGAGCGGGGCCGTCTCATGCGTAGCCACGGCCGCATCGGCCGCCGCTACCTCGACCGCCTCACCCAGATCGTCACCGGCTCGATGGGCCTGGATGATTGGGAGTGGGGGGTGACGCTCTTCTCGGACGATCCCCTTCAATTCAAGAAGGTCGTCTACGAGATGCGCTACGACGAGGTGAGCGCCCGCTTTGCCGAGTTCGGCCCTTTCTTCGTCGGGGTGCGTCTTCGCCCGGAGGACCTGGCCGGCTACCTGGGCGCCTGAGGTGGCCGCCCCGCGCATCGGCGTGGCCCTGCTGGCCTTCGGCGGCCCGGAGTCGCTGGCCGAGGTCCCCCCCTTCCTCCAGCGGATCATCGGTCGAGTCCCTCCGGCCCGGTTGGAGCAGGAAGTGGTCGAGCGCTACCGCACGATGGGGGGGCGCTCTCCCCTCCCCGACACCACCCGGCGGCAAGCGGCGCTGCTTCGATCGCAGCTGCAACGCCGGGGGCTGGATTGGCCGGTCTACGTCGGCATGCGCCACGCCCGTCCCTTCATCGAGGAAGCGGCGGAGGAGATGGTCCGGGATGGGGTCACCGACGTGGTGGCGATCAGTCTCACCCCTTACCGCGCCCGGGTCTCCACCGGGTCCTACGAGGCGGCGCTGCGAGAGGCGCTGGCTTCCCAGCAGGTGGCTCTCCGGTTCCCCAACGACTGGAACCTCCATCCCACGTACGTCACCGCCCTGGCCGGCGTCCTGCAGGAGGCCCTCGAGGGGATACCGGATGAGCAGCAGCCCGCCGCGGTGGTCTTCACGGCTCACAGCCTGCCCGTCTCGGCCATCGAGGCGGGCGACCCCTATGCGGAGCAGCTCGCGGCCACCGCCCGGGCGGTGGCGGGGCGCCTCGGTCTCGAGGACTGGCGACTCGCTTATCAGAGCGTCGGCTCGATGGCCCGGGAGCCCTGGCTGGGGCCCGAGGTGGAGGAGGTTCTGGACGACCTCAAGGGGTCCGGCCGGGTGGCGGCGGTGGTCTACCCAATCGGCTTCCTGGCCGACCACCTGGAGAGCCTCTACGACAACGATCTGGTCCACCGGGAGCACGCCGAGCGGATCGGGCTGGCCTTCTACCGGCCGCCCTGTCTCAACGACCATCCTCTCCTGATCGAGACTCTGGCCGACCTGGCTGTGACGGCCGGTGGCTGAGACCCTCCCCCCAACCCCCTCCCAAGGGGAGGGGGTTGAACCGACCCTCCCCCCGACCCCCTCCCAAAGGCGGGGGAGAGTGTCCTTGGCTGGAGCGGCTCGCCTGACTGCGATCCACCGTGGGGCTTCCCTCCGAATAGAGGGCTGCCTCGCCGCGGTAACTTCGGACTAGGCTTTATCCATGGAGACGGGACGGCGGGCCACCGGATGGCTCCTGGGTTCGGCGCTCATCGCCCTGGCGGGAGTCGCTTGTGGCCCGGCCGAGCCCTCCGAGAGGCAGACCTACCGGGACCCCGACGAGCGCTTCCTCTTCAAGCTGCCGGCCGATTGGAACGTCTACACGGAGGAGCTGGGCGCGGTAGACACCCGTCCTTTCAACGGCACCAACCCGGAGGTCAGCGGCGTGTTCTTCGATGGCTATCCCACCGAGGACGCCCAACACCTGGCCGTCTCGGTGTCGGAGGCCCAGTTCCCGATCGGCACCGCCGCGGTGCGTCCCATCGACGACCAAGAGCGCGACTACATCTCGCGCTTTCTCTTGACCCAGACCGTGGTCCCCTATCAGGAGCAGGAAGAGGTCCGCGAGATGCTCAAGCAGGACTTCGAGTTCGCCGACGACGTAGAGGGGGTACGCGTCTTCGTCTCCTACCGGGAGCGTGAAACAGATGAGCTGGCGGTGGTGTTCCTGAAGTCGGTGACCAACGCTGACGACACCCGGATGTATTCGATCGCCGTCGGGTGCTCGCTGGAGTGTTTCCAAGCGTACGAGCAAGACATCGAGGAAGTGGTGGAATCGTGGATCATCAACACGAGGGACTGAAGCTCAAGCAGTATCGGCGCCGCTCGGCCCCCTGGGATCGGATCAAGGTGCTCCTCGCCCTTTCCGTGATCTTTCTGTTCATGGCCTGGGTGAAGATGAGTGATCCCTTCCTGAGCTTCCGGGAAGCGGTCACCGAGACGGCCCGAGGGGGCTTCGGCCGCTTCCTCGTGATCCTGATGGGCTTGGAGGTACTCCGCCAGATCCACTACCTGATCTCAGAGCACTGGTCGGGCTACCACCGCTTTTGGAAGAGCCGGATCTTCGAGGGGACGGAGCGGCAGATCACCAACCGCGTTTCGGAGTGGACCCGCTACCGAGTGCGCCGGATCTTCAAGTGGCTGCTGTTGCTGGCCCTGTACGTCACTTTGGTGATGACCTTCGTGTCGGACGTCGAGAGCCCGGTGGAGGCGATCGTCCGGGCCCCGGAGATCATCGGACGCTTTCTCAGCTTCGCAATGCTCTTGGTCTTCTACTTCTTCATCATCGTCGTGCAGTTCGTGGGGATCTTCTGGTTCCTCTCCCGAGGGGGCGTGGACGTCTACTACCCGGAGGACATCGAGACCCGCTTCGACCAGGTATGGGGCCAGGATCACGTCCTCGACCTGGTCAAGGAGAGCATCGCCTTCTTGGAGAAGCCGGACGAGATCGAGGAGAAGGGGGGCTACATCCCGGGTGGCATCCTCCTGTGGGGCCCTCCCGGCACCGGAAAGACACTCATGGCCGAGGCCATCGCCGGAGAGGTGGGCAAGCCCTACGTGTTCGTCGACCCGGGGGCCTTCATCAACATGTTCATGGGGGTGGGAATCCTCAAGGTGAAGAGCCTGTTCCGGAAGCTCCGCAAGCTCTCCCTCAAGTTCGGGGGGGTGATCGTCTTCTTCGACGAGGCCGATTCGCTCGGTAACCGCGGCGCCCTGGCCGGCGGTCAGGGTCCTTGGCAACCTTCCATCGGCAAAGCCCTCACCGCTTGCAACGGCTTCGAGTACCTCTCCGACGCCAGCCGCGACACGCTCTATCACATGCTCGCCGGCGCCGAGAGCACACCGGCCCCTCCCCGCAACCCCATCCACCGGATCATCATGGGCGGCGGTATGGGGGGCGGCGGGATGGGAACCCTCCAGGCCCTGCTCAGCGAGATGTCCGGCCTGAAGAAGCCCCGCGGCATCACCAACCGGCTGCGGCGCCTGCTGGGCATGAGGCCCAAGCCCCCGCCCAAGTATCGGATCCTCATCATGCTGGCCACCAACATGCCCCAGGCCCTCGATGAGGCCATGCTGCGGCCGGGCCGCATCGACCGGATTTACAAGGTGCCCTATCCGTCCAAGGACGGGCGGGTGCGGACCCTGCAGGGCTACCTCGACAAGGTTTCCAACGTAGTTACCCCCGAGCAGGTGGAGCGTCTGGCGGTGATGACCCCCTACTACAGCGGGGCCAAGATCAAGGACCTGGTCAACGAGGGGCTCATCCTGGCCATCCGCGACGGCCGGGAGGTGGTCGGCTACGACGACCTGTGGCGGGCCAAGGCCCTCAAGGAGCTCGGTCCTCCCGAGGACGTGCAGTACATCCAACGGGAGCGACATGCGGTGGCGGTGCACGAGTCGTGCCACGCCGTGGCCGCCCACCTCTTGCAGGCTCACCGGGCCATCGATGTGGTCACCATCGAGAAGCACTCCCAGGCGCTCGGGATGGTGAAGCCGCTGCCGGTGGAGGACCGCTACACCGAGTGGAAGAGCGAGTACGAGACCGACATCAAGGTCTCCTTGGCTTCATTGGCCGGGGAGCGGATGTTCTTCGGCGGCGATTCCTCCTCCGGCGTGTCGGGAGACCTGGAGAACGCCTCCCGGCTGGTAGCTCTCATGGAAGGAGCCTGGGGCATGGGTGAAGAGGTCACCTCTCTCTACCTGGCCTCCGGCTACCTGCTCCAGCGCGGCAAGGATCCCACCGAGCTGGTGATCAGGGAGCGGGGTGCGCAGGTGGAAGCTCGCCTGAAGCGACTCTACGACGAGGTGTGGGATCTCCTGGAGCGGCACCGCCACGACGTCGAGCGGTTGGCCTCCGTCCTGGAGGAGAAGAAGACCATCTCGGGAGACGAGGTGGCCGAGATCCTGCAGGTCCCGGCCGGCATCTACGCCGACGGAGAGCACCTTCACCGGGACGATCAGCTCTCTTTGCCGGTCTTCTCGGGAGACGGCCAGGAGGCCGATGGGGAGTCGTCCGGGACCGACTGAGCCCCATTCTCCAGCCAATAGTCGACCGTTCCGGTACAGCCAAGCCTTAGGTTGGCCGAAGGTCACCGACCGCGTCCAAAAACACCCTGGACGCCACTCTGAGTGGGTGGCATACTGGGGGGCATGGGGCGGGCTAGCCCGTTGGGTGGGAGGCCGAGGATCAGACGCAGAGCGCTCGCGGCGATGATCTGCCGTTTGGCGGGACGTTCGTGACGACGCGATCGCTCGCCCGATCGCTCCCCGTCGTGTTCGGGTTGACTGCGGGAGTGGTGGCCGTGCGCCACTGGTGGGAAGGCCCCTGCCAGCACGTGCGACAAGTCACTCCCCAGCTCCCGGGTAGCCGCGGCCTCCTGCCCACCAAGGTCGGACCGGTCGGGTTTCGGATCCGTCGCCGGGGCGAGGGGACCCCGGTGGTCCTCGTCCACGGCTGGGGCGGCTGCGCCGACGTGACGTGGTGGAAAGTGCTCCAGCACTTGCCGGCTCCCTTTCTGGCCGTCGATCTGCCCGGGCACGGAGCGTCTCAGCTGGAAGGACGTTTCTCGATCTCTCGAGCCGCCGACTGCGTGGTCGACCTGGTCGATGCACTGGGATTCCGGGACGCCCTCCTGGTCGGCTATTCCCTCGGTGGTCCCGTGGCGCTGGAAGCCACCCACCGCGCCAAGGACCGCTTCTCCGGTATAGTCGGCCTGGCCACCTCAGCGCACTGGAGCTTCGCCCGCGCCCAGCTGGCCGCCACCCTCGGGCCCTACCTTTTCGGAGCGTCCTCCCCGGTCAGCAAGCTCAGCTATCGCCGCCGCGTCCAAAGCTGCCCGGACTTGGCCTGCTACGAAGCCTGGAGCCTCTCGGCCGCTCCCCGGCGCAAGATCCTGCTGCAAGCCTCGAGCGACCTGCGCCACTTCGACGCCCGGACCTGGGTCTCGGTGCTCGACCGTCCCACGGCCTGGGTGATCACCGCCAAGGACAAGGTGATGCCTCCCGAGCGCCAACGAGAGACGGCCGCCATGATCGGCGGGCCTGCCTTCGAGATCGACTCCGGCCACGCCTGCTCGCAGGTGGCCGCCCCGCAGGTCGCCTCAGCCCTCACCGCGGCAAGCGGCGAGCTCGGCATGTCCTTCTAGGAGGAGGGCGGGGGTAGCCGGAAGGCCACTCGGCCGCCCGGGCCGGGCTGAACCCAGACCTCCCCGCCGTGGGCTTCGACGAACCCGCGGGCGATAGCCAGCCCCAGGCCTGCCCCCCCGTCCTCCCTGGCGCGGGCGGGGTCGGCCCGGGCGAAGCTCTCCAGGGCTCGCTCTACGAAGCCTTCGGGAAACCCGGGGCCCTCGTCGAGCACGCGCACCAGCCCACCTCCACCGGCATCCGGGCCCACCGTGATCCGCACCGAGCTGCCCTCGGGGGCGTGACGGATGGCGTTGTCGATGAGGTTGCGGGTCACTCGTCCGAGGGCTTCCGGGTCTCCGACCACCCGCACCGGACGGGGAGCCTCGAGGTCCAGCCCCACCTGCCGTCGTTCGGCTACCGGGCCCATGGCCTCGCGGACCTCGTCGACCAACTCGGTCAGGTCGACCGCGATGGGGCGCAACTGGAGCTCATCCGCCTCGATCCGGGCGAGCAGGAAGAGGTCCTCAACCAAAGCCCGCATGACGGCCAGGTCGTGTGCCATGGAGCGCAGGTAACGGTCTGGATCTGGAGCCATGCCGTCCTGAAGCGCCTCCACCGTCGCCTGGAGTGCGGTGAGCGGAGTACGCAGGTCGTGGCCGACCGCCGCCAAGAACTCGCGCCTGGCGGTCCGAGACCGTTCCAACTCCTCGATCATCGCATCCATTGCCCGCCCCACCGACCCGACCTCGTCGGCCCGGTCGATGCGGGTGCGCACTCGCAGATCCCCGGCCGCCACCCGACCCGCCGCGGCGGCCAGTCTCTCGAGGTCGGAGACCAGCGGCCCGGACACCGTGGCCGCCAGCATCGACCCCAGCCCGACCCCCAGGGCCAGGGCGACCAGGACCAGGCGCAGGTCGTGGGGCGACAGGAACATGGAGATGGCAGAAGCCGCCACGACGGCCGCGGCGGCCACCACCGCGGCCAGAGCGACCACCAACACGGAGGTACGCACCGATCTGGTTCCCCTCATCACTCGGAGCACCACCCAGGCGCCGGCCCCAGTGAGGATGGCCGTGCCCCCGAAGACCCCATAGAGCAACAGGCGGTCCCGAGGGGAAGGCCGCATGGCCGCTTCCGAGACCAAGAGAGCCGCGGCCAGGAGGAGCCCCCCGGTGGCCAGCAGCACCCTCAAGGCTCGAACCGGTAGCCCACTCCCCAGACGGTCGCCACCCGTCTGGGGTTTTGCGGGTCGGCCTCGACCTTTTGGCGGAGCCGCCCTATGTGCACCGTGACCGTGGAAGGGTCTTGCCAGTCGGGCGAGGAGTCCCACACCTGCCGAAGCAACTGCGCCCGGGAGAACACTTGTCGGGGGGAAGCCGCCAAGAAGGCAAGCAGGTCGAACTCCTTGGGAGTGAGCTCTATTGCCCGATCGTCCACCAAGACCTCCCGTGTGGCCTGGTCGATAACCAACCCGTTGAACTCCAAGCGGGAACTGGCCGGCCGCGGGGTAGACCGCCGTAAGACCGAGCGGACCCGGGCCACCAGCTCGCGGGGCGAGAAGGGCTTGACCAGGTAGTCATCCGCTCCGAGCTCCAACCCCACCACCCGGTCGGGCTCCTCGCCCCGGGCGGTGAGCACGATCACGGGCAGCTCGCTCCGACGTCGCAGCTCAGCGAGTATCTCCAGGCCCCCGACTTCCGGGAGCATCAGGTCAAGGATGACCAGGTCGGGGGTGCTTCGCTCGATCAGGTCCCGAGCTTCTCCCCCGTCCCGGGCCATGTCGACTCGGAACCCGTCCCGCTCCAGATATCGGGCCACCACTTCCCGAACCATCGGCTCGTCGTCGACGACGAGCACGCGCCGCGGGCGATCGGGTGGTGCAAGGGCTCGGTCACCGGCCGCCACACCCGTCAGGCTACCGGGCCCGGCGGAATGGCTAGCCGGTCCGCCGGATGACGATCATCCCGACTGGGTCCACCCAGCCGTGTATCTCAGGGTCCAGGTCGCCCACGCCGGCCCGGATGCCGCGATGATGGCGGATAACCCCGTCCTCAGCCAGTGCCGGATTGGAGGTGCCGCTCCCGCCAACCGGAGGTGGAGGATCGGTGATCAACTGGCAGGGCGGCACGAGATCGTCGAAGTCCTGCGTGTTGATCTCAGTCCGGGCGTCGTAACCGGCCGTGCGGATCCTGACCGACTGGCCGACCAGGGTCGGGAGCCGGACCGTGTCCACGCCGGTGAACCCGTCGTTCGTGCAGACCAGCATCGTGACGGCTGAGAAGAACCTCGCCCCCCTCGAGCCGGTGATCTCGAGCGTCACCGAGTCGCGGAACCCGAGCTGGGTGCTCCCCGGGGTGCCTTCCGGGAAGAGCGGAGCCGGAGCCTCAGTGAAATCAAAGACCTGCTTGTCGGCGGCCAGCGCTTCCAGCAAGGGTGCGTTGTTTCCGTTTTCGGCGATCTCCTGAATCCCGAGGCTGGCCGGTTCTCCTACCGTGAAGATGCCGGTCGAGGAGCGGTGGGTGAGGATCACCGGCGGGGAGAAGGGCTGCCCGCCGGTCAGGTTGGTGATCGACACCCTGTAGGTGCTTAGCACCTCCTCCGATGGCGAGGCTGGGACGGCGGCCGCCCCGAGGCCCACTACGGCGGCCATCACCAGCACGAGCCTGAGGCCGGACGACATCATGTCTCCTTTCCTGGGCGGTTCCCGTCCAGGCTGCCGGGTGCACCTAACAGCGGTCTCAACGGGGAGTGAACGTTTCGTGAAGAGTGCCCGTCGTCGTGTCTACACCCAGGGAGTCGACTTTTCCCACCACATGGTGACCATCTCCCGGTCCTCGCCTCCCAGGTAGAGACGCCCGTCTCGCTCCACGATCTCGGCCTCGAGGAGCGCTCGGAGCTCGGGTGTCCGCCCCTCCGGCAGCACCAGGCGGCGGCGACAGAAGGCCACCAGCTCATCCCGATCGGCGAACCACAGCGTCCCGCCTCGTGACCACCGCTCGACGGCGGGCGTGACCTGCAAGATCTCCTCCACCACCGACGCCAGGTCCTGGCTCGTGGGGCCCGAGGGGCGAGCCAGGCCGTGCAGCGCTCGGTAATAGGGAGCCAGGCCGGCCCACGGATGGGAGGGGGTCAGCTCCAGCACCACGCCCCGGCTGGATCATGCAGGGCGAGCAGGAACGGGGCGATCTCCTGCACGTCGTAGACCACGTGAGCGCACAGGACCACGTCGTGGGTATCGACCTCCCGGGCGGCCTCCGGCCACGCCCCCACCAGGAGCTCCGCCCCGATGCCCCAGGCAGCCGCTTGCTCCCGAAACCCCTCCGCCATGCCGTGGTCCTTCTCCACGGCGGTGATCCGGTGGCCCTCCCGGGCCAGGTGGAGCGAAGACCGCCCGGTCCCGGCCCCTACGTCGAGCAGCGTGCCGCCGGCCGGCAGCAGGCGCCGCACCACCGTGCCGGTCAGCGAGTGGGAGGCTTCCCGAGCCCGGCTCCGCTTCCACAGCTCCGCCGGCCACTGGTAGGGGGACTCCTCGACGGCCGCCAGCAGCTCCTCCGGGATGGCCCAGGCTTGCAGCTCGTTCTTCCAGTCCTCGGCCGCGCTCACCGCAGGCCGGCGAAGAGGTCGTCCTCCTGGGGCGGGTGGGGCACCCGGCTGTAGGCACGGATGAAGGCTTCCTTGCCGAACACGTCCAGATGGTGCTCCGCGGGGACTCGGCGCAGCCACCAGTCCTGCGGTATCTGGCTGGTATGGGCCAGCACGGCCTTCCACTTCAGGTCCACCCAGGGCTCGATGTCGATCCAGGTGGTGACGTCGTGCTCCAGGGCCCCGGCCCGCGGCTCCTCTTCGAGCTCCTCCTCGGGGATCTCACCCACCTCCGCCAACAGCCGGCGCACGATGACGATACGGGTGCGAGGCCAGGTGGCCCAGTAGAGCTTCTGCGGCAACCAGGCCCCGTCCTCGGTGACCGGAAAGCGCCCGGTGTCGGCCGCTCCGAAGAAGGCCGCCGTCCCCACCCGGTGCACCTGGACGTGGTCCGGGTGTCCGTAGCCGCCGAAGGGGTCGTAGGCGGTCACCACCTCCGGCCGGTGGCGGCGGATGAGCGTCACCAGGCGGGCCACCGCCTCTTCGAAGCCGGCCGCCCAGAACGAGTCGGGATGCAGGTTGTCCTCGGTATCCACCATCCCCGAGTCCCGATAGCCGAGCGTCTCGGTGGTCTCCACCCCCAGGATGGCCATGGCGGCGGCCAACTCCTCGGCCCGTACCTCCTTGAGCCGGGCCTTGACCGGCTCGGGATCGTCGTAGTTGTGCACCTCCCCCACCTCTCCCCCGGTGGCGATGACGACCACCACCTGCTCCCCGCCCTCCACGTAGCGGCGCAGAGTCCCACCCATGGAGAGGGACTCGTCGTCGGGGTGGGCGTGGAAGGCGAGCAGTCCGGGCATCAGCCGGCCTCCGGCAGGTCCATTCGGCCGCCACTACGCCAGTAAGCCCCGTCGGCCCGGGCGAGCAGGCCCTCGTCCACCAGGTATCGCCGCAAGGAGGCGTAGTCGGGATGGAACGTGTGCAGGGTGGTGTTGACCGAGCGTTCCGAGTAGCGGAGGCCGGGCTCGAACTCCGTGGCCAGGCGCTCCAGCACCACCAGACGCTTGGAGCGCTGGGCGGGGATCTCGGTGAGGCGAGACCCGGAGAAGAAGCGGGAGAGCACCTCGGCCTCGGCGGCGCTCCACTCCCCTTCCACCACCGAGTCGGACGGCGGCTCGGCCCGGGGTAGCCGGGCCGCCACCTCCCGGAGGGCCGGCCGACGAAGCCGGAATCGCTCGTCGAGCAGCCCTGCATCCCGCAGCCGGCCCACCGCCTCGAGGACCCGCCGCTCAGGGATCCCCAGCTCGGTGGCCAGCTCAGCCGTGTCGACCGCGCCCACCGCGGCTCGGCCCAGCACCGCCAGCCGGATGGGGTTCAGGACGAGCTTCAGGTAGTCGGTCGGACTGATCATGCGGCCAGGGTAGTGGGTAGCTTCCAGCCCATGGCCGTCGAGAAGTTCAGCCACCAGGTCTCGATTCCCGCTCCTGCGATCGTGGTCTGGAAAAGGCTCCAGGAAGCCGAGACCTGGGCGTCGCTGCTCGGAGCCGAGACGATCGACAGCGTCTCCTACCGGAGCGACCGGATGCTGGCCGGCTTCGCCTGGACCATCGAGAGCGGCTCCCGGCGCCTGCGCGGCACCGCCAGGACCATGCACGCCCAGGTCAACGACCACATGGGGCTGGACTTCGATGCCGGTGCGGCAGCCGGAGCGATCATGGCCACCTTCAAGCAAGGGAAGGACGCCACCGACCTCTCCGTCGAGCTGACCATGGAAGCCAGGAGCGTGGCAGCTCCGGTGCTCTATCCCATCATTCGGGAGGCGATGGGTCCCGGCCTGCCTCAGCGACTGGAGGCCCTTCGGGATGGGGTGGCGGCCGGTCCGGGTGGTTAGAGCCAGGGGAGCTGGGTAATGTTGGGCACATGAGCGGAGAAACCACCTTCACCTGGAAGGGGCGGCTGGGTCCCTTCGACCTCGTGCTCTCCCCGAACACCTTTCCGCCCTCCAGCGTCTCCTTGCTGCTGGGAGAGGCCCTGGAGGTGCGGAAGGGAGACACCGTGATCGACATGGGGTGCGGCTCGGGAGTGCTGGCCATCATCGCCGCCAAGCTGGGGGCCGGCCGGGTGTTCGGGGTGGACGCCGCCCCCGACACCGAGGAGATCGCCGCCCTCAACGCCCGCCGCCTTGGGGTGGCCGACCGCACCCAGTTCCTACAGGGGAACCTTTTCGACCCGCTCCCCGACGATCTCAAGGCCGACGTGATCATCGGGGACGTCTCCGGCATCCCGGATGCCTTCGCCCGGGTGAGCGGCTGGTTCCCCAGCGGCCGGGGAGGTGGGCCCCATGGATCGGAGCTTCCCATCCGTATGCTCGAGGAGGCCCTCAACTGGCTGAAGCCGAAGGGACGCCTCTTGCTTCCCACCGGCTCGATCCAGGACGAGAACGCCATCCTGCGGAGGGCCCGTTCCCTCTACGACAAGCTCACCGAGCTGGTGGAGCGCCGCTTCCCGATCCCCACCCAGCTGGCCGACACCGAGGAGCTCCGCCAGCTGATCGCCGACGGGGTGGTGAACCTGGCCCGGCGCGGGTCACGGCTGATCTGGAGCGCCCGGGTGTGGGAGTGCAGCCCCTCCAGGTAGTCCCCCCTCGTTCTTGTGACGTTTATCGACCTATTTGGTGCTTTACCGTCACAAAAACGGGGGGGGGTCAGCCTTTCACGGCTCCCTGGGTGAGCCCGCTCACGATCTGGTCTTGCATGACCAGCCAGACCAGGGTGATGGGGAAGGCTCCGATCACCGCCGCCGCAGCCAGCTGGCCCCACTTGGCTGTGTACTCGCTCTGCACGAACAACTGGAGCCCCACAGCCATCGTGTACTGATCCGCATCGCGCAAGATGACGGCCGCCAGGATGTACTCCCCGTACAGGCTGATGAAGGTGAGGAGGAAGATCACCGCCAGCACCGGGCGAGCCAAGGGCAAGATGACCCGGGTGAACACCTGCCAGTTGGAGGCACCATCGACCACGGCGGCCTCGTCGAGCGAATACGGGATGGAGTCCATGAACCCCTTGAGCAACCAGGTGTTCACACCGAGGGCACCTCCCAGATAGACGAGGATGAGCCCGGCGTGGGTGCCCAGGCCGAAGGTCGGGAAGATCCCCCCGATCTGGATCAGGAGCAGAAAGATGGCCACGAACGCCAGCCAGTTGGGGAAGATCTGCACCAAGAGGAGGGTTAGCAGGCCGCCCCGGCGTCCCCTCCATCGGAGGCGGCTGAAGGAATAGGAGGCCAGAGCCGAGAGGCTCACGATCAGGATCGCACCAACGAGAGCGATCTTGAGGGTATTGAAGAGCCAGCGCCCGAACGGTGCCAAAGGATTGCGGAACAGCTGCTGGTAGCTGTCAAGGGTGATTCCCGGCGGGACCAGGCGTGCCGCCGTCAGGTTGTCGATCGGGTTGATCGACGCGGACAGGATCCAGGCGATTGGGAACAGGGCGAAGAGGACCGCCGCTCCGGCCACCAGGTACCGCCAGCCTACCTCCCGCAGCCAGCGACGGGGAGGCATCCCCCTCACGCGAACCGCCACCTGCTCGGCAGCCGGTCGGGCGATCGGCTCAGAGACCGCCATAGACCTCCTCCAGGCGCCTCGTGTACCGGAAGCCAAAGGCCGAAAGCCCCGCAACGACGAGGAAGATGAAGATCGAGATCGCTGAAGCCAACCCGAAGTCGGCCCCCCGGCCGCTGGTGATGGCCAGGTTGAACGTGAATGAGATGAGGATGTCGGTCTCCCCGACCGGCACCGCATAGCCGGCCAGTGGCGGACCCCCCCGGGTGAGGAGGAAGATCAGCACGAAGTTGTTGAAGTTGAAGGCGAAGGAGGCGATGAGGAGTGGGAAGATGCTCACCATGAGCAGCGGGAAGGTCACCTTGCGAAATACTCCCAGCGCCGAAGCTCCATCAACCCGGGCCGCTTCCTGAAGCTCGCTCGGGATCGCCTGGAGCGCCCCCATCGTGACGAGCATCATGTACGGAAACCCAAGCCACAGGTTGACGAGCAGCACCGCCACCTTGGCCCAGAAGCCGCTGGCCAGCCAGGGGATGCCGTCCGATCCGAACAGGGACAGCAGCGGCTCCAGGGTACGATTCACCGCTCCGAACTGCTGATTGAGCAAGCCTCGCCACACGAGGACGGTCAGGAAGGCGGGGATGGCGTAGGGAAGGATGAGCAGGGACCTCAAGAGCTTCCTCCACCGCATGCGCTCGTCCTGGAAGGTGAGCGCCAAGCCCAGGCCGAGCGCGAGGGTGAGGAGAACCGTGCCCGCCGCGAACACGACGTTCCAAATGAACACTCTGACGAAGGGGTCCCGGATGCGAGAATCAGTGGCCACCCGCAGGAAATTCTGGAACCCCACCGGTACACGCCAGCCCGGAGTCAGCTCCCGCTCACCCGGGCAGACGAAGTTGCCCTCGGTGGGCGTGCACTCGAGGCCCTCCAGCTTGTCGACCAGCACGTCCCGGGTGGCGTCGTAGGCGTAGCGAGCTTCCGACACCCGGGCCGAGGTGATGGTCTGGACCCTGGCCAAGCCCCGGCCGGGGATGTCCAACACGAGCCTCTGCAGCTCGCTTGCCACCGCGAACAGATCGCGGGACTCGAGGCGCCGGAAGGGACCGATCGTCTCCGGTACGCCATCCCGGTCCTCGTCGACGACTTCGTAGGAGGCGGGATCCTCGAGGACCCCCTTCTCGGCAGGATCCTCGTCGGCCGGACGGGGCCGTCCGAAGAACTGCTCGGTCTCGCTGCGCAGCAGGAAGCGAAACTCGCCCTCCGGCTGGCGGTAAACGAACAGCTGGAAGTCCTGGCCCTCCTCTGTCGGGAGGGTCTCTCGGGAAGTCAGCTGGGTGATGGCCTGGTCCTTGGTGAGAAAGTTGGGAATCGACCAGTTCGTCAGGGCCACGTAGAAGGTGTAGATGATCGGGTAGAGGCTGAAGAGCAGCAGGAACACCAGACCAGGCATCAGCCAGCGAAAGGGGAGGGTCCTGGAGCTCAGATAGATGTAGTTGATCCCGGCCGTCCCGATCAGCAGTGCAGAGAGCAGCCACCATGCACCTTCTGCGACAAGGACCAGCGAAGCGAAGGCCGCCAGAGCATCCAGCAGCCCCAGGCCCACCAGCCGAACCCAGAAACCGGGCCCCAGACGCGAGGAAGGCAGGGAGCGCGTTCGCACCCTGCCTTCCCTATCGGCCATGGGGAAACCTTACCCCGCCACCGCCTGGCGCACCTGCTCGGCGGCCGCCGTGAGGGCCGCTTGGGGCTCGGCGTCGCCGTTGCGAACCTGCAGCAGCGCGTCACCCAGCGGGCCCCACACCGACCCCATCTGCGGGATATTGGGCATGGGCTCCCCTCCGGCCATCGACTCACTGAAGACCTGCACCGCAGGATCCGCGCTCACCTCTTCGAGTGTGGCGGTGAAGACCGGGATGCGCGGGTCGGCCTCGTAGAGGGCCTTCATGCCCTCGGCGGTGGCCACGAAGTCGAGCAGGAAGGACTGGGCGACCACCTTGTTCTCACTGAAGGAGGACAGGAAGAAGCCCTGCCCCCCCACGAAGGGCTTGGCGGAATTGCCGTCCATGGTGGGAATGGGAGCCACGCCCCAGTCCACGTCGGTTTCCTGCAGGCCCCCCAGCTCCCAGGGCCCGGTCATCCAGAACGGCTCGCTCCCCTCGACGAAGAGGTTCCTGGCCGTGTCGTAATTGGTTTCGCCCACATAGCCGTCGGCTGCCAGCGACGCCAGGAACTGACCTCCTTGGATGGCACCCTCGCTATCGATCCCGACGTCGGAGGGGTCATGACCCGTGGCCGGGTCGTAGTTGAAGATGTACCCGCCGAAGGCGGACAGGAAGGGGAAGTTGTGGTAGGCGTCGGGAGCATCGCCACCTCCGGGCACGCCATAGCAGTTCTCGATCCCCGACATACCGTCGCAGGCCGCCTTGACCTCGTCGAAGGTGGCGGGAGGCTCGGCGGCGAGCGCCTTGTTGTAGTACATGGCGACCGCCTCGGTGGCATAGGGGACCGCATAGAGCTGACCCTCGATGCTGAACACGTTCAGGGCCACCTCCACGAACTCGCCAGCCTTGTCCCCCAGGTCAATCGGGTCGACCACGCCGGCGGTGACCAGCTCCCCGGTCCAGTCGTGAGCGCCGGTGAACAGGTCGGGGCCCTCCCCGGCCGGGCCGGCCGTCTTCACCTGATCGCGAATCTGCCCGAAGTCGACCACCTGGATCTCCACCGGTACCCCGGTCTGCTCGGTGAAGGCCGGAACCACCTGCTCGAGTGCTTGGGCCTTGGTCTCGTCCGCCCAGATCAGCAATCCTTCACCGACCGCGGCGGCCGTCGTCTCGGTTACCGGGGGAGCGGTGGTGGCCGGCGCCTCGGGGGCCGGAGCTCCGGTCGTCCCGCTCGGGGCGGCGCCGCCGCCGCAGGCGGCCGCCAACAGGGCCAGGCCGAGCAGGAGCACGACCGATCTAGGTTGCCTCATGGTTTCCCCTCCTCTTTAACACCCCGCCCCGGAACAGGGCGGGACGTACCGGAATCGTACACCCGGCCAAGGCTCCTGCTCGCGCCACGCTGACCGTTCTCGAACCAAAGCCCGGGTCTTGACAAAGACTCCCAAGCCATCCCGGTAATTCATGGGAACTCTCACCGCCTCCAGCCCGTCCCCGGCCGGCCTGTTCATCAGGCCCTGCTCGGTGCCGTAGAGAAGACAGGGCGTACCCCCCAGGCCGAGCAGCATCTCCACGCCCGCCTCCAGCTTGGCCGGGTCCCCGCCCCAGGCCGACAGGGCCCGGTCCATGTCGTGGTTGTCCACGAAACGCACCCAGGTGAAGTCCTGGTGAGAGAGCACGCCGGGCGCCTCCTGCTCCACCTCCCGGAAGTCGGAGGGGTCGATCTCGCCGGCCAGCAGGTCCCGCAGTGCATAGGCGGTGGGAAAGTCGGTGGCCCCGTCCAGCAGCCCCCCGAAGCGGCGGATGAAGGCCGCCGAGGCGGTGGCCTCCCCGAACAGCCAGGCGTCGGGGTGGGCAGCGTTGAGCTCGGCGGCCAGGGCGGCCAAGAACGACTCCGAGGGCCCCAGCACGTGGTCGATGCGGTAGCCGTCGACCCCGAAGCGGTCCAGCCAGTAGCGAGCCGCCTCGATCATGGCCCGGCGGGCGGCGGGATGGTCGAGGTTCAGCTTGGGCAGGCCCCGGCTGCCGAAGAAGGTGTCGTAGCCGTCCCGGCGGAAGAAGAACCAGTCACGCTTCGGCCCTCCGGAGAGGGCCTCCTGGAACCAGGGGTGCCGGTGGGAGAGGTGATTGGGAACCAGGTCGAGCACCACCCGCAGGCCCGCCCGGTGGGCGGCCTCCACCAAGTCGGCCAGCGCCCGATCCCCCCCGAAGCGAGGATCGACCGACCGCAGGTCCTCGACGTCGTAGCCGTGGTAGCTGGTGCAGGCGAAGACCGGGGTGAGCCAGACGATCGTCACCCCCAGGTCGGCCAGGTAGGGAACCGCTCTCCGCACCCCGTGGAGGTTGCCTCCCGCCCAGTGGCCGGGGCCGGGCCGGAGGGCCGGGTCGCCGGGCGCCGAGAAGCGGTCCACGAAGATCTGATACATCACCCCCCGGCGGGCCCACTCCGGGGGACGGCGGGCGGTGACCCGATGGCAGAAGACCGTCGCCGCTCCGAGGGGGCGCCGCCCGTCGGCGTACCAGATGCGGTCCCGGGAGTCGGTGGCCCGGACCAGGTAGTGGACCACCGCTCCCTCGGGCATGGCCGGAAGCTCCACGAGCCAGGTGGGGCCGTCCCCTCGGGAGCGGTGCCGCTCCCCCACCTGCGCCAGCTCCTCAGGACCGATCGGGCCGGGCGTCACCGAAGCCATCACTTCGACCTCCCGATAGCCCGGATCCACCTGGACGAGCAGCCGCACCGGCTCATCGGGACGAACCACGGCCGGCTGACGGCCGTATTGGTGATCGATGGGCAGCCCCTCCAGGAGGTCCAACATCCCGAAGGCGAACCTGCTCCTAAAGTGCCGCAGGGCGGTCGACACGGAGGCACGAGTGTAGGGTGAGCGTCCGCCGACGCACGGCGAGTCGAGTTTTGTTAGGTTGGGGCGGACGGGCGATAGGAGGCGACATGGCGAGCGATCAGGGACTAAGCAGGCGAGACTTCTTGAAGGCGGCCGGCATCTCGTTGGTGGCGGCCGCCTGCGCCCCGGGAGCGGCGCCTACCACCACCGCCGCCCCGGGCACCACCGCCGCCCCCGGCACCACCGCCGCCCCCGGCACCACCGCCGCGGTGACCACCACCGCGGTGGCGGCCGCCGCGGAGCCGGCCACCAGCTTCGTGGAGCCGGCCACCGCCCTGAGCGGCGACCTCAGAATCCTGCTCTGGAGCCACTTCGTCCCCGCCCACGACGTGTGGTTCGACGGCTTCGTCCAGGAGTGGGGCGACCAGGTCGGCGTCAACGTGACCGTGGACCACGTGGATGTGGCCAGTGTCCCGGCCGCCATCGCCTCGGAGATCCAGGCGGGCGAGGGGCACGACCTGATGCACTACATCGCCGTCTTGTCCCAGCACGAGCCGAGCGTGGTCGACATGGCCGACGTGGTCGACGAAGCGACCAGCCGCTACGGCGAGATGCTCGATCTCACCCGCCGGTCGAGCTTCAACCCCAACACCGGGAAGTTCTACGCCTACGCACCGGCCTGGGTGCCGGATCCCGGTGACTACCGCAAGAGCCTCTGGGAACAGGTCGGCTTTCCCGATGGGCCGTCCACCTGGGACGAGCTGCTCGAGGGAGGCTCCCGGATCAAGGACGAGCTCGGCGTCCAGATGGGGATCGGCCTCTCGGAGGAGATCGACTCCAGCATGGCCGCCCGGGCGCTGCTCTGGTCGTTCGGGGCATCGATCCAGGACGAGAACGAGAATGTGGTGTTCAACTCGCCCGAAACGCTGGCCGCCGTCGAGTACATGGTGGAGCTGTTCAACGGCGCCATGACTCCGGAGGTGTTCGCCTGGAACGCCGCCTCCAACAACCAGGGGCTCATCGCCGGTGAGCTCTCCTACATCCTCAACTCGATCTCGGCCTACCGGACCGCCCAGGAGCAGGTCCCCGACATCGCCGAGGACATCTTCTTCGTACCGGCCCTGGAAGGCCCGGCCACCGCCCTGGCGGCCCAGCACGTCATGTACAACTGGATCATCCCGGACCGCGCCAACGTCAACGTGGGCGCGGCCCAGGAGTTCCTGCTCCACTACACGGAGAACCTGGCCCCGGCCGCCTGGAACTCGAAGCTCTACGACTTCCCCGGCTTCCCCGAGCGGGTGCCGGACCTGGACGCCTGGCTCGACAACGACCCGTTCGGCTCCCAGCCGGCCGACAAGCTGTCGGTGCTGAAGACCGCCCTCGACTGGGCGACCAACATCGGCCACCCGGGGCCCGCCAACCCGGCGGTGGGCGAGATCTTCAACAGCCGCATCGTCGAGGTGGCGCTGGCCAAGGCGGCCCGGGGCGACCTGGACCCGCAGGCGGCCATCGACGAGGCGGAAGGGCAGATCAACAGCATCTTCGAGACCTGGCGTCAACAGGGGCTGGTCGGCGGCGGCGCATAGCCCTCCCTCCCCCTCGGGGGGAGGGTCGGCGCATAGCTCTCCCTCCCCCTCGGGGGGAGGGTTGGGGAGGGGGTAGAGTGACCCCATGGCGGTTGTAGAGGTCCGGGGGCTCAGGAAGCACTTCGGGGACCTGAAAGCGGTCGACGGGGTCGACTTCGCCAGCGAGAAGGGTGAGTTCCTGGTCCTGCTGGGGCCTTCGGGGTGCGGGAAGACCACCCTGTTGCGCATGATCGCCGGGCTCGAGCAGCCCACCTCGGGCGAGATCTACATCGGTGGGGAGCTCATGAACGGGCTCCCCCCCCGCACTCGCAAGATCGCCATGGTCTTCCAGAGCTACGCCCTCTACCCCCACATGTCGGTGTACCGCAACATCGCCTTCCCTCTCAAGGCGGAGGGCATGGAAAAGGAGGAGCGCCGGAAGAAGGTGGAGTGGGCAGCCCGGCTGCTCGACATCGACCGCCACCTCCATCGCCGTCCCCGCCACCTCTCGGGTGGGGAGCGCCAGCGGGTGGCCCTGGCCCGGGCGCTGGTGCGCGAGCCGAGCGTCTTCCTGCTCGACGAGCCGCTCTCCAACCTGGACGCCAAGCTGCGGGCCACCGCCCGGGACGACCTGCTCGAGTTCCAGCGAGAGATCGGCATCACCGCCATCTACGTGACCCACGATCAGGTGGAGGCGATGGGCATGGGGGACCGGGTGGCGGTGATGAGCGCCGGGAGGATCCGTCAGCTGGGCACCCCGGAGGAGGTCTACAACGAGCCGGCCGACACCTTCGTGGCCACCTTCTTGGGATCTCCCCCCATGAACCTGCTCTCCCGCGACGACGTGCTGGTCGGGTTCCGTCCCGAGAACTTCCTACCGAAAGGGGTGACCGAGGGCGACGGCGACCGGACCGCTTTCAGCTTCTACGTCAACCGGGTCGAGTACCTGGGGTCGGACCGCTACCTCTACGGCACCATCGCCGGCTTCGAGGAGCACGCCAAGGTCATCTCCCGCCTGCCCTCGACCGTCACCGTCCCCATCGAGCCCCATCGAGATCATCAGTTCACCGTGGCCCAGACCGACCTCAAGTTCTTCGACGCGGAACTGGGCCATCGAACCGAGCCCCAGCGCCTGTGAGCAACCAGGCCATCGCCACCGACGTCCTCGCCAAGCGGGTGGCGGCCCGGCGGCGCCGTCACCTGCTCGACCACGAGGGGTTTCTCGGTCCGGTATCGCTCCTCCCGGCGGTGATCTACATCGTCGCCCTGGTCGGGTTCCCCTTCGTCCTCGCCATCCTGCTCGCCTTCAGCAACGCCACGATCGGCAGCCGCAGCGTCGACCTGGTCGGGCTGCAGACCTTCCGGGGGGTGCTGCGCGACCCGGTCTTCTGGCAGGCACTGCAGAACACCCTGGTCTTCACGCTGATCTCCAACGCCCTGGTGGTGGTGCTGGCCAAGGCGCTGGCCATGGTGCTGGTGGCCGACTTCCAGGGGAAGTGGTTCATCCGCTTCCTGGTCCTGCTCCCCTGGACGACGCCGGTGTCCCTGGCCGCCATCACCTGGCTGTGGACGCTGGACTCGATCTTCAGCCCCATCGACTGGATCCTGCGCAACCTGGGCCTGATCGAGGCCAACATGTACTGGCTGGGGAAGCCGGGCCTGGCCATGGCCTCGGTGATCACCGTCCATACCTGGCGGATCGTGCCGCTGGCGGCGGTGATCATGATGGCGGGGCTGACCGCCATCCCCACCGAGATCAAGGACGCGGCGGAGGTCGACGGGGCCGGCTTCTGGAGGAAGCTCTTCGAGATCACCATCCCGCTCATGGCGCCGATCATCGCCGTGGCGGTGCTCTTCGGGGTGGTCCTCACCCTCACCGACATGAGCGTGGTGTTCGTGCTGACCCGGGGAGGCCCCATCCACAGCACCCACATGCTGGCCAGCTGGGCCTTCGTGCGGGGAATCGAGAGCGGCAACCTCGCCCACGGGGCGGCCACCGCCCTTTTCCTGTTCCCCATCCTCGTGGCAGTGGCCGCCCTCATCCTGCGGATGGCCCGGCGCAGGCAGGTGATGTGAGGTGAGAGAGGTCTTCTCCGGCCGGGACATGCAGGAGGAGCGCAGCCGCGCCGCCCGCCGGCGGCGGCTGGGTCGGATCGGCCTCTACGTCGCAGCGATCAGCGCCGCCCTGATCGCCTCGTTCCCCTTCCTGTGGGGGGTGATCACCAGCTTCAAGCAGAGCCCCGACCTCTACACCAAGCAGAACAACCCCTTCTGGTTCAATCTGGCCCCCACCCTGGAGCACGTCCGGTTGCTTTTCTTCGGCACCAACTTCCCCACCTTCGTCACGAACACCTTCATGGTGGGGGGAGCGGTGGTGCTGATCACCCTGTTGGTCAGCCTGCCGGCCGCCTACAGCCTGGCCCGCCTCGGCATGAGGTGGGGGGAGCAGCTGGGGATCGCCATCTTCCTGGTCTATCTCATCCCGCCCACCCTCCTCTTCATCCCCATGTCCCGGGTGGTGGCCGAGCTGGGCCTGCAGGA